>NZ_SZZH01000007.1 GCF_005298075.1 Nakamurella flava
CCCCCCCCACCGCCGGATCTCCATCGAGCGAGGCCTAGGTCAGCAGACCTTGACCTTGGTCGCCTCCTTGATGAGCCACCGTCCGTCCTCCCGGGTGAGGAAGCGCTGGTCGACCAGCCGGTCGACGTCCTGCCGCACCTGCCGGAGGTAGTTCCCCTGGTTGCGGTAGAGGTCCTTGAGCGTGGCCTGGTCGAAGGGCTTCTCCCAGCCGGCGATGAAGCAGAACGAGGCGCCGGTCGCCGTGCCGTTCCAGGTGCTGGTGGGCACGTCCAGGTACGGCGAACGGAGCCCGCCCTGCACGTTGCCGAACCGGTCGAGCACCGGGGCGCCGTTCTCGACACGGATCGGCTCGGCCCGCGGCGGGGCGATGCCCCTACGGACCCAGGCGTCCATGTTGCGGAGCGCCGCGTCGAAGAAGATGGCGCTGGGGAACCGGCTCCGGGGTCCCTCGTTGCAGGACAGCGGCGGGACGTCCCGGCCGGCCTGCACGATGTCGTCCGGGGCGGCGGAGTAGTAGAGCTCGTCCGGGGTGGCGTGACCGGCGCCGGCCATCTCGTAGTGCCGGTACTGATCGCCCGGAGCGTCGCTGTCCGGACGCCGGGACGCGATGCCGATCAGGTAGTCGGACTGGGACATGATCCGCATGATCGGGACGCCCACGTTGCTGAACTGCCGGCGGGGGTCGTCGACCGGCGGGGCGGCCTCGCACTGGTTCATCGGCACGGCGCCGACGAAGGCGCCGCCGGCGACCGCGACGATGTAGGCGTCGTAGACCGGCTTGCCCTGCGCGGCGACGACCCGCGGGTGGATGCCGTTGATGTAGTTGACCAGGTAGCCGCCGGTCTGCGAATAGCCGAAGCCGTAGGCCTTGGTGACCTGGCTGCGGTTCTTCGCATAGCGCAGCGGGTTGGTCGGGGCGTCGCTGCGCAGCCACGTGCCGACCTGGCTGTAGATGTCCCAGGCCAGCCCGTTCTCGGTGCTGCGGGAGCTGTCGGTGGCGACCGCCTGGCAGTTGGCCGGGTCGTCCGACGGGAGCGGATTGGCGAACGACAGGGGCGCGTAACGCTGCGGGTCGAACGTCTTCAGCGCGTCCACCGAGATGGGCTTGGCGGTGATCCCGACCCAGGCGTCGCCGTTGGCGATGATCTGCCGCTGGGCCACCGCCCAGCCGATGTTGAGGTCGAACCGGTTGGACGGGTTGAGCATCTCGACGACGACGTTTCCGCTGAACCGCTTGCCGTTGTCCGGGCGGCGGACGAGGACGCGGGTGGTGTACGGCGCGTCGGCCGTGCGGATCTCGGCCGGCCCGGGCCCGGGCCAGGTGTAGACGTTGGCCTTCCCGCTGACCAGGTACTCCTCCTCGACGTACTGGTCCTTGCGGAGGTCCTGTGGGCGCAACTGGTGGTCGGCCGCGCCGAACGGGTAGGAATCGGCGGTGACCGGGAGGGGCGCGCTGACCGTGGGGACGGGGATGCCGCCGGGCGGTGGGGACGGGGGTGCGGCCGCCGCCGGGGTGGTCACGCTGACGGTGCTGCCGATGACGAGTGCCGTCAACAGCAGCCCGGCGAATCTGCGGGCAGGGTGGGGCATCGACCTCTCCTACGAACGACGGTGTCCGGTGGGTCCGCGGTCAGGGCGCGCCGAACGGGGGCGTGGGCCTGGGGCCCGACCCGAGGGATGCGCCCTGCGATGACGCCGGGTGAGTGACCACAAACTATGTGTTCACACGATCGGTTCACAAGGTCTTCACAGAATCGACAGTCGTTCTGCGACAACGACTTTCGTTGTGCAACGGCACACTGCCGTACCGCTGCCGGCGATGGTTCGCGCGTCAGCGACCGTCGATCTGCGCCAGGCGCGCCGTGACCAGGGCGCGGACCAACTCCTCGTCGATCGGCTGATCCGGGGGGAGCCGGATCGTGCCCTTGGCGTGGTCGATCCCGGTGAGCCGGTCGGCGACGGCCTCGACGGCGGCGGCGCTGAACGGGTAGACACCGATGTGCTTGCGTGCCCGCATCACCGCCAGCAGGCCCTTGCCCCGGAACAGCAATGCGGGCATGCCGTAGCTCGTGCCCTGCTCGGCCTGCGGGGCAACGGTCCGGGCGACGGCGTAGATGCGGCCGACGAGGTCGGCGTCGGCCGGTTCCAGGCCGGCCAGATAGTCGTCGACGGTCCCCATCGAGCCATCCTGGCCGGACCGGCGGGTGTCCGCGACCGGAGCGCCACCTCTGCGCGGCACACTGACCGCATGACCCGCTACGGCTCGATGTACGGACCGGACATCACGTTCACCGGGGTGCCGCGGTGCGACCTTTCCGACCCGGCCAGCTGGGCCGACGCGCAGGCGGTCATCATCGGCGCCCCGTTCGACTCGGGCACCTCCTACCGTTCCGGTGCGCGGATGGGACCGATGGCCCTGCGGTCCTGCGACTACTCCGAACACACCGGCTCCCGGCCACATCTGGCCCTGCGCGTCGATCCCCTCCTCGACCTCGGGGTGGTCGATGCCGGAGACGTCGAGATGGCCCCCACCGAGATCACCCGGTCACTGGACGCGCTGCGCCAGGCCGTGCACACCGTCGCCGCGGCCGGGAAGATCCCCGTCGTCCTGGGCGGCGACCACACCGTCGCCCAACCCGACATCACCGCCGTCGCCGAGCATCTGGGGTTCGGCCGGCTGGCCGTCATCCACTTCGACGCGCACGCCGACACCGGCGACATCCAGTTCGGGTCGCTCTACGGGCACGGCCTGCCGATGCGCAGGCTCATCGAGTCCGGCGCGGTCCCCGGGGACAAGTTCCTGCAGATCGGCCTGCGCGGCTACTGGCCCGAGCCCCCCGAACTGCAGTGGATGGCCGAGCAGGGCATGCGCTGCTACGAGATGGCCGAGATCGGCCGCCGGGGGCTGGACGCCGTGCTGACCGAGGCGCTGGCCATCGCCGCCACCGACACCGACGGCGTCTGGCTGTCCGTCGACATCGACGTCGTCGAGCCCGGTCTCGCACCGGGAACCGGCACCCCGGAACCCGGCGGGCTGACCGGTCGGGAACTGCTGGACGCCGTCCGTCGCATCGGTCGCGAGGCGGACCTGGTCGGCCTGGAGATCGTGGAGGTCGCCCCGGCCTACGACCACGCCGACGTCACCGCCATGCTCGGCAACCGCGTCGTGCTGGAGACGCTGTCCGGGATCGCCCGGCGGCGCGCCGATCTCGCCGCCGGCACCGTCTGGGACGAGACGACACCGCTGATGGCCCTGCGGGTTCCGGGCAGGTCCGGCGCCCCGGCCGTGCAGGACGCGGTACGGACGGCGCGGGAGAGGGAACAGGACCGCGAGCACGAGCGGCCGCTCTGAGTCAGCGCAGGATCCCGATCGCGAACGCCAGCACCGCCGCGTTGAAGAAGAACGCGACCACCTGGTGCACCAGGACGTGCCAGCGCATCTCGGTGGTGGTCACCAGGGTGTCCGAGGCCGAGAACGCGGTGCCGATCGTCATGGCGAAGTACAGGAAGTCGACCGGGCCAGGAACCTCGGTCTCGGGGAACCGCAACCCACCGCCGATCCGGTCGTAATGCCCGGCGTACCACCGGGCGTAGGCACTGTGCAGCAGGACCCAGGCCAGCAGCATCGCGATGGTGCCCGTGATGGCGTGCCAGAACTGCTGCTCCTCGGTGAGCTGCTCCGCGTCGCCCCAGGCCACGTCGATCGCGGCGCCCAGACCGGTCAGGCTGACCATGGTGACCATCAGGAACGTGATCCGCAGCCGGCCGGTCCACGGGTGCCGATTCAGCACGCGTGTGCCCCGCCGGCTCCGTCGCAGCACCACCGCGCCGACGACGATGTAGACGAAGGCGACGACGTTCCACCAGACCAGGAACCACACCCCGAGGTCGTCGGCGGTGGTGAGGAAACCGACGCCCAGGACGATGAGCAGGATCTCCGTCGCCCGGACCGACGCGATGCGGAGCAACGCCGCGGGACCGGCCGACCGGGTCACCTCCATCGCCGTCGGCACGTCACCAGTAGCCGCCGGTCGCCGCCCGTTCCCCTCGTCGATCGTCATCTCGCCCCCCCGGGTCGTCCTCGGCTCAGATGTACTGGCCGGTGCCGGACCCACCGCCCAACGGATGCCCGGGTCCGCCCTCCCCGCCGCCCAGGCCGGGCGGCAGCGCACCCCGACGCATCTGTTCGAGCTGTGCGCGGGCCGCCACCTGCTGGGCGACGAGCGCGGCCTGCAGTCCGTGGAACACACCCTCCAGCCAGCCGACCAGCTGGGCCTGGGCGATCCGCAGCTCGGACTCCGACGGCACCTCGTCCGAGTCGAACGGCAGGGACAGCCGTTCCAGTTCCTCCCGCAGATCCGGCGTCAGTCCCTCCTCCAGCTCCTTGATCGATCGCTGGTGGATCTCCTTGAGCCGGGCCCGGCTGGCCTCGTCCAGCGGCGCCGACCGGACCTCCTCGAGGAGCTGTTTGATCATGGTGCCGATCCGCATGACCTTGGCCGGCTCGCCGATCGCGTCGCCCGGCGACACCGGACCGTCCTGCCCCTGGTCGCCCGACGTGGGGCCGTCACCGGACCGTCCGTCGGTGGCCGGCACGTCGGCGTAGCCCACCGGCTGGCCGTCCGGGCCGATGACCACGACCTTCTGGTTCGGCGTCTCGGTCACGTCGTGTCTCCTATCGGTGGTGGTGCTGATCCGGATGCGGACGGTACGGGTCCGTCAGCTGAACTGTTCCCCGCCGGGGGCCCGCAGCAGCACCTTGCCCAGATGTCCACCCTCGGCCAACCGGCGATGGCCCTGACCGGCGTCGGACATCTCGATCACGCGGTCGATGACCGGGCGCACGCGACCCGCGGCGATCAGCGGCCACAGGTGCTCCACGACCGCCGTGACCACCTCGCCCTTGGACCCCGGACCGGTCACCGGACGGGACCGCAGCGCCGTCCCGATGACGCCGGCGCGTTTGCGCAGCAGCGCGCCGATGTCCAGTTCGGCCGTCGTCCCGCCCTGCATGCCGATGACGACGAGGCGGCCGCCGTCGGCCAGGGCGGCGACGTTGCGGGCCAGGTACTTGGCCCCCACCACGTCCAGGATGACGTCCGCGCCCCGGCCGTCGGTGGCCTGCTGGAGCGCCTCGACGAAGTCCTCGTCGCGGTAGTTGATGGTGATGTCGGCGCCGAGTTCGCGGCAGGCGGCCAGCGCCTCGGGCCGGGAGGCGGTCACCGCGACCGTCGCCCCCAGGGCCTTCGCCACCTGAATCGCCATCGTGCCGATCCCGGACGACCCGCCGTGGATCAGCACCGTCTGCCCGGAGCGCAGCCCAGCGGTGAGGACCAGGTTCGACCAGACCGTGCAGGCGACCTCGGGCAGCCCGGCCGCGTCGACCAGATCGACCCCGGCCGGGACGGGCATGACCTGGGCGGCAGGCACGACGACCTTTTCCGCGTATCCGCCGCCGGCCAGCAACGCGCACACCGGCTCGCCGGTCGGCCACTCGGTGACTCCGTCGCCGACCGCGCTGATCGTCCCCGAACACTCCAGCCCCAGGGTCGTCGACGCCCCCGGCGGCGGCGGGTAGTGCCCGGATGCCTGCAACAGGTCCGCCCGGTTCACCCCGGCCGCGGCGACGTCGATGACGACCTCACCGAGCCCCGGCTCGGGGTCGGGCACCTCGTTCCAGCCCAGCGTCGCCGGAGAACCCGGCTCGTCCACGGTCACCGCCCACATGGGCCCGAGGGTAATCCGCCTGACCGGGGGCCCGGCCGTGCCCTAGGTTCGGTCCACTCGCATCGGCCGCCCAACCGGCGTCCCCTACCGCGCTACTGGGCGCAACACGCCGTCTCTGCGACAGAACAGCGGCGGTCTTTACCCAGTCGCGGCGGGGCGAGGGCGGGATCGAGGGAGGCGCATGACCGTTCGTCGACAACCCGCGCTCCCGCGGCGTCTCCGACCGGCTGGGTTACCGGCCCAACGGCCTCGAGTACGTCCAACGCCGACCCGGTGAACGCGCGGTGTCGCAGCGACTGATGGTGACGCCCGAGGACTTCCGCCGGCCGGACTGGACGCTGCGGGTGGCGGGTCTGGACGCCTGTCGTGGGCTGCTCGGGCTGCCCACGACCTGACCTGCTGGGCGCGACTGAGCGCAACACGCCGCCTCCGCGACAGAAACAGCGGCGGTCTTTACCAAGTCCCCAGGGGGCCGGGGTCAGGACGTCGCCGGGAGCGACGCGGCGTCCTGCGGCGGGGGACGGTCGGCGGACAGCACGATGGCCGTGCACACCAGGGCGATGCCGGCCAGCTCGGCCGGGGTGGGGACCTGGGTGAGCACGACGGCGCCGACCAGCGCGGCGGTCACCGGGAGCAGGGCCAGCAGGATCGCGAACCGGGCCGCGGTCACCCGCCGCAGCACGACCTGTTCCAGCGCGTACGGCACCACTGAGCTGAGGACGGCGATGCCGAGCACCGCGGCCAGCCGGCCGAGGTCGGCGACGACCGGGGTGATGACGGTGACGCCGAGCGGCAGGTAGAACAGCGCCCCGGCGGTCATCCCGACGGCGAGCGACGAGATGCCGTCCCGCCGGGCGGCGATCCGCCGGCCCAGCAGGATGTAACCGGCCCAGGTCAGCCCGGAGATGCCGATGGCGATCAGGCCGACGACGGTTCCGGACTCGCCGGTGCCCAGCTCCACGATCGACAGCAGGACGACGCCGCCGGCGGCCAGCACGATGGCCACCCGGTCCCGCCACCCCGATCCGGTGATGGCGGCGACGGCGACCGGGCCGAGGAACTCGATGGCCACGGCCGTGCCCAGGGGCAGGTGATCGATGGCGATGTAGAACGAGACGTTCATGGTCGCCAGCACGACCCCGAACACCGCCGAGTGCAGCAGTTCCGTGCGGGTCCAGCGGCTGCGCCACGGTCGCCGCCAGGCCAGCAGCACGACCGCCGACGCCGCGATCCGCCACCAGGCGATCCCGGCGGCCGTCACGACGGTGAACAGGCTGACCGCGAGGGCGGCGCCGAGGTACTGGCTGATGCCCGAGGCCAGGAACAACAGCGGGACGGGGATGCCGCCCGGTCGTCGACTGCGGACGGATGAGTCGGCGGGCACAGCGAGTCACTGTAGGTGCCGACGGGGTTCGACTCCGGACCTGTTGCCGACCGTCGCCGCGACTGGGGACGACACGCCGCCTCGCCGACGGAATAGCGGCGGTCTTGACCAAGTCGCGGGTGGGGCTCAGCCCAGGTCGTTGGTCTCGAACGTGTTGCAGGCCTGCGGTTGCCCGGTCTGGTAGCCGGTGGTGAACCACTTCTGCCGCTGGGCGGAGGTGCCGTGGCTGAACTGGGACGGGTCGACGCGTTGGCCGGCGAGCTCGGACTGGATGTAGTCGTCGCCGATGATGCCGGCGGTCTGCAGCGCGTTGTTCAGGTCGGTCTGCGAGATGTCGGTGATGAGGACCTGACCGTCGGCGCCCGGCGTGGACGTGGCGTGGTTGGCCCACACCCCGGCGTAGCAGTCGGCCTGCAGTTCCAGGCGCACCGCACCGGACGTGGCTCCCACCGCGTTGCCGACCCGGTCGCTGGTCCCGAGCAGGTTCTGGACGTGATGCCCGTACTCGTGGGCCAGGACGTAGGCCTGGGTGAAGGGCGCGTCGTTGCCGCCGAAGCGGTTCTTCAGCTCCTCCCAGAACGTGAGGTCGACGTAGACCCGCTGGTCGGCGGGGCAGTAGAACGGCCCCATGCCCTTGTCGCCGGGGCCGCAGCCGGTGGGCGTCTGGCCGGAGTAGAACACCGTGGTGGCCGGTCGGTAGGTGACCCCGGACGCCGCGAAGGTGTCGGACCAGTAGTCCTGGATCGAGTTGATGAACGCGACGTTCGCGCAGTCCTCGTTGGTCGCGGCATCCGCGCCGGTACGGCAGGAGCTCGCCAGCTGACCGCTGTCGAGCGAGGAGTTCGATCCGCTGTCGGCCAGTCCCTGCAGGAGCCCGGGGGAGCTGCTGGCGCCCCCGCCGCCGCTGACCATCGACAGGATCACGAAGACGATGATGCCGATGATGCCCAGGGCGCCGCCGCCGACGGCCAGTCCACCCTTGCCGGACGGCATCCCGCCGAAGCCACCCCCGGAGCCGCCGCCGGTGGGCACGGTGACCCGTCCGCCGCTGCGCCGCCGGTCCTGGACCTGCGAGGTGTCCAGCCGCGCATTCGGGTTGAACTTGATGGCCCCTCCTCAGGACGGTGGCGATGTCGGCTGCCGCCGGATCACCGGTCGATCACCCGCGCAGGTGGCGGTGGCCACAGGTTAAGCGGTGGGGCCGACGGCGGCTCGGGCGCGGGTCGGGACGACACCCGATGAGGTTTCCGATCGGGTGAAGACGGCCGCTGATCTGCCCGGGCCGCTCGGCGGACCACGCACTGTGAAGGTCGGTGACTCTCGCGGCTGTGACCGGTCCGGCATTTTTGCCCGGGAGGAAAGTTTGCGCAATGGGCAAGATCGTCGTTACTGTGGCCCGGTGAGCACCTCCACCCCCACCGCCGAACCGGCCGTCGGCCTGCGCGAGCGCAAGAAGGACGCGACCCGGCGGGCGATGGCCGACGCGGCCCTGGCCCTGGTCGCCGAACGTGGCTACGACCACGTCACCGTGGCCGACATCGCCGAGCGGGTCGGCGTCTCCCGTCGCACCTTCTCCAACTACTTCTCCGGCAAGGCCGAGTGCCTGGTCGCCGTCAGCGCCGGCTGGCTGGACGACGTCCTGCAGACCGTCCGGCAGGCCCCGGCGAGGACGCCCCTCATCGAGGTGCTGGCCACCGCGCTCGAGCGGCTGGCCACCGACCTGCCGCATCGCTGGGAGCTGCTGCACGAGGTCTGCGAGGCCGAACCCGAGGTCCAGGCCATGAGCACGGCCCTGGAGACCGAGCTCGCCGCCGACCTCAGCCAGGCCCTCGGCGAGTTCCTCGACGTCCCCGCCGACGACCTGCAATTGCGCCTGTTCGCCGGCTACGCCCTGCTCGCCGGGGGCGAGTGTCTGCGCGACTGGTTCGACGCCGGTCGCCCCGACGGTCTGCTCGGCTTCCAGCAGCGCATCGCCCTGGCCTTCTCCTTCATCGACCTGACCGCCCTGCCCGGGGCCGCATCGCGTCCGGCCGCCCCCACCACCCGCCCCGCCCGATCCGACGGAGAGAACTGATGGCCACCTTCCTGTACCGACTCGGACGGCTGGCCGTCGGTCACCGTCGCGCGTTCCTCATCGGCTGGCTGGTGATCTTCTTCGGGATGGGCACCGCCGCGGCCACCCTGGCCGGCACCTTCACCACCTCGCTGTCCATTCCGGGCACCCCCGCCCAGGCCGCCCTGGACGAGCTGAACGAGAAGATCCCC
Source organism: Nakamurella flava (assembly GCF_005298075.1). Classification (NCBI taxonomy): domain Bacteria; kingdom Bacillati; phylum Actinomycetota; class Actinomycetes; order Nakamurellales; family Nakamurellaceae; genus Nakamurella; species Nakamurella flava. Next base: position 9,377 of record NZ_SZZH01000007.1, read on the forward strand.
GGCTCCGGCGATGCCACCGGCCGGATCGTCTTCGTCGCCCCCGAGGGCAAGACGTTGGCCGACCCGGCCTATCAGCAGGCCATCGGAACGGTCGTCAAGGAGGTCTCCGGGCTGCCCGGCGTGACGTCGATCGTCGATCCGGCGACCGCACGCACCGTCTCGCCCGACCAGCGGGTCGGCTTCGCGACCGCGTCGTTCAAGGGGCAGCTCACCGAGATCCCGCTGGAGACCCAGAACGAGATCAAGACCATCGCGGACGCCAACCAGGTCGACGGTCTGCAGATCTTCCGCGGCGGCGGGACCGTTCCGCAGGCCCCGTCGGTCGGGTCCACCGAGGGGCTCGGCGTCATCGTCGCGCTGGTCGTCCTGATGATCACCTTCGGCTCGTTCGTGGCCGCCGGTCTGCCGATGCTGACCGCGCTGATCGGGGTGGGCACCGGGGTGTCCGGCATCCTGTGGGCCTCATCGGCCATCGAGATGTCCAACACCGCACCGATCCTGGCCCTGATGCTGGGCCTGGCCGTCGGCATCGACTACGCGCTGTTCATCGTGTCCCGGCACCGCGCCCAGGTGAAGGGCGGGATGGCCATCGAGGAGTCGATCGCCCGGGCCAACGGCACCGCCGGCAGTGCCGTGGTGTTCGCCGGCCTGACCGTGCTCATCGCCCTGGCCGGGTTGTCGGTCGTCGGCATCCCGTTCCTGTCGATCATGGGGATCGCCGCCGCCGGCACCGTGGCCGTCGCCGTGCTGATCGCGATCACCCTGCTGCCCGCCCTGCTCGGCTTCGCCGGCGACAAGGTGCTGCCCCGCAAGGCGCGCGCTGCGGCCGCCGCCCTGCGCGACGGGTCGGCCGGGTCGTCGGCCACCGTCGAGCACCACGAGCCGAACCGGTGGATCCGGGCCATCGCCCGCAAGCCCGCGCTGTTCCTCGTCGGCGGCGTCGTCGCGATGGGCGTGCTGGCCATCCCCGTCACCTCGCTGCAGCTCGGCCTGCCGGACGACGGTTCTGCGTCCCCCGACACCACCCAGCGGCAGGCCTACGACGCGGTCACCTCGTCGTTCGGCGCCGGGGCGAACGGGCCGCTGCTGGTCACGGTCGCGCTGAACCCGGGCACCGACCCGGCCTCGATGCAGCAGATCCTGGGCGGCGTGGCGCAGTCACTGCAGACCGCCAGCCCGGATGTCGCCGTGGCCCTCCCGGCCGGGGCCAGCCCGGACGGCAGCTACGGACTGATCACCGTCGTTCCGAAGTCCGGGCCGTCGGACGAGGCGACCGTCGACCTCGTCCACACCCTGCGCGATCAGGCCGGCCCGCTCGGCAGCCAGGTCGGCGCGACCCTGAAGGTGACCGGGCTGACCGCCGTGGCCATCGACATCTCCGACAAGCTGGCGTCGGCGCTGCCGGTGTACCTGCTGATCGTCGTCGGGTTGGCGTTGGTCCTGCTGCTGCTCGTCTTCCGGTCGATCGTCGTGCCGGTCGTCGCCGCCCTCGGCTTCCTGCTCTCCATCGGCGTCGCCTTCGGCGCCGTCGTCGCGGTCTACCAGTGGGGCTGGTTGTCGGCGATCTTCGGGGTGGACACCCCAGCGCCGATCATCAGCTTCCTGCCGATCCTGCTGATCGGCGTGCTGTTCGGCCTGGCCATGGACTACCAGGTGTTCATGGTGTCCGGTATGCGCGAGGCGTACGTGCACGGCGCCGACCCGAAGACCGCGGTGGTCACCGGTTTCGCCAACGGCTCCCGGGTCGTCACCGCCGCGGCGATCATCATGACGTCGGTATTCGCCGGCTTCATGCTGGCGCCGGACAAGATCATCGCCTCGATCGGGTTCGCGCTGGGTCTGGGTGTGCTGGTCGACGCGTTCGTCGTCCGCATGACGCTGACCCCGGCGATCATGCGGCTGCTCGGCCAGGCCGCCTGGTACCTGCCGGCCTGGCTGGCCCGCATCCTGCCGAACGTCGACATCGAGGGCGAGAAGCTGCTGGCCCAGCTGGACGCCGACCGTCCCGCTCCCGCGATGGTCGGGGTGGGCGCTGGTGGGGCCTCGGGTCCGGACTCCGACGGTGCGACGGTCCGCGGTGCGCACGCCCGGGTCGACGGCCAGCCGGCCTCGGGGCTGACCGCACCGCTGGACGGGGCCGCGAGCGACGGGTCGACCAGCAACGGCGCCGCGACCGACGGGTCGGCCGCCCAGCCGGCCGGCGGACGGCACCGCGCCCGGGACTGATCCTGATCGCCGACGAGCCGCGATCCCCGGGTGGGGCGCGGCTCGTCGTCGTTCAGCGTCCGTCTTCGGCCCGGGTGGCGTCCGGCGGCCGGGGCTGCACCGGCACCCGGCGCAGCCACAACCGGATGCCCTGCCAGCGGATCAACGCCGCCGTCCGCAGGGTGACCAGGGGCCAGCGGAGCAGCGTGAGCAGCACGTTCGCGGTGGTCGCGGGCCGGCGCCGGCCGGTGAGGGTGGCGACGAACGGGGTGGCGCCGTCCTGCTGCAGGGCGATGGAGACGGCGAGGTTCTCGTCGGGTGGGGGCACGCGCATCAGATACCGGCCGCCCATCGGCAGGAACGGCGAGACGTAGAACCGTTTCTCGGTGGTGTCCCGCCCGGTCCCGTCGGGGCGGAGCAGGTAGACGTGCCGGCCGCCGTACGTGTTGTGCACCTCGGCGATCACCGCGTCCAGCCGCTCGGCGCCCGGTTCACCGACCAGGCAGTAGAAGACCGACAGCGGGTTGAAGACGTGGCCGCCCACCCGCGGGCAGGTCAGCAGCAGGATCCGGTCGGCGCGGAGCCCCGCCTCGGCCAGCACCGCACGGGCGTTGGCGGCCAGGCTGCGGTCCGGGTCCCCGAGGTGGTCGGCGCTCCGGAAGCGGGCGAACGGCCGCAGCGGGCGGGCCACCGGTTCCCGTCGGGCGAGGACATCGACGTCGACCAGCCAGTAGTAGCTGCGGTAGCGGAACTGCCGGGTGACCGCCCCGGGCGCCGACGGGTTGCGGCGGTGCCCGACGGTCGCCGGGTACAGCCAGGCCCACGCCTCGCCCCGGTCGTCGAGGTGCGGAGACGGGTCCGACTGCCCCGCGGCCGGGCGGTCCAGGGTGGTCACCCGACGTTCCACCCCGCCCCGAACGCCGCCGCCGCGCGCACCCCGGACGCGCACCCGTCCTCATGGAAACCCCAGCCCTGCCAGGCCCCGGCGAACGCGGTCCGGTCGGTGTTCAGTACGCCGATCTCCCGCTGGGCGGCCACGCTGTCCGGCGTGTAGGTCGGATGCGCGTACTCCATGCGGGCCAGCACCCGGGCCGGGTCGATCTCGTGATCGGGGTTCAGGGTGACGACGTGGTCGTCACGGTCGTCGACCCGCTGCAACCGGTTGAGGTCGTAGCTGATGTGCACGCGCTGGTCGTCGGAGGCACAGGAGGCCATCCGGTAGTTCCACGACGACCGGGCCCGCGGCGCCGACGGCAGCAGCGACCCGTCGGTGTGCAGGAACGCGGTGGACGGGACGTAGCCGAAGCGGGACAGCAGCCGCTGCTCGTCGGCCGTTGCGTCGGCCAGCATCGCCAGGGCCTGATCGGGATGGGTGGCCAGGACCACCCGGTCGAAGCGGTGCACCTCGTCGGTCTCGTCGCGGAGCTCGACCCCGTCGGCGTGCCGGGTGACGGCGCGGATCGGGGTCGCCGTCGCGACCGACGACAGCTGCTTGGCCACCCGCTCCACGTACGTCCGGGACCCGCCGGTGACGGTCCGCCACTGCGGCGACCCGGTGACCGTGAGCATCCCGTGGTTGTCCAGGAAGCGGAACAGGTAGCGCGCCGGGTAGGTGCGGGCCCCGTCGAACCCGCACGACCAGACCGCCGCGACCAGCGGATACAGGAAGTGGGTGGTGAAGTAGGTGCCGAAGCGGTTCGTCCGGACGAACTCGTCGAGAGTGACCGCGTCGGCGGTCGGCGACTCGTCGTCCAGGAGCTGGCGGGCCCGCGCGTGGAAGCGCTTGACCTGCAGCAACATGGCCAGGTAACGGGGACGGGCCAGGGACGACGGGCGGGCGAAGAGGCCGCTGAGCCCTTTGGCGCCGGCGTACTCCAGCCCGCACCCGTCGCAGCAGACGCTCATCGACATCTCGGCGTCCTGGGTGGGCACCTCGAGCTCGGCGAAGAGTCGCAGCAGGTTCGGGTAGGTGCGGTCGTTGTGGACCAGGAACCCGCTGTCCAGGCCGGCGACCCGGCCGTCGCGGAGCGGCACCTCGTGGGTGTGGGCGTGCCCGCCCAACCGGCCGTCGGCCTCGAACAGATGGACCTCACCGACCCGTCGCAGCAGATAGGCCGAGGTCAGCCCGGCGACCCCGCTCCCGATGACCGCGATGCGCACGTCAGTGACCCCTCTCCTCGCCGCCCGACCCGCGCTCGTGCCGGGCCGTGCCGGTGATTCGGAGCGCCGACCCGTGCAGATGGTTTCTCCGGCGGGTGCCGGGCCCAGTGACGCAGCTGCATGCAGTGGCGGGATCACAGTATGCGTGCTGACGGCCGCAGATTCGGGGCCTCGCGGTCGGCCCTCGACGGCGGGCGCTGGCGCCGATGAAGCGGGCCGCGGGGTCACTTCACGTCAGTCCGCCGCACCGACCGGCGAGATCCGCAACCAGCAGCGCTTCCGGCGGCCGAGCGTGGCCACCGCGCCGACGAAGGTCAGCGCGCGGAACGCGAACGGGTACGACTCGGCCAGCCGGCCGTACGCCCACTGCTGCTCGTCCGGGTCGGTGATGATCCGGGCCCGCCCAGGGGTGCGCACCACGTCCGGGTCGACTTCCCCGCGCCGCCCGCACGGGGCCAGTTCGACCGCACCGTTGTTGCGGATGCGCTTGACCTTGCCGCTGTCCGGGGCGGTGAACACCACCAGATCACCGTTGCCGGCGCCGATCCAGACGGGTGTGCGGACCGGGACGCCGTTCTTCCGGAACGTCGTCATCTCGACGTACTTCTCGCGGCCGAGGCGGTGGAAATCGGCGGCCCCGGCCGGCGACGACGCGGACGAATCGGATGATGTCGACACGAAGACCTCCCTGGGATGTTCGTCCCAGTGTCCGGTACGGCGCCCTGTCCGCGACCGCCGAACGGCGGAGCTTGTCCGGACGACGCTCCGCCGCCGACTAAGCTCCCGGCCGGAGGCGTGTCCGAGTGGCCGAAGGAAGCCGCCTTGAAAGCGGCCAGGTGTCAAAGCCTCGGGGGTTCGAATCCCTCCGCCTCCGCCAGTAGTAAGGCAGTCCTGTCAACGATCAGTCGGGGTGGGCGTATCTGTCGCCCAGCGGTAGGTACGCGTTGGACTACGAGCATGACCGATCGCTTCGACAGCACCGGACTCGATGAGCTTGTTGAGTTGATTGACCACTGCAGTGCGGCTCAGTCCGGTGTCCTGGACGAGATCGGCAGCTTTGGCTGTTCCGCGTTTGACCAGGGCGCCGATCAGCGAGGCGGTCCGGCCTTCCGCCTGCCTGAGTGGCGAAACCTCCCCGAAAAGGTCTGGCTGTGAGTCGGCCGGAGATCCCGGAGCCAAGGTGTACCTCGCGTATCGGCGCCCTCCGTCTCTGATGGCCAGGTTCTGGTCGACGATGTCTCGCAGAACGGCGCCGGCCTGAATTCGATCGATGCCCCACTGTCGCAGCATCTCGTTGGTGACCGGCCCTGATCGCAGCAGTGCGATGGCGATTCGGTGGTGATTGGTCGGGAGGTTTGCGCGCAGAGAATCGATCCACTTCTGTGTTGTGGGACCGAGCAACTCGGAACGATCCATTGAAACCACAAATCGCGAGATTGTCGTGGAAAAGTGCGGAGGCGAAATTCCGCGGCGTCTTGCCGCCGCCATCATCGAGGGGATCCCAGTCGCGCGATTCTCGCAGACCAGGTCATCGGAACTCGGCAGGTAGGTCTCCGATAGGAGACTGGCGAGGGTCGCATTGCGGGATGACGAGATGCCCTCGTCCCCCAGTGACTCGATCAGCACGCCTCCGAAAAGCCCCCCCGGACTCGTGATTTTCAGCTGCTCAGGCGTGATGTCGACCTGAACCTGTGTCCCTCGCGTGGTCGGGCTGTAGTCGCGATGGAGGAGAGCGTTCACGAGCGCTTCGCGCACTGCGACGGCAGGGTAGTCCGGCTCATCCTGCCGCCCACCGCGTTCGCTGATCGTCGACCTGACGGCCGTGTTCCGCTGGATGACTCGGAGGGCGTTCTCGACCATTTCAGGAATAGCCCCCCTCACAGTCTGGTTGTCGATGAATCGCACGGACTCTGAGTCCTGCGGAGGGTGTACGACCACTGACAACATGAGCTGCGGAAAGAACTGCTGAGGAAACAATCCATAACACAGGAGGCCGGCCAGCGTCAGCGGCGCGTCCTCATCCGAACCTGTCGTGATGCCGAGCCGGTGCGTCAGCGCGGTGTCGTCTGCCTGGGCCGCCCACCGGTGCCCCGAGCTACGAATTCGGCGGAGCGTCCGCTGCAATTGGTCCACATCCAGATCTGCCCTGCTGGAACCCAGCACCGGTTCGCGGTCATAGACGGGCTGGCCCCGTCCGGCAACGCTCAAAGCAATCTCGGCCTGTGTCATGCGTCTGTCACCGTCGCCGCCTCGGATGTACGAGCCGGTGGCGAGGCCCTGGGCGGTGACGTACACCGGCCGGGCATCTGACGGAGCCGCTGGCACTTCGGCAGCAACAACCAGGTGTCCCTCCAGCTCCGTCACCTCAGCAGCGATCTGGAGTGCTGGTGTGATGTCGTCCCGCGCCATCTGGACGAGGCCGTCTCGAAGTCCCATGGGGTCCGCCAGGTTGATGACTGCGAAGCCAGCGGACTCGTCGACGCCCAGGATGATGGAGCCACCATCGGTGTTGGCAAAGGCAGACAGGGTCTCGCGAAGAGACTTGGGGAGGCCACCCTCGGCCTTCTTGGCCTCGATGTGGCTGGGTTCCCCGCCCAGTCGGCGAAGAAGCGATAGGACGGCAGCAAGGTCGGAGTCGTCCATCCGCATGACGCGAACTTACCACTTCACTGACCACTTACCACGATGTTGCAAGTGCGTTGTAAGTTACGACAAGGGATGGACGTCGCCGGCCATCAGTCGCTGGACCGCCGCCCTGTCCACGCTGCCGCGGCGGCCAGGAACGCGTCGTTCTCCTCGGGGCTGCCGATGGTCACCCGCACCCCGCCGGCGGCGTCGGGGAAGGCGCGGACGACGACCTTGTGGGTCTCGCAGTGCTCCGCGAACGCCTTGGCGTCCTCCCGCAGCGGCAGCCAGACGAAGTTGGCCTCGGTGGGCGGGATCTCGTAACCGCCGGCGGTCAGCGCGGCGACCACCCGGGAACGTTCGGACACCACCTGCTCCCAGCGGGGCACCAGTTCGTCCCGGGCCTTCAGCGCGGCGATGGCCGCGACCTGGCCGATGCTGGACAGCGCGAACGGGATGGCGACCTTCCGCAGCGCAGAGATGGTCTCCGGGGTGCTCACCGCGTACCCGACCCGCACGCCGGCCAATCCGTAGGCCTTGGACAGCGTGCCCAGGGCCACGACGTTCGGCCTGCTCAGGGCCAATTTCACCCCGTCGACGGGATCGGTCGACCGGTCGAATTCGCGGTAGGCCTGGTCGATGACGACGAGCACGTCGTCGGGGACGGCGTCGAGGAGCTCGACCACCTCGGTCTGCGTCAGTGCGGTGCCGGTCGGGTTGTTCGGGGTGCAGACGAACATCAGCCGGGTCGCATCGGTGACGGCGGCGGCCAGGGCCGCGAGGTCCAGCCGGTGGTCGGCGGTGTTGGGCACCAGGACCGGCCGGGCGCCGGTGATCTGCGTGACGATCGGGTACGCCTCGAACGAGCGCCACCCGAACACGACCTCGTCGCCGTCGCCGGCCACCGCCTGCACCAGCTGCTGGCACAGCGCCACCGACCCGTTGCCCGTCAGCACCGCGTCGGCCGGGGCGTCCAGTTGCTCGGCGAGCAGCTCCACCAGGGAGGCGGCCCCGTTGTCCGGGTAGCGGTTGATCCCGGCCGTGCCGGTGTCGGCGCCGACCGCCGCGGCGATGGCCTCGCTCACGGCCGGCAGCGTCGGGAACGACAACTCGTTGGACGCCAGCTTGATCGCCCCGGGCACCGTCCGGCCGGGCGCGTAGGACGGGAGGGTGGACAGGACCGTCCGGATGCGCACTGCCACTGGATCTCCTTCGCCCGCCGTTGATCGCGGGACCGACCCTATCCCCGGCCTGCAGACCCATCGACAGGACGCTTGTGCTGCGCTACCGACCCGGCAGCGCAGCACAAGCGTCCCGTCGATGGCGTCGAGGTCGGGGTCATCCGACGAGATCGACCTCGTCGGCGTCCAGGCGGGCCCGATGCCACGGGGTGGCGGTACCGGCCGCGGCGAGGAGGCCGACCAGGCGCGCCGGGCCAGTGTGGGCGCGGATCGCGGCGAGCTCGGCGGCGACCCGTTCGCGGTCGGGGTGATCGTCCGAGGGCAGGGCGTCGGTGCGGCGGTGGGCCCGGTGCAGGGCCAGGTCCAGGACGGACAGCAGCAGGAGGAGGGCGGCGAGGGCGAGGTATCCGGTCATGGCAGAAATCCTGCGCTGAGGGTGATCCTGCCACCAGTGGCATGAAAGACAGGCGTCGAAGGAAAACTGCCATTACCGTGACGGGATGGCTCTGCAGTCCGTCGCCGCCCTGCTCATCGAACCCATCGGCATGTTCGAGTACGGCCTGGCCCATGAGGTGTTCGGCCTCGACCGCACCGCTTCCGGCGTGCCCCGCGTCGAGTTCTCTGCGGTCTCCGAACAACTGGGGCGGCCCCTGCGGGTCACCGGCACGGACGTCGTCCATCTGACCGCCCAGCACGGTCTCGACCGGCTCGCCGAGGTCGACCTCATCGTCGTCTGCGCCACCGCCGCGACCGAGTACAGCCCGGCCGTCCTGGACGCGCTGCGCGGGGCCCACGAGCGTGGGGCCATCATCCTGACCGTCTGTTCCGGGGTGGCCGTGCTGGCCGCGACCGGCCTGCTCGACGGGCGGACCGCCGCCTGCCACTGGTACCACGCGGACTACCTGGAGCGGACGTTTCCCCAGGTCAACCTGGACGCCGACGTGCTGTTCGTCGACGACGGCACCATCGTCACCAGCGCCGGGACGTCGGCCGGGATCGACGCCGCCTTGCACCTGGTCCGTCGCGAACTGGGGTCGGCCGCGGCCATCGCCATCGCCCGGCGGATGGTCGTGCCCCCGCAGCGCGACGGCGGCCAACGCCAGTACATCGACCGCCCGGTGCCCGAATGTCAGGCCGACAGCCTCGCCCCGCTGCTGGCCTGGGTCACCGAGCGGCTCGACGAACCGCACAGCGCGGCGACGCTGGCCCGCCGGGCGGCCATGAGCGAGCGGACGTTCGCCCGCCGGTTCGTCGCCGAGACGGGCACCACGCCGTACCAGTGGCTGACCTCGCAGCGGGTGCTGGCCGCCCGCACCCTGCTGGAGGAGTCGGACCTGTCGGTGGAGCAGATCGCCTCCCGGGTCGGGTTCTCGTCGGCGGTGCTGCTGCGCGACCATTTCCGCAAGATCCTCGGGGTCGCGCCGGCCGAGTACCGCCGTCGGTTCACCGCCCGCGTGCCCGCCTGACCGATCCGGGCCCCGGTGCACGACAGAGTTCACCGCCGGCCCCGGCCCGTCCTGCCCGACGGACCAAGGCTCCCGGTGTAGGAACTGACGGTGACGACATCACCAGCGGTGCGGCGGGGGCCGGCGCGACGCCGCACCGGGGGCCTCGGCGTGGTCCTGACGGCGACCCTGGCTCTCCTGCTGGCCGGTTGCGGCAGCGCCGCGGACGGCGCCGGCCCGTCGAGCGACGGTGCCACGGACCCCAGCCCGGTGGTGGCCACCGCCGCCCCGTCGAGCACGCCGGCGGTCGTCGCGAGCGGGCCCACCCTGGTCGTCACGGTGCCGGACCTGCCCGACGCCGCGGCCGTGCCCGGGGGCGACTCGCCGGTCGCCCCCGATCCGAGCTCGGCCACGTCCGCCGCGTCGGAGGCGCCGCCGCCACCGGCGAGCACACCGGCCACCGCGACCGTCGCGCAGGATTCGGCCGAGTCGCCGGCCGCCACGACCGCCGTCCCGGACCCCGCCGCCCCGACCGCCGCGATCAACGTCCAACTGGCCAACTGCGACAGCTGCACGGTGCTGGCCACCCACGGCGACGTCGCCGGCGGCCTGTCCGCCGCCCTGGTCTCGTCCCCGGGCGGCCGGGCCCTGCTGCTGTCGGTCCGCAGCGACGGGACCGTCGCCGGCGTCATCAACGTGCCCTACGGCGCCAGCTTCCCGACCCCGCCCGGCGGGGTGCTCGCCTGCGACGGGCAGGCGCACTGTGCGGTGCAGGGGGTGCAGTCCGACGGCCGCGCGCTGCTGTCGGCGTTCGCCCTGACCGACACCGGGGCGTGGCGCAACATCTCCGGCGACGACGCGTTCCCGTCGGTCACCGACCGCGCCGCCATCGTCGACCTGGACGGCCAGCTGGGCTTGGCCGTCCAGGACCAGGGCACCGGGGATCCCGTCTGGTTGCTCTACCGGTGGCTCGGTGACCGGTTCACCGTGGCCGGGTGCACGGCGGGCGCCGACGCCCCGACCTCGGTCGCGGCGGTGTCCCCCGACCAGTGCCTGTCCTGATCAGGACGGCGGCACGATCGCGGCCAGGGTGGGGACGGCCCGGGCGCGGCGGCGTGCGGTGATCCGGAACCACGTCAGCAGCGCCACCGACGGCAGCACCAGCGCGCCGAGGCCGTAGAGGAAGAACGACTGGCCGCTGCCGATGTGGTCGACGAGCCAGCCGAAGTTCTGGCCGAAGAACCCGGTGACGAACGTCAGCGGCAGGAAGATCGTCGACAGCTTGGTGAGCGTCTCGATGGTCGCGTTCTGCTGCACGCCGACCGCGGTCTGCTCGGCCGACATCACCGCGATGTTGGCCTGCAGCACGGTCGAGAGCAGATCGCGCTGAGCCGCGACCTCCTCGTTGACCAGGGCCAGGTTGTCGGCGACGTCCCGCAGGTAGGGGGCGAGCGGTTCGGGTTCGGAGCGTTCCACCGTGGTGACCACGGCCTGCAGCGGGTGCACGGCCCGGTAGAAGTCGGAGACCTCGCGGCGCAGGTGGTAGATGCGCTCGGTCGGGGCCACGGCGCCCGAGAACACCGTCGCCTCCAGCTGTTCGATGTCCCGCTCGACCTCGGCGATCACCGGGGCGTATCCGTCGACGACGGTGTCCAGGATCGCCCACACCACCGCCTGGGTGCCGGTGCGCAGCAGTTCCGGGCGGCGTTCCAGGCGGGCCCGCGCGCCGCGCAGATCGCTGGCCGCGCCCTGCCGGACGGTGATGACGAAGTCGTCGGCGACGAACACGCTGATCTCGCCGAAGTCGATCTCCTCCCGGTCGTCGTCGTACCGGGCGGTCCGCAGGATGATCAGCTGCACCGGTTCGCCGGATTCGCGGGTCGCGTCGAACTGCTCGATCTTGGGTCGCAGGTGGAACTCCTGCGCGTCCTCGACCGCCAGTTCGTGCAGGCCGAACACCGCCCGGATCTGGTCCAGCTCCCGCGGGGTCGGGTCCATGGTGCCGAGCCAGACGAAGTCGCCGACCTCCCGCTGCGACGCGATCTCCTCCACCGGCATCGGCCCGGACTGCCGGCGCCTCCCGTCGCGGTAGACGGCGCAGTCGACGATCACGGGACCTCCAGAGGGCGGGTGGGTGCTGCCATCCTGCGCCGGTACCGGGCCGCCGCTGCGGGTGGGCCCGGCGGCCCGGCACAGTGGAGGGGTGTTCTCCGGACTCGCACCCGCCCGCCGTCGCCTGCTGATCGCCGTCCTTGCCATGGTGACGGTGGCCGTGGTGACCCTCGGGGTGCTTCTGGTGGTGCCCGCGGTGCGGGACGAGGGGCGGCCGACCGACCAGGCGGCGCCCGGTCCGGTGTTGCTCGTCCCCGGGTACGGCGGGTCGACCGGGTCGCTGGCCGGATTGGCTGCGGAACTGACCGCCGCCGGCCGGGACACCGCCGTGGTCCCACTGCCGGGGGACGGTCGCGGCGACCTGACCGAGGCGTCGGCGGCCCTGGGGCGGGCGGTGGACGCGGCGAAGGAACGCACCGGCGCGACGACCGTCGACGTCATCGGGTACTCGGCCGGCGGGGTGGTGGCCCGGCTGTGGGTCACGTCCGGCGGGGCCGCATCGGCCCGTCGGGTGATCACGCTGGGCTCGCCGCACCACGGCACCGACCTGGCCGGCGCGGCGACCGACCTGGTGACCAGCGCCTGCCCGCTGGCCTGCCAGCAGCTGGCCCCGGACAGCGACCTGCTGCGTCGGCTCAACGTCGACGAGACCCCGACCGGCCCGACCTGGGTGTCCATCTGGACCGACCAGGACGAGGTGGTGACCCCGCCGGACTCGGCCGTGCTGGAGGGCGCGGTCAACATCGAAGTGCAGGCGGTGTGCGCGGACGCGGTGGTCGACCACGGCGGTCTCGTCGGCGACCCCCTCGTCCGCGCGATGGTGCTGGCCGAGTTGGCTCCGGGTGATCCGGTGCCGCTGGGTCCGGGCGACTGTCAGCGGCTGCAGGCGGCCGGCTGACCGTCACCCCCGGGAGGCCCGGTCGGGCCCGTCAGGTCCTGGCCGTCGCCGCCTGGACGACGGTGCCGGCCCCGAGCAGGGCGAGCAGCCCGCCGGAGCCGGCCTCGATGCGTCGCTGCACGTGGGGGCGGTGGAGCCGTCCGACGATCCGGGTCGTCAGGGCGGCGATCACGGCCAGGTAGGCCAGGGCGACGAGCGCGTCGATCACGCCGAGGACGAGGGCGGCCTGCACGACCGACCCGCCGTCCGGCAGGAACTGCGGCACCACCGCCAGGAAGAACAGGCCGACCTTGGGGTTCAGTAGGCAGGAGCCGAAACCGGCCAGGAAGGGCCCGACCAGCGATCGGCCGGGCCGGGCCGGAGCGGCGTCGGCGGATGGGTCGTCGACCGGTGCGGCGGACGTGTGTCGCGCGGCGAGCAGCGACCGGACCCCGAGGTAGAGCAGATAGCAGCCGCCGACGATCCGCAGGAGACGGAACGCCTCCGCGGACTGCTCGAGCAGGGCCGCCAGCCCGCCGGCGACCAGAGCGGCCCAGACGATGCTCCCGGCGGCCGAGCCGACCGCGACCGCGATGCCCCCGCGCCGGCGTCGGGTGCTGTGACGGATGACGAGGAGCACGTCGGGCCCCGGGGTCAGAGCCAGCAGCAGGCACAGGCCCGCGAAGCCGAGGAGGGCGGCGGTGTTCATGGCCGCCGATCGTAGGGCCCGCCGGGTTCAGCTGGTGACGTCCCGGGTGGTGAAGTTGGCCCACGCCGCAGCCAGCAGCACGCCGACGTACACGGCCTGCAGGACGAGCCCGTCGACCACCTCGGTCCAGCGGATCGGGTCACGGAACAGGTCGACGAACGCCAGCCAGTAGCGGGTCGGCAGGTACGCGGCGATCGGGTCGGCCGCGTCCAGGGTGAGCAGCAGCGACGAGCCGACCAGGACGGCCAGCGCGCCCAGCGCCGCGGACAGCGGGGAGTCGGTGAACGTCGAGAAGAACAGCGCGAACGCGGCCACCCCGCACATCGAGACGGTGACGTACCCGATCGACAGGGCGGTGCGGACGGCGATCTGCTCACTGGTCAGCGTCGTGCCGGAGACCGACGTCCCGGCCACCGGTTGCACGTCGAACAGGGTGATCCCGGCGAGGTAGCCGACCCCGGCGACCAGGACCACGCTGACCAGTACGAACACCAGGACGGCGACGAGTTTGGCGACCAGCAGCCGGGTCCGCCCGGCCGGCCGGGCCAGCAGGTAGCGCAGTGTTCCCGCCTGGGCCTCGCCGGCGATCGACTCGCCGGCCACCACGGCGACGGCGATGGGCAGGAACAGCGGCAGCACGATGGCCAGCGCGGCCAACGGGAACAGGGTGCCGTTGGTCAGCACCGCGGACAGGAACGCCGGGCCCCGCCCGGGGCGGGGGGCCAGGTTGGTGACGGCCAGCAGGATCGCCACGATCAGGGGTAGTGCGTTGAGCGCGACGATGGTTCCCCAGGTGCGGGGGCGCCGGAACAGCTTGCGGAGCTCGACGACGATCATCCGGTTGCCCTCCTGGCCTGGTCGCCGCGGCGGGGCCCGCCGGCGTTGACCCCGGAACCGTCGATCCGGTCGGCGCTCGGTCCGGCGGCGGCGAGCACGACCTCCTCCAGCGTCGGTCGCTGCCGCACCAGTTCGACGACCGGCACCTGGGCGGTCACCAGGCGGGCGTTGACGGCGTCGGGCTCGCCGTGGACGACGAGCCGCTCCCCGTCCCGGGACAGCACGGCGCCGCCCAGGACCCGGACGGCGGCGTCCGGGTCCGGGCTGTTGATGACGGTGGCGCCGGTCGGGGCGGTCAGCGTCGCGAAGGTGTCCTGCAGGACGAGCCGCCCGCGGGACAGCACCCCGACCCGGGTGGCCAGCTGCTCGACCTCGGCCAGCAGGTGACTGGACAGGAAGACGGTGGTGCCGGTGCGGTGCAGGTCGAGCAGCAGGTCGCGGATCTCGACGATGCCCTGCGGGTCCAGGCCGTTGGTCGGTTCGTCGAGGATCAGCAGCTCGGGCCGCCGCAGCAGCGCCCCGGCCAGCCCGAGCCGCTGCCGCATGCCCAGCGAGTAGCCCTTCACCGGGCGGGACCCGACTCCGGCCAGCCCGACCTGTTCCAGGACCTCGGCGATGCGGGCCCGTCGGGTGCGACGGGGGCCGTTCGGGCCGGAGGCGTCCAGCAGCGAGAGGTTCTCGGCCCCGGGCAGGTGCCCGTAGAAGGCCGGGCCCTCGATGAGCGCCCCGACGCGGGGGAGGACCCGGCGGCCGCCGCGCGGCATCCGCTCGCCCAGCACCTCGACCTCGCCGGCGGTGGGCAGCACCAGGCCGAGCAGCATGCGCACGGTGGTCGTCTTGCCCGAGCCGTTGGCGCCGAGGAACCCGTAGATCTCGCCGGGCTGCACGTCGAGGTCGATGTCGTCGACGGCGGTGACCCGCCCGAACCGCTTGGTGACCCCGCGGGTCCGGATCACGGGCGTCACGAGGCGGCCCGCAGCCCGGGGAGTTCGCCCGCGGCGACGGCCAGCCCGTCGACGGTGACGGTGCCGGTCACCAGGTAGGAGCCGCGGCCGCGGACGTCGGAGGTGAGCAGATAGCCGAGCGGGCCGGTGGCCAGGCGGACGCCGAGGTCGTCGCGGATCGTCGTCGGGTCGAGGTCGGCGGCGCGCGACAGATCACGGGCCAGGCCGCCGGGGAGCGGCACGACGGCCAGCGCCGTGACCCCCCGGCCGTAGAGGGCGACGGTGTCCGGGGTGTCGGCGTCGGCGCGCCGGGGCAGCCCGGCCAGCGTGTCGGGGAGGTCGATCAGCGGCAGCCGCCGGGCCGCCTCGGACAGCACCTCGGAGGTCCCGCCGGTGCGGACCCGGGCGGTGGCCGGGGGGCGGAACGTGGTGATGTCGGTCGTCGGGACCGCGAGATCGACTGCGGTGAGCCGGGTGTCGAGCGCCGGCAGATCCGTGTCGCGGCCGACGACCTGGACGCCCAGCGGGAGCCCGGTGTCGGCGTCGACCCACACGTCGACCCGGGCGACCGAGGACACCTCGGCGGCGGGGGTGATGCTGATGCCCAACCCGGTGCGCCCGGCGATCCGGGCGGCTCCGGTGCGGCTGAGCTCGGACGGGTCGGCTTCGGACAGCAGGCGGCGGCCCAGGGTGCCGGGCAGCAGGTCGGGGGCGGTGGGGATGTCCAGGCCGGACCCGCCCGAGTCGGTGCGGGTGGCCCGGTTGTCCTCGTACTCCCACACCCAACGGCCGGCGGCGTCGGTGTACGTGTCGGTCTCGCCGGTGCTGGTGAGCACGTCGACCCGGTGCTCGTCACCGGACCGCCACCACACCCGCATCGTGGTGCGCGAGCTGAGGAGGTCGGCGACGGTGGCCGAGTCGGCCTGGGCGGTGGCGGCGTCGAGTTCGTCGGCGGCCGGGAGGGCGAGGGTGCCGACGGATTCGGCGGCCCCGGAGAACGGGACGTCGACGCTGGCCAGGGCGGCCTCGCGCAGCTGCGCGGCGGACCGGTCGGCCTGGTCGGTGGCCGGCCACACGCCCGACACGACCGGGATGGCCACCAGGACGGCCAGGACGGCGGCCACGACGGCCCACCGCCGCGCGGTGCCGTCCGTCCGTCGCATGATCTCCACCGTACGGACGGCCCCTGGGGACGAAGTCAGGCCGGGATCGCCGCCGGCCGCCGGGCCGCCCGCCGTTCGCGCTGCACGGCCGGGTCGGCCACCGGGGCCGAGGCCAGCAGGGTCCGGGTGTAGGAGTCGGTCGGGTGGCGCAGGATCTCGTCGCGGGTGCCCTGCTCGACGATCCGCCCCTGATGCAGCACGACGACGCGGTCGCAGAGCTGGTCGACGACGGCGAGGTCGTGGGTGATGAACAGGCACCCGAAGGCGAACTGGTCCTGCAGGTCGGCCAGCAGCTCCAGCACGGTGGCCTGCACGGACACGTCCAGCGCCGAGGTGGGCTCGTCGGCCAGCAGCAGCCGGGGCCGCAGGCTGACGGCCCGGGCGATGGCCACCCGTTGGCGCTGTCCACCGGACAGCTCGTGCGGGTAGCGGGCCGCCCAGTTCGCCGGCAACCGCACCGCCTCGAGCAGGTCGCCGACCCGTTCCTCGAGTCGCCGACCCCGCACGCCCTCGTGGACGAGCAACGGTTCGCCGATGGACTGGCCGACCGTGTACCGGGGGTTCAATGCGGCGGCCGGGTTCTGGAAGACGGTGCCGATGCCGCGGCGGGCGGCGCGCAGGGCGGCCCCCCGCAACCCGAGCAGATCGGTGCCGCCGAGGACGATGCGGCCGGCGGTGACCGGGGCCAGGCCGATGACGGCCCGCCCGATGGTGCTCTTGCCCGAGCCGGATTCACCGACCAGGCCGACGATCTCGCCGGCCGCGATGCCGAGGTCGACGCCGCGGACGGCGGGGACCGTGCGGCGGCGGGTCGTGTAGGTGACTTCCAGGTCGGCGATCTCGAGCACCGGCGTCCCGGCCGCGGCCTGGGTCCCGGTGCTCTCGGTGTTCTCACTATCCACGCGGGGAACGGCGGCCAGCAGCATGCGGGTGTAGTCGGCCTGGGGGTCGGCGAACAGCCGGGTGGCCGGCGCCTGCTCCACCACCCGGCCGTGCCGCAGCACGACGACCCGGTCGGCCACGTCGGCGACCACCCCCATGTCGTGGGTGATGAGCAGCACCGTCATCCCGAGGCGTTCACGCAGACCCACGACCACGTCGAGGATCTCCTGCTGCACGGTGACGTCGAGGGCGGTGGTGGGTTCGTCGGCGATGAGCACGTCGGGTTCCCCGGCCAGCGCCATGGCGATCATGATCCGTTGGCACTGGCCACCGGAGAACTGGTGCGGATAGTCCTTGACCCGCAGGGCGGGCTGCGGGATGCCGACCAGCTCCAGGAGTTCCACGGCGCGTTCCTTCGCCGCCGCCCCGGACAGGTCCGGGTGATGCGCCCGCACGGTCTCCACCAGTTGCGCGCCGACGGTGAACACCGGGTCCAGCGCTCCGGACGGATCCTGGAAGATCACCGCGATCCGCTTGCCCCGGATGCGGCGCAGGGCCGCCTCGTCCAACCCGACCAGGTCGACCCCGTCGAGCAGGATGTGGCCGTCGACGACGGCGGTGGGCGGCAGCAACCGCACCGCGGACAGCGCGGTGACGGTCTTGCCGGAACCGGATTCACCCACCAGGGCGACGATCTCGCCGCGTTCGACGTCGATGTCGACCCCGTGCACGACGGTGGTCGAGGTCTTCCCCCGGCGGAACGCGATCGTCAGGTCACGGAAGCTGAGCAGAGGGGCGGTCACGACGATCTCTCCGTCTCGGCCGGTGCCGGCTCGGTGTCCACGAGCGGCGGGACGTGGGAGTGCAGGTGGCGGCGCCAGTCCCGCAACATCTGCGCGTTGTAGGTGCCGAGCCAGCGCATGTACTCGCGGGCCACGAGCACCCGGTGCCGGGCCGGCGCGTTGAGCGGCAACCGGTCTCCGGCCTGGTCGAGGACGGATTCCATGCGGAACACCCAGCGGCGTTCCCCGGACAGGAACCCGCCCCAGACGTCGTCGTCGGCGGCGAAGTAGTGGGAACGGTCGCCGGGCAGGCGATGTCGGCGGATGAAGCCGAGGGCGACCATGTTGCGGGTGGCCATCGACACCGCACCGGTGGCGATCCCCAGGGCCTGGGCCAGTTCCCCGGACGACACCAGCGGGGCGGACGTGACGAGCAGGTAGGCCATCACCCGGCCCTCCATGCGGCCGTAACCGCCGTCGTACCAGTTCTCGGCAAAATCTTCGATGAACGCCCGCATCTCCTCGGTGAGCGGCTCCGGCGGCGTGCTGCCGTGCTCCTCGTCGACCATGAGTGCGCCCTCCTGCGACCCGGTCATGGACCGGGCTCCGTCAGCCGGTCCGATGCGCCCGGTCGGGCTGATCGTCCCATTTGCTCGCGGCGGCGAGCCCGGAAGGCGGCCTCCGGCCAGGTCGTCATGCCGCCCACCCGCACGTGGTCGACCGCCCCGGCGGCCGGGTCGGCCCCCTCGGACCGGGCGATGAGGACCGGTTCGCCGGCCGATCCGAAACCCGGTCGTTCGGCCATCCGCAGCCGGTCGGGAGCCTCGACCGTCAGCTCGATCGCGTCGGCGGTGGGATCCTCCTGGTCGGGATGCAGCAACATCAGCCGCCGACCGAGCCGGGCGACGACGGTCCGTCCGAACCCGGCGGCGGTCCACAGCGGCAGGCCGGCGGGGTCGTCGGCCGGGTCGCTCGGGTCATTGATGGGGGTACGTCGGGCCAGGTCGATGAGCTTGACGATCCCGACGGCCAGTTCGTGGGCCGGGCCCCGGCTGGCGTTGGTCAGCACGCTCACGACCAGGCCGTCCTGCGGGTCGACGAACGTGCGGGTGACGAACCCGGGGAAGCCGCCGCTGTGGCCGACCAGCTTCCGCTCGCCCACGGTGTGCAGTTCCAGGCCGAGGCCGTAGCGGCCCTGTTCGGTGCCCTCGACGGTGACGATCGACTCGGTGCGCTGCATGAGCCGTTTGTCGCTGTCGTCGAGCAGCCGCTCGTCGCCCATGACGTGGGCGGCGGCGTAGGCGGACAGGTCCTCCGCGCAGGCGACGAACCCGGTGGCCGCGGCCATCGCCCCGGTGGCCGGGTTGTCCAGGACGAAGTGATGGTCGTCCCCGTCGAGCAGCAGTGAGTGCCCGGCGGCCAGTTCCCCCGGGTCCGGCCCGTCGGCCCCGCCGAGGTCGGGGTGCACGCGGGGCAGGTCGAGCACGTCGAGGATCTCGGCCCGCACGGCGTCGGCGAACGGCCGGCCGGTGACGCGCTCGATGACCGCGCCGACCAGCGAGTAGCCGTAGTTGGAGTACTTGAAGTGCAGGTTCCGGTCGAAACTGGCGGCATCGTCCTGGTGCAGTTCGGCGCCCAGCGCGGCCGCGTCCGGGAACGGGCGCATCAGCTGCCAGTAGTCGCAGTCGTCGCCGTCGCGGATGACCCCGCCCTGGTGGCCGAGGAGTTCGCGGACGGTGCGGTCGGCCAGCGGCGTGCCGGCCAGCTCGGGCAGGTGCTGCTCGACGGTGTCGTCCAGGCGCAACTCGCCCCGGGCCACCAGACGCATGACCGTCGTGGCGGCGAACGTCTTGGAATGCGAGGCGATGCGGAACAGGTGGGCGGTGGTCAGCGGCAGGCTGGCTTCGGCGTCCGCGGTGCCCAGGGCGCCGCTGATCAGCAGCTCGTCACCGACCCGGACGGCCACCTGAACCCCGGGGGTGCGCAGCATCCGGCGACGGAGGTCGACCCAGTCCAGGACGAGAGGGCCCAGGCCGCGGATGGTTTCGGCCAGTGGCGGGGAGTCGGCGGCCGGGTCGGCAGCGGCGGTGGTGGTGACCATGGGGTGGGGGATGTCCTTCGTCAGCCGGGGCGGTTCAGCGGGAACGGGGGTCGAGGGCGTCGCGCACCATGTCGCCGAGGGCGATGATCGCGATGACGGTGACCGACAGGAACAGGCCGGGGAAGAGCAGCATCGACGGGTACTGCTGGAACCGGGCCTGCGCGGAGGCCAGTTGCAGGCCCCAGCTGATCGACGGGGCCTGCAGTCCGACCCCGAGGAACGTCAGCGTCGACTCGGCCACGATGACGCCGCCGACCAGGATCGTGGCGACGGCGAGGACCGGCCCGATGGTGTTCGGCAGGACGTAGCAGCGCAGGATCCGACCGGTGGTCAGTCCCATGGCCCGCGCGCACTGCACGTACTCGGCGTCCCGGACCTGGCGGACGGAGCTACGGACCAGCCGGGCCATCGCCGGCCAGGAGAACAGGGCCAGGACGGCGGACACCACCAGCACGCTGCGGGTGCCGACCGAGTTCAGCACGATGATCGCGCCGAGGATGAACGGGAAGCCCAGGAACACGGTGGTGATGCGGCCGAGGACGGCGTCGACCCAGCCGCCGCGGTAGCCGGCGAGCACCCCGACGACCAGGGCGACGGCCAACGCGAACGCCGTGGTCAGCAGCCCGATCGACAGGGACGTGCGGGTGCCGTAGACGACGTTGCTCCAGATGTCGCAGCCCTGCAGGTCGGTGCCGAACGGGTGTCCGGCCCTGGGTGGATCGGCGCTGTCGCTGATGTCGCACGCGTACGGGTCGCCCGCCCCGAAGAGTGCGGCGATGGGGCCGGGGAGGACAGACAGGAGGGCCAGCACCGTGATCACGGCGACGTACACCCAGAACATCACCCGCCCGCGCAGGCTGGGCCACAGGCCGCGGCGGGCCGCGACGTCCGGTTCCGGCACCAGGGCCGGGGCGGTGAGCAGGGGGTCAGTCACGCCGGATCCTCGGGTCGAGCAGGGAGTTGATGACGTCGACCAGCGCGCCGAGCAGCAGGAAGATCAGGATCAGGGTGGTGGCGACGCTGACGACGGTCGGGCCTTCGTGGTTGCGGATGGCGGTGAACATCAGCCCGCCGATCCCCGGCATGTTGAAGATGCCCTCGACGATGATCGCGCCGCCGAGCAGGAAGCCCAGGTTGATGGCCGCGTAGGTGACGACGGGGATGCCGGCGTTGCGCAGGACGTGGATCCCGACGATCCGCCGGGACGACAGGCCCTTGGCCCGCAGGGTGCGGACGTAATCGGACTGCAGGCTGTCGACGACGCCGCCGCGCATCAGCCGGGAGACCGCGGCCAGCTCGAAGACGGCCAGGCAGGCGGCGGGCAGGATGAACGCGACCGGCCAGCCGGCGGTGGTGCCGGCGATCGGGAGCCAGCCCCATTTCAGGCCGAGGAAGAACTGGGCGGCGATGGCCATCACGAAGATCGGGATCGACGAGATCACGATGGTGCCGAAGAGGATGGCGCGGTCGACGGTGCGACCGTGCCGCAGGCCCGCGATCAGGCCCAGGACGCAGCCGATGACGAGCTGGATGCCCCAGGCGGTGAGGGCCAGCACGATGGTGATGGGCCAGCGGGAGGCCATCTTCTCGCTAACCGGCCGACCGGTGAAGTCGGTGCCGAGGTCGCCCTGCAGCAGTCCGCCCAGGTAGTGCAGGTACTGCTGCCACAGCGGGTCGTCCAGGTGGTACCGGGCCCGCAGGGTGGCGATGACGTTCGCCGGCAACGGCCGGTCGCCGGCGAGCGAGGCGATGGGGTCTCCCCGCAGGGCGAACACCATCGCGTAGATCAGGAAGGTCACGCCGAGCAGCACGATCACCAGCTCGAGCAGCCGGCGGGCGATGTGGGCCAGCAGCCGCCCGCTCACGATCGAGCGGCGGCGGGCGGGGGCCGACCCGCCCGCCGGCGTGGGAACACCGGCGGGCGGGAGCTCGGGGGGTGCGACCGTCACGCGACGGTGACCTGCGACCAGATCGGCGAACCCTGCGAGGACGGCAGGGCGGTGACCTTCTCGCTGGTCACGAACATGTACTTCTCGTAGAACATCGGGACGATGGGCAGCTGCTCGGCCAGGGCCTTCTGGGCCTGCTGGTAGTAGTCGATGGCCTTGGCCTGATCGACCTGGCCGTCGGCCTTGGCGATGAGGTCCTGGACCTCCTGCGGCTGCAGGGCCGAACAGTTGGTGCACCCACCGCCGCCGCCGGGCACGAAGAACGCCTTGAGGGTGTTCTGCTGGCTCGGGTACAGGGCGCCCCAGCGGGAGAAGTACGGGCCGTTCAGCTTGGCGTCGCCGCGCAGCTGGGCGAACTCGGCGAAGTCGGTGGTCGCCTTGGTGGTGACGTTCTCGATGCCGAGGTTCTTGCGGATCTGGTTGGCGTACGCCTTGTACAGGTCGTCCAGGCCGAAGCCGCCGGGGTAGGTGATCTCCATGTCGCCGGTCCAGCCGCCGGCCGCGGCGAGCAGTTCCTTGGCCTTGTCCGGGTTGTAGGTGCAGGCCTCGCCGCAGACGCCCTCGGGGGTGCCCGGCTCGGTCGGCGGGGTGAACGAGGTGGCCGGGGTGTAGCGGCCGGCGTAGATGGCCTGGTTCACCGCGTCCCGGTCGATGGCCATCGAGATCGCCTGTCGCACGCGGACATCGGAGTACCGGCTGTCCCACGTGGGCAGGCCGAGGAAGGCGATGCCGGGGGCGTCGTTGACGTACAGCCGGTCACCGAAATCGGTGGCGGCGGAGGCGATCTTGGCCGGGCCGACGCCGACGATGTCGATGTTGCCGGCCTGCGCGTCGGTGTACGCGGTGGTGGTGTCGGCGTAGATCTTGAAGGTGATGGTTTCGGTCTTGGCCGGGGTGCCGGCGTACTTGTCGTAGGCCTTCAGGACGATGTCCTGGTTCTCGGCGTGCGGCCCGGTGATCATGTAGGGCCCGTTGCCGATGGGCTGCTTGTTGTAGGCGTCCAGGTCGGTGAACGCGGCCTTGGGCATCGGGAAGAAGCCGGTGACGGCCTGGCTCAGCTGCAGCGGGAACTGCCCGTCGGGAGCCGACAGCTGCACGGTGAACGTGGTGTCGTCGACGACCTTCAGACCCGACATCTCCTTGGTGGTCGGCTCGCCCGACGTCGGGTTGAGGTCGGAGTAGCCGACGATCTCGGCCAGCTGGCCCGAGTTCGGCCACGCGTTGGGGCCGTAGGCGGTGGCGTTCCAGGCGTCGACGTACGACTGCGCGGTGACCGGCTCGCCGTTGTGGAACGTCCAGCCCGGCTTGAGCTTGATGGTCCAGTTGGTCGCGTCGGGGCTCTCGACCGACTCCGCGGCGGCCATCGTGACCGTGCCGTCGGTGGCGACGTCGGTCAGTGAGGTGAACATCGCCATGTCCTGGTCGTAGGCGGTGATCTGCTTGCCGGGGGTGAGGTCACCGGGTTCGGTCGTCGCCACGATGTAGGAGCTGCCGGGCACGGTCCCGCTGGGCGCGGCGCTGGAGGCGCCGGCGGCGGTCGCGCTGGACGAGCTGTCGGTGCCACCGCCGACGGAACAGGCGGTCAACGAGAGCGCGGCCACGGCGAGGCCGGCCGTCAGCAGGTGCAGGCGCCGGAGCCGGTGCTGCGGCCGGAGGGATCGGGTCATGGGGTGCCTTTCGGAGCGGGCGCGGCTGGGGGAAGCACTGGCGAGACGCAGGGGAGGCGGGCACGAGTATCACAGCTTTCAGAAATTTCTGAAGAGTCAAAGTGTTGTTTCGTTGCTGTATCGAAAGGGGATGGGCCACCCCATCGGCAACGGACGGGCCGAAACCTCCCGAACAGCTGGTGACCGGCCCGACCCGAAAGGGTCCAGCCGGGGTTTGAGCCCCGTCCCCACTGGGTCCTGTTCGGTACAGGCGCGACTACGGAAGTCCAACCCGGGCACCGCACCGCGCCCCCTCGGGAGCTCCCATGAGCAGCAGCAATCTCCTCGTCCGCAGCCTGCACGACGTCGGCCTCGCCTCCTGGTTCGGCGGCTCGCTGATGGGCGCCATCGGCCTGAACGGGGCGGCCAACCACGTCAGCGACCGCACAGAACGCGCCCCGGTCGCCGCCGCCGGGTGGGCCCGGTGGGCCCCGGTGAACGCCGTCTCGATCGGCGCCCACCTCGTCGGCGGGATCGGCCTCATCGTCGGCAACCGCAAACGCCTGGGCCACCAGGGCGAGGCCCGCGGCAACACCGTGGTCAAGGCCGCCCTCACCGGCGTGGCCCTGGCGAGCACCGCCTACAGCGGCGCGCTCGGGGCGAAGGTCGCGGCCCAGTCGCCGTTCCCGGCCGACGGCGGCGTGCTGCCCGCCTCCGACACCCCGCCCGACGCGACCAAGGTGCTGCAGCAGCTACGCATCGCCCAGTGGGTCACGCCCGTCATCACCGCGGTGTTGCTCGTCCTCGGCGCCCAGCAGGGCGAACAGCAGCGACCGGGGCGCATCCTGCAGCGCTGAGCCGCCGACCGCGTCCGCCGGCCGTGGCCGGCGGCGCGTCGCGGTGCCCGATCGCGCCCGGCCGGGGACGATGCTGCTGACAGCCGTCAGGGCATCCGGTCGGGGACAGGGGATCGATGAACCTCGAGAAGGTCATCTTCGGGTTCTTCGTGCTGCTCGCCGCGGCGTTGAACCTGGGCTTCTTCATCGGCGACATCAGCAATCCCGAGCTCCACAACGTCTACGAGCTGTTCGCCGCGCTCACGGTCAGCCTCATCGCCACCGTGCTGAAGTTCGGTGACCGCACCCAGCTCGGGGCCGTCCACCTGGCCACCAGCCTGGTCGCCGACCTGCAGTTGATCGCCGCCGGCGTCTACTGGGTCATCGCCCATGACGGCGGCGCGCTGACCGCGGCGGAGACCGCGAGCATCGTGTCGCTGTCCGGCGGCGCACTGCTGGCCAACCTGGTGTCGGTCGTGCTGCTGGTCACCGAGACGGTCGGCTACCACCGGCGGTGACCGATCCCCCCGGCCGGGGCGAGCGGACCCCGGCGTCCTCCCGACGCGGCCGGCCGGGCCGTTCCACGGCCCCCACCAGCAACCCGCTGCGGGTGTTCTGGCGGCAGCTGTGGGCGGCCGACCAGCCACCCGGGCGGGTCACCCGCCCCCTGGCGTCGGGACCCGAACAGCAGGCCGCGATCTTCCTGGTGCTCCGGCGGATGCGGGCGCCGCTCATCACGCTCATCGTCATCTTCACCGTCAGCGTGGTCGGCCTCGCCTTCATGCCGGGGGTCGACCCGACCACCGGGCAGCCGCAGCGACTGACGCCGTTCGACGCGTTCTACGTGGTCAGTTACACGGCCACCACCATCGGTTTCGGCGAGCTGCCGGTGCCGTTCACCACCGCGCAGCGGATGTGGGTCACCTTCGTGATCTACCTGTCCGTCGTCGGATGGGCCTACGCCATCGGCACCCTGCTGTCCCTGCTGCAGGACCGCTCGTTCCGGGCCGCGCTGGCCCGGCAACGGTTCGGGCGGGAAGTCGCCCGGCTGCGCGAGCCGTTCCTGCTGGTCGCCGGATTCGGGCGCGCCGGTGAGCTGCTCGGCCGATCGCTGGACGACCTCGGCCAGCAGTTCGTCGTCCTCGACGCCGAGCAGGAACGGATCGACGCCCTCGACCTGTCCTCGTTCCACCAGGAGATCCCCGGCCTGGCCGGTGACGTCGCCGACCCGCAGCAGTTGGCCCGGGCGGGTCTGGACTCGCCCTACTGCGTCGGGGTGGTCGCGCTGACCGACGACGACGAGGTCAACCTGGCCGTCACGATGGCCGCGACGCTGCTGCGACCGGACATCCCGGTGGTCGCCCGGACGACGTCGCGGGCGGTCGGCCGGCGGATCCAGAGCTTCGGGCGGGCCTCGATCATCAACCCGTTCGACCGGTTCGGCGACCACCTGCGGGTGGCGTTGCGGGCCCCGGCGACGTTCCAGCTGATCACCTGGTTGCAGGCCGGCCCGGGGGCCCCGCTGCCGGCGCGGTCGAGCCCGCCCACCTCCGGTCGCTGGATCATCTGCGGCTACGGCCGGTTCGGGCGGGAGATGACGATCGACCTCACGGCGGAGGGGTTGGAGGTCACCGTCATCGAACCGCGCAAGAACCGGGGCCAGGATCCGGGGCATCCCGCCCCGGGCCCGGGGTCGACGGAGATCGTGCACGGCGACGGTTCGGAGCCCGACGTCCTCGCCGAGGCCGATCTGCCCAACGCCGTCGGCTTCGTCGCCGGGACCGACAACGACACCACCAACCTATGGATGCTGGCCGCCGCCCGTTCGATCAACCCGCACCTGTTCCTGGCCGGTCGCCAGAACCGGCCGGCCAACGCCCCGCTGTACGCGGCGATGGACCTGGATTCGTTGCTCGTCCCGGCCGAGACGGTGGCCCACGAGGTGTACGCGCAGCTGTCCACCCCGCTGCTGTGGCGGTTCCTGCAGGAGGTGCCCGGCCACGACAACGCCTGGTCGGAGGCCTTGATCGACCGGCTGACCACCGACTGCGGCCGGCACCTGCCCGCCCTGTGGCCCGTCCGGCTCACCCCCGACGGGGCGCCCGCGCTGACCGAATGGCTCGACTCCGGGACGGCCCGGCTCGGCCAGCTCCTCCGCGACCCGGACGACCGGGACGCCCGCCTGCCGGTGGTCCCATTGATCCTGGTCCGCGGCCGGTCCGGCGCCCCCCGGGGTGCCCGCCGGGCCGGCGAACGGTCGGGCGAGGTCATCCTGGCGCCCGGTGACGACGTCGTCCTGCAGGCCGGCGACGAGCTGCTGTTTGCCGGGCACGCCGTGGAACGCCGCGAACTGGAGGGCACCCTCGCCGTCGAGGCGACCCGCGAGTACGTCGTCACCGGTCGGCAGGTGCCCGCGTCGTGGATCTGGCGCAGGCTCTCCCGCACGCCCCCCTCGCCCCCGGGTCGGTAAAGCCTGCCGCTGTCCGTCGACGAGAGCGGCATTCTTTACCGACCCGGGCGGGTTTTGCTGCGCGGGCTGTCACTCCTGACGGTCGGCCGGTGTCTGAAGGGGCGTGCGGGTCGACCAGTGGGGTCGTCCGCCGTCGAGGAGGACACCATGAGCACGCAGCTGGACCCGGGCCCGGGCATCGAGCAGGCCGCGCGGGAGGCGCTGGCCCGGGTGCCGATCGCCCAGCCGCCCGGCCTGTTCGGCCGGATCCTGGCCTGGGTGGGGCGGCGGATGGGCGGGCAGCCGATGGACGTGGCGTTCGCGATGAGCCACCACCGCCGGCTGCTGTGGACGATGGGTTCCTTCGAACGAGGGGTGGCCCGCTGGCACGCGGCCGACGCCCGGCTCAAGCACCTGGCCGAACTGGCCGCCGCCGCGCAGGTCGGGTGCAGCTGGTGTGTCGACTACGGCTATCACCTGGCTCTGAACGCGGGCCTGGACGAGGCCACGTTGCGGGACGTCGGTCGCTGGCGGGACAGCGACCGGCTGACCACGCTCGACCAGCAGGTCATCGAGTACGCCGAGGCGATGACCGCGACCCCGCCGACGACCACCGATGAGATGGTGGCGGCCCTGCGCGGTCGGATCGGGGATGCGGCGCTGGTGGAACTGACGATGATGGTGGCCGTGGAGAACCAGCGGTCCCGGTTCAACGACGCCCTCGGCCTGGTCGCCCAGGGCTACACCGCCGCCTGTCGGGTGCCCGGCCGGTGACCGACCCGACGGCGGTCTTCGCCGAGCATCGCGCGCTGCTGTTCACCGTGGCCTACGAGATGCTCGGCTCGGCCGCCGACGCCGAGGACGTCGTGCAGGAAGTCTGGCTGCGCTGGGCGGCCCCACGTTCCGATGAGGCCGACAAGCCGGATGAGATCACCCATCCCCGGGCCTATCTCGTCCGCATCACCACCCGGCTCGCGCTGAACCGGCTGCGCACCCTGGCCCGACGACGGGAGGACTACGTCGGGCCGTGGCTGCCCGAACCGCTCTGCACGACCGCGGATGTCGCCGACGACGTGGTGCTGGCCGACTCGGTGTCGCTCGCGGTGATGGTGGTGCTGGAGACCCTCTCGCCCCGGGAACGCGCGGTGTTCCTGCTGCGCGAGGTGTTCGGTTTCGACACCGACGAGATCGCCGTGGCGGTCGACCGGACGCCGGCGGCGGTCCGGCAGATCGCGCACCGGGCCAAGTCCCACGTGCAGGCGAGGCGACCCCGGTTCCCCGCGGCCGCCGACGAGGTGTCCACGGCGATGGAGAAATTCCTGGCCGCGTTGACGTCCGGGGACATCCAGGGCCTGATGGACGTCCTCGCCCCGGACGTGGTGTTGCTGTCCGACGGCGGCGGCAAGAAGTCCGCCGCCCGCCGTCCGGTCCGTGGCGCCGACGACGTGGCCCGCTTCCTGCTCGGGGTGCTGGCCAAGTTCCCGGCCGACGTCCGCGTCGACGCCGCGGACGTCAACGGAGCCCCGAGCTGGATCGTGCATCTGAACGGCGAACTCGATTCCGTGACCCAGGTCGTCGTCGTGGACGGACGCATCACGCAGGTGCTCTTCGTCCGCAACCCGGACAAGCTGTCCCGGCTGGCGCAGCCCCTGCGCCTGACCCGCTGAATCCGGACCCGTCCCGGGGTCGGTCAAGGCTGCCGCTCACCCGTGAGCGGATGCGGCAGCTCTGACCGACCTCGTGGGTGGTCGAGGTGTACCCGGCCGCCGCACTGCCTGCCAGACTCGGTGGGTGCGCGTCGATGAGCACCTGCTCCCGTTCCGAGGCACGCTAATCTGGTTGACCACCGAGCAGGGCGGACGTCGGTCCGGACCGCCACCGACGCCGGCTGGAACCGTCTACGCGTCCATTGCTCACGTACCGCCGGCGACCTGGCGTACTGGATCGGCGTCGTTCTTGATCGACGCGGACGACCGCACCGTCTGGCGCAGCCCGGCCAGGGCAGGATGGCTCGTGGCAGCTGCCGTTGAGACGGAAGTCGTCCCGGGGACCGTTGTCGTGGTCACCGAGGGAGCCAGGGACGTCGCCTACTTCCACGTCGAAAGCGTCGACGAGTGAGGCGCTCGGCTCGAACGGTCCTTGAGCTGAGGTCCTGGAGGACCAGCGACCCGGCAGCAGCCGCAGCGACGGCAGTCGCCCACTCGTGCCTGAGCACGGATCGCCATGCCGGGATTTCGGGGGACAATGCTCCTTGGCAGCAGGCAATGACAGGAGCGTCGATGGGCAACCAGTTGGAACCGGTGTTGGCGGCCATGGCCGGTGGCACCGCGGAACCGCTGGGATGGTTCGAGTACGACGTGCCGTCCGGGGCCTGGTCGTGGTCGGCCAGTCTGTTCCAGATGCACGGTTTCGAACCCGGCGAGATCGTGCCGACCACCGAGATCTTCGTGTCGCACAAGCACCCGCAGGACCGGCCCCACACCGACGAGGTGCTGGCCGCGGTGCTGGA
Source organism: Nakamurella flava (assembly GCF_005298075.1). Lineage (NCBI taxonomy): Bacteria > Bacillati > Actinomycetota > Actinomycetes > Nakamurellales > Nakamurellaceae > Nakamurella > Nakamurella flava. The sequence goes on from NZ_SZZH01000007.1 coordinate 38,789, forward strand.
GACCGGACAGCCGTTCTGCTGCCGTCATCGGATCATCACCTCGCAGCAGCAGGTCCGGACCGTGGTGACCATCGGGCGGGGCGAGCTGGACGCGGATGGTCGGGTGCGTCGGGTCTTCGGGTACTTCGTCGACATCACCGACGCCGGCCGACGGGCGCTCGCGGAGGAGATTCAGGACGCGGTGGAGAAGTCGGCCGCCACCCGGGCCGTCATCGAACAGGCCAAGGGCGCGCTGATGGTCGTGCAGGGGCTGTCCGCCGATGACGCCTTCGCTGTCCTGCGGTGGCATTCCTCCCACGCCAACCGCAAGCTCCGCGACATCGCCACCTTCCTCACCGAGGGCATGTCGGTCCCGCAGACCCCGGACGAGACCCCGAACCAGCGCATCGGCCGGCTCCTCGCCGCGGTGGTGCCCCAGTTCGACGCTCCGCGGGAGCTGAGCGTCGGACGGACGGACCCGTCCCCGGGCTGACCCGAAGGGGCGTTCCGGGGCGGTGTCACGCGGACGGGGCCTCGACGGCAGGTGTCGGGCTTGACGGCGACTGGGCCGGGCTGTGGGCAACGAAGTCCCGGTGACGGATGGTGAGCAGGGCGCAGACCCCGCCCACCACGGCCACCGCCGCGCTGACGATCAGCAGCGTGTCGAGGGCGTCGGCGAACGCGGCGGGCCGGCCGGTCGCCGATCCGCCGGCCTCGGACGAGGCGAGCCGGGCACTGAAGATCGACCCGTAGATGGCGATGCCGACCGCGATGCCGACCTGTCGGAACGTGTTGTTGACTCCGGACGCCATGCCGGCCTGGTGGACCGGGACCACCCCGACCGCGGTGGAGGCCAGCGGCGCGTTCACCAACCCGCTGCCGACCCCGGCGACGATGAGACCGGGAACGAGGTGCGTCCAGGTCGAGTCGGCGTCCAGCCCGGACATCAGCAGCAGGCCCAGTCCGACGATCACCAGGCCGGGTCCGATCAGCCACCGGGTCGGCACGTGGGCCGACAGCCGGCCGGCGACGATCGCGACGAGCAGCGTCGACCCGGACAGCAGCAGCAACCGCACCCCGGTCTCCAGCGCGGTGTAGCCGAGATCGTTCTGCAGGTACAGGACGAGGTAGAGCAGCATCGCGAACAGCGACCCGTTCATGGCGAACGCGGCCACGGAACCGCCCAGGAACGTCGGGATGCGCAGCAGTCGCAGGTCGAACATCGGCTCGGCGGTCCGCATCTCGACGATGACGAACGCCCCGAGCAGCACCGCGGCGACGACGAACGAGACCACCGCGGTGGTGTCGGACCAGGACGAGCCGCCGGCCGTGGTCAGGCCGTAGACCAGGGCGAACAGCCCCAGGCTGAACGTCAGCATGCCCGGCAGGTCCAGGCGCCGCGGGTGCGGCGACCGCGATTCGGCAACCAATCGGAGGGCGACGACCAGCGCGACCGCACCGATCGGCAGGTTGACCAGGAAGATCCACCGCCAGGACAGGCCGCTGGTCAGCAGACCCCCCAGGATCGGGCCCAGCGCGGTCGAGACACCGGTGACTGCGCCCCACACGCCGAAGGCGACACCCCGGTCGCGACCCCGGAAGGTGGTGGCGAGCAGGGCGAGCGAGGTGGCGAACAGGATCGCCCCGCCGACGCCCTGCAGGCCGCGGGCGGCGATGAGGGTGCCGGCGTCGGGCGCGGCCGCACACAGGGCCGAGCCGACCGTGAACACGGCCAGTCCGACGGCGAAGAGCAGCCGCCGGCCGAACCGGTCGGCCAGGGACCCGGCGGTCAGCAGCAGGGACGCCAGGGCGAGGGCGTAGGCGTCGGTGACCCATTGCAGTTGGCCGAAGCTGGCCTGCAGGTCACGTTGGATGTCCGGCAGGGCCACCACGACGATCGTGACGTCGAGCAGCAGCATGAAGGTGGCGGCGCAAACCACCGCCAGGGTCCACCAGGTGCGGTTCATCGGGACTCCTTGATCGGAAACGAGGACGTCTTCGAGCCTGCGTCCGGCGCCCTTGATATCCGTCACCGCGCCGGGCGAGACGTAGATTTCCGTCATGAGCGGTGCATCCCTGTCCACTTCCTCCACGCTGGACGCCATGGACGCGCAGATCGTGCGCTGCGTCCAGATCGCTCCGCGGGCTCCGTTCAGTGCGATCGGCGCCGTGCTGGGGGTGGCCGAGCAGACGGTCGCCCGCCGTTACCGTCGGCTGCGCCGCGACGGTCTGCTGCGGGTGACGATGGCCGTCGACCCGCGGGCGATGGGCGTCACCGTCTGGACGGTGCGGGTGCGGTGCCGTCCCGAGGGGGCCGTCGGCATCGCGCAGGCGCTGGCCCGCCGGGACGACGTGGCCTGGGTGACCGTCTACTCCGCTGGCTGGGAGGTGGTCTTCAACCTGCGCGCGTTGAACGAGGCCGACGCCAGCGACCTGCTCACGCGGATGCTGCCGAAAGCCGCACCCGTGCTGGACGTCTCGTCCGCCGCGGTGCTGCACACCTTCGTCGGCGGGGGTGCGGCCGACTGGGCGGGCCTGCGCTCGGTGCTGACCGCCGAGCAGGAAGCGGCGATGGGGGACACCCGGCCGTCCCGGGAGCCGGGCCGCGACCCCGGTCCGCTGACCGACGAGGACCGCGCGCTGCTGCCGCATCTGCAGATCGACGGGCGGGCCCCGGTGTCCACACTGGCCCGGTTGACCGGGCAGCCGGCACATCGCATCTCGCGGCGGCTCGATGCCCTGCTCGCCTCCGGAGTGGCCTACCTGGACGTGGACGTCGCGCGGGTGCTCAGCGGTCAGCAGTCCGTCCTGCTGTGGTTGTCCGTGCAGCCCGGCAGGCTGGCGGAGACCGGCAGCGCCCTGGCCGCGCATCCGGCGGTCCCGTTCGCCGCGGCCATCACCGGACCCACCAATCTGGTCGCGTCCGTGCTGACTGAGGACGTCACCGGCATCTACGGATTCGTGACCGGCGCGCTCGCCGCCATGCCCGGGGTGACGGGGTACGAGACCGCGCCGGCGCTGCGGCAGTTCAAGCAGGCCGGTTCGCTGGTGCACGGTGATCGACTCGTCCCGGCCCGATAGCGCCACCGGGATCGGCGGGCCGGCTGTGCCCCCGTCGCCGGGCCGTACCCTTCGTCGGGAACGACGGGTGGGATCGCGGCCAGGTGGGGCGTCCCGGTGACGGGGGAGCGTACGTGGCGCAGGAGACCGGGCCGGGTGCGGGTGCGCCTGCGGCGCAGGACGGTTCGGGCTGGTACGCCCGGCTGATCGCGCAGGCCGGTGGTCGCCACCAGCTCCTCGTCGTCGCCCTGCTCTCGGCCACTCTTGGCTTGGCCGCCGGCTACCAGACCATCGTCGGTGCGGTCGCGCCGGAGTTGAAGCACGACCTGCGGATCGACAACGCGCAGGTCGGTCTGCTCATCACGGCGGCCAGCCTGCTGGGGGCGGCGACGACGCTCCCGTTCGGGGTGCTGGCCGACCGGACGTCCCGGATCCGGCTGCTGGCCATCTGTCTCGTGTCCTGGTCGGCCAGCGTGCTGCTGGCCGGGCTGGCCCCGTCGTTCACCGTGCTGCTCATCGCCCAACTGGCGTTGGGCGCGGGGATCGGTGCCGCCACCCCAGTGGTGGCCTCGCTCATCGGCGACATCTTCGGCAGCGGAGACCGCGGCCGCATCTACGGCTTGATCCTGACGGGCGAGTTCGTCGGTGCGTCCATCGCTCTCGTCGTCGCCGGTCAGGTCGCGGCCTGGTTCACCTGGCGGGCCTCGTTCCTCGTGCTCGTCGTCCTCGGTCCGCTGGTCGCCTGGGGGCTGCTGCGGATGGTTCCGGAACCGGCCCGCCGGCAGGACAGCGTGGCCGCCGCGGTGGAGGGCGTCCAGCACGACTCCGCGCTGACCAGCCTGGTCGCCCGCAGCGGGACCAAGCCCTATGGCGACCAGGTGCTGCGGGAGGACCCGACGCGCTGGCCGCTGTGGACCGCGATCAAGTACGTCCTGACGATCCGCACGAACGTCCTGATGATCATCGCTTCCGCGCTGGTCTACTACTACGTCGCCGGGTTGCAGGCGTTCATCGTGGTATTCCTGCGCGGCCGCTACGACCTCGGCCAGGGCGCGGCCACGTTCCTGCTGACCTTCGTCGGCGTCGTCGTGGTCATCGGCACGCTGATCGCCGGACCGTTGTCGGACCGCCTGGTGGCCCGCGGCAAGATCTGGGCCCGCCCGGTGGTCGGCGGGCTGGCCTGCCTGTTCGCGGTGGCCTTCGCCGCGCCCGGTCTGTTGATCCCCGCGTTCCTCGTCGGGTTCCCGATCATCCTCATCGGCGGGATCGGGATGGGCGCGGTGAACCCGCCGCTGGACGCCGGGCGGCTCGACATCATGCATTCGCGGCTGTGGGGACGGGCCGAGAGCGTCCGGACGTTCCTGCAGACCCTCGGCAAGTCGTCCGCGCCGCTGGTCTTCGGCTGGCTCTCGGTGGCCCTCAGCCCGATCGGCGCCGACCCGAACCGCGAGCAGGGCGGGGGCGCCGAGGGGCTGACCAACGCCCTCATCCTCGGGCTCGTGCTGCTGGTGATCGCCGGGTTGCTGCTGCTCGTGGTCGCCCGGCAGACCTATCCGCGGGACGTGGCCACGGCGATCGCCTCGGAGGCGGCCACCCGCTGAGAGTTGACCACAAGGACAACTGTCGCAGCCGAATGTCACACGACGGGGGCTTCAGTGACATTCCGGTGGTGCTGCGGCGCTGATCGGCGGCGCTCTCCCGTGGATCGGCCGACCCCGCTCGCCGCCGCCGGCATGCGCTGTTGCGCCGTCGTTCCGCGAGACGCACGGTCTTCCATCTGTCTGTGAGCAGGCGGTTACCGGTGCGGCACCGGCCGGAAACCGCAGGTGCGCGCGGCGCTGCTGGGATACGAGTCAGTGGAATCACCGTGGCTTCCCTTGTCGCCGTCCGCTCGATCAGACCCGGGAGCTCACCGTGCCCAACCTGTTCACCCCGTTCACGCTGAAGGGCGTCACGGTGCGGAACCGCATCGCGATGTCGCCCATGACGATGTACCGCTCGGTCGACGGGCGGATGGACGACTACCACGTCTCCTACCTGGGGGCCCGGGCCGCCGGCGGGTTCGGCCTGATTTTCCCTGAGCAGCTGGCCATCACCCCGGACGGCCGCACCACCGTCAGTTGCGGCGGTATCTACGACGAGAGCCAGCTCGAGGGTCTGGCCCGGGTGTGCTCGCTGATCACTGAGCTGGGGGGCGTCCCGGCGATCCAGCTCGGACACACCGGCCGCAAGGGCAGTGTCGTCACTCCCTGGGAGGGCGGGTACATGTTGCCGCCGGAGCATCCGAACGGCTGGCAGACCGTGGCGCCGTCGGCCATCGCCTACGGCGGCGACCTGCCGTACACGCCGAAGGAACTCACCGTCGAGGAGATTCACGAGCTTTACGCGGCGTACGCGCAGTCCGCTCGGTGGGCCGCCGAAGTCGGCTTCAAGTGGCTGGAGATGCACTACGCGCACGGTTATCTCGGAGCCGAGTTCTTCTCGCCGCTGGCCAACCAGCGCACCGATGAATACGGCGGGTCGTTGGAGAACCGCACCCGCTTCCACCTAGAGGCGCTGGACGCCGTCCGCGAGGTCTGGCCGGAGGAATACCCGCTCACCATGCGTCTCGGGTCGGACGACCTGCACCCGGACGGAGCCCGGTTCGACGACGCGGTGGTGGCGATCGGCTGGATGAAGGAACACGGTCTGGACCTGGCCGACCTGAGTCTGGGTTTCAACACGGATGCGATGCAGTCGAATCCGTTCAACGACCCGGGTTTCATGGTCGAGCGGGCCAACCGGGTGCGCCGCGAGGTCGGCATCCCCGTCGCGGCCAGCTGGAACCTGGGGCGCCCGGAGGCGGCCGACTCCGTCATCAAGGACGAGCTGATCGACATGGTGTTCCTCGGCCGTCCGGCGCTGGCCAATCCGCACTGGCCGGTGTGGACGGCCCGAGAGCTGGGCTACGACAATCCGTTCGCACTGGTGCCGGAGGACTGGGGCTGGTGGCTCCGCAACTTCCGCGGGCACCAGCCGTCGATCGGATTGCCGGAGCCCACCGAGTCCGTGGTGGCCGCGGCGGCGACCACGAACGAGACTCGGGGTGTCCGGGTCGACTCCGATGCCGGGGTGTCCGAGGCCGCCTGAGGGTGGGTTCGGCGATGGGGAAAACCGGTGCCACCCGACCCCCACCGGGTGGCACCGGGTGCATCTGGAAGCGTTCGTCCTCGGATAGCGATCATCAGTGGAACTCTCGCCCAGGCCGCCGGGATCAGCGGCCCCCGCCACGGGCTGACCCCGCTGCTGCAGACCGATCCGGTGGCGTTCGGCCTCGCCGCGCCGGTCCCGTAGGCAGCACGGACGACCCCCGGGAACGACAAAGCCCCACTCACCGTCGCGAGTGGGGCTTGATCGTCTGTCTCAACCAGAGTGCGCCCGGAGGGATTCGAACCCCCAACCTTCTGATCCGTAGTCAGATGCTCTATCCGTTGAGCTACGGGCGCATGTTCATTTGGTCAGGCACGCGGGGCGCCTGGGTGGTGCTGTCCTACCTTACTGCGCGGAAGCGGAGGGATTTGAACCCTCGGTGCCCTTGACGAGCACAACACATTAGCAGTGTGTCCCATTCGGCCGCTCTGGCACGCTTCCGGAGGCCGCCTTGCGGTGGCCACCGGCGGATAACAGTACCTGGCTGGTCCGCCGATTCCCAAACCGGCTCATTCGTGCAGGTCAGGGCCCCGCGAGCGCCGTCGACGGCGCCGAAACGACCCCTATCGACGGGGTGTCGTCCACCATCGCTACCGCTCGACGGCCGGTCAACCACCACCGCAACAGGACGAATCGACCGGTCCCGACGGTGCCGTTGACGGCCAGTAGCAGGGCGGTACCCAGCAGGCCGGACGGATTGCCGGCGACGGCCAGGACGGCCGAACTCAGCAGGAGGGCGGCGAGGGAACTGGCCAGGTTGACCAGGTGGTCCCGTTCGCTGCCCGAGTGGTCCAGGCGGAAGGTGAACCGGTGGTGGGCAACGCCGGCGATCACCGTCGCGACCGACCACGACAACACGTTGGCGACCTGCGCGCCGACGCAGTCGGCGACGAAGGCGTAGAGGGCCAACTGGAGGACCGTCGCGCCGCCACCGACGGCCGCGAACCGGGCGGCCTGCCCGGCCAGCGCGCGCACCCGCGTCGACGGCCGCCAGCGGAGCCGCGACGACCGAGCGGCCGGGGGTGATGCGTTCATGGTCCGACAGTCCCCCGTTTGGCTGGTGGCACACTGAGCCGAACCTTTTCGTTCGCTGTGCGAAAGGTTGAGCGTCGCGGGACGTCCCGTTGTTCCCGTCGCCGATGAGATGACGGAGCGAAGCCCGGGATCGCATGCCCAGCTGACCTGGGTGAATCGTCGGGTCCACGGGCATCGCCCCGGGTGCCCCGGGGTAGAAGGACGCTGTGAGACTGCCGGGCCGCATCGTCTTCCCCTCGTTGGGACTCGCGGTGTTCACAGTGACCGCCGTCGCCTTCGCCTTCATGAATCCGCTGAGCGCGGCGCAGCGAGCTGGGGTGCTGGTCGTATTGACTCTGGCCCTGCTCTGGCTGATGGCGCTGCTGGGGAGCTTGCGGCGAACCCCGGAAGGCCAGGACCGGCTTCGTGCCGTGCCGCCGCTGGCCCTGGACCTGCTGCCGTCGCTCGCCGTGGTCCCCGTCGCGGTGGTCATCGACGAGATGGGTTCCCGTCACAGCGAAGCCGCCTGGTTCGCCGGACTCATCGCCGGGGCGGTGCTGTCGGTCCCGTTCTCGCTGACCATCCGATGGTTCTGGTGGGAACGTCAGCGCCGTCAGGCGGATCGCCGGCACGCCTTGCCGAAGCCGCTGACTCCCGAACGCGACAGACCGGCCGGCGGGGCCGAGCTCGACGGCCCCGCGCAATGAAGACCGGGTCGGACGGTCAGCGACCCACCATGCCCAGGCCGGCCTCGTTGTAGCGCTCCCCGGTGACCTGCTCGGCGAGGGCGTCGAGCCGGGCGAGGTCGTCGCCGCTGAGCTCGACCGCGGCGGCGTCGATGTTCTCCTGGACGCGTTCGGACCGGCGGGTGCCGGGAATGGGGACGATCCACGGCTGCTGGGCCAGCAGCCAGGCCAGTGCGATCTGGCCGGGCGTCGCCTCTCGCTGGTCGGCGAGGGCGCGCACCTGGTCGACCAGAGCCTGGTTGGCGGAACGGTTGTCGGTGGTGAACCGGGGAATGCTGGCCCGGATGTCGCCCGCGCCGAACTCCTGCGACGAGTCCACCGCACCGGCGAGAAAGCCTCGACCGAGGGGGCTGAACGGGACGAAGCCAACGCCCAGCTCGGCGCAGACCGGGAGGACCTCGGCCTCGGGATCGCGGGTCCACAACGAGTACTCGCTCTGCACGGCGGTGACCGGGAAGACGGCATGGGCTCGGCGGATCGTCGCCGCCCCGGCCTCCGAGAGGCCGAAGTGCCGGACCTTGCCGGCGGCGACCAGCTCGCCGACGGTGCCGGCGACATCCTCGATGGGCACGTCGGGGTCGACCCGGTGCTGGTACAGCAGGTCGATGGAGTCGATGCCCAACCGCCCCAGCGACGCATCGACGACCTCACGAATATGGTCCGGCCGGCTGTTCAGCCCCACCGAGGCGCCGTTCTCGATCCGCCAGCCGAACTTGGTCGCGATGACCACCTGGTCCCGCAGGGGGGCGAGCGCTTCCCCGACCAGTTCCTCGTTCCCGAACGGCCCGTAGACCTCGGCGGTGTCGAAGAACCGGATGCCCTGGTCCACGGCCCGGCGGAGCACACCGATCATGTCCGCCCGGCTCCCCGGGTTGGGCCCGTAGTTCTCCGACATGCCCATGCAGCCCAGGCCGATCGCGGAGACGGCCAGATCCTGGCCGAGTGTGCGCTGCTGCATCGTCGTTCTCCTCTGCTCACTGCTCGATCGGCCTCGATCGCAGTAGTACCCCTGAGTCCGACAACGCGGAATGGGGTATCGATATGCCATGGCTGCCGCCGATGACGACGAGAGCGACGATCGCCCCACCGTTCCCGTTGCCGCCGTCGACTCGAAGAGGCGCCAGCGCCGGCGCGTGTGGACCATCTATGGCGTCACTGCGGTCGTCGCCTTCGTTCTGGCCGCGACCGTCACAGTTCCCGGGTGGCAGCGAACGGTGGTACTCGGCGCCGTCGTCCTGGGGGTGGTCGGCATGGCCGCCGTGAAGCCGCTGATCAAGCGCGCCCCACGGTCGGCCGACGGCGACGAGGACCGACCGAATTGGATCTACGGAATGGGTGGTCCACCGACAGTCCTGGTCGGCAACCTCATCCGTTCCGCTGGTCCTCAGCGTGGCGGGTTCTGGGCACTAGTGGCCACCGGCGTGGCCGCTGTGTTCGTCGTGTCGCCCGTGCTGTTGGCCCTCGACGCCGGCCTGCGCATCCGACGCGCGCGCAAGGTCGCTGATCAGTCGGCGACGCTCCCGGTCAGCGAGCCCCCCAACCCCCGTCCATGACGAGCTGCGACCCGGTGATGGAGGCACTGGCCGGGCCACAGAGGAACAGCGCGGCCTGCGCGACCTCATCGGGTTCGATGAGGCGCTTGACCGGCGACGACGTCAGGATGACCTTTTCCAGGACCTCGTCCTCGGGCATTTTGTGCGCCGCGGCCTGGTCGGCGAGCTGCTTCTCGACCAGCGGCGTGCGGACGTAACCCGGGTTGATGCAGTTGCTGGTCACGCCGTGCGCAGCGCCCTCCAGGGCGATGACCTTGGACATGCCCTCCAGGCCGTGCTTGGCCGTCACGTAGGCGACCTTGTAAGGGCTGGCCCGGCGGCCGTGCGCGGACGAGATGTTGATGATGCGGCCCCAGCCGCGCTCGTACATCGTGGGCAGCACGGCCCGGCTGAGGACGAACGGCGCGGTCACCATCAGTCGCTGGATCAGTTCGAACTGCTCGACCGGGAACTCGTGCACGGGCTGGACGTGCTGGATGCCGGCGTTGTTGACCAGGATGTCGACCATCGGGGCGACCTCGGCGATGGCGTGCGCGATGCCCGCGGTGTCCGACAGGTCGGCGACCACGGCGGTCGCGCCGATCTCGATGGCCTCGGCGGCCACCGCGTCCGCGTTGCGATCGACCAGGACGACCGAGGCCCCGGCCGCGATGAACCCGCGGGCGATGGCCCGGCCGATGCCGCTGGCTGCACCGGTGACCAGGGCGGTCCGCCCGGCGAGCGGCTGGGCGGCGGTGGGCGCGGACTGGACGGCGTCGTCGGTCATACCGGACAGCCTAGGAGCGCGGACGAACGGGCTGGCAGGGGGGTCAGAGAAAGAATGCCGACGCATACGAATACGCCGCCGTGCCGCATTCCCCCCGGCGCCCGAAGCAAACCCCGCGGACATAATTGCGTCGATATATCGAACGCAGCCAGGAATAAGTTCGTGGCGCGATCAAATCGTTACGCTTCCATCCCGTCTGACGGGCCTTCTCCGGTTGCGGCGGTTGCCGGCCGGTCTACTGTGACGACCATCGCCAGGGCCGAGAGTCGGCCTGGGTGAGCAGCTGTCCAGGTGGACGACGGTGCAGCGCCGCCCGCCCCGGGAGATGGCCGCCGGCCATTTTCCGTCGATTCCGGTTCGCAGCCGGCAGCCGGCGAGACCCCCGCGGTTCGAGGCTTTCCGGCGGGAGGGTTCGCCATGGCCACAACGACGCAAACCGGTACCACCAGCAGTAGCGGTGGCGCTCGAGTTGCGGTGCAGAAGTTCGGGACGTTCCTGTCCGGGATGATCATGCCGAATATCGGTGCGTTCATCGCGTGGGGTTTGATCACGGCCCTGTTCATCGAGAAGGGCTGGTTGCCGGTCGACAAGATCGGTGGGTGGGGTGACTACGCCGACGGCGGTCTGGTCGGCCCGATGGTGCGGTTCCTGTTGCCGATCCTGATCGCGGTGCAGGGTGGCCGGATGATCTATGGCACCCGGGGTGCGGTGGTCGGCGGTATCGCGACGATGGGCGCGATCATGGCCACGACGCAGCCGATGTTCCTGGGGGCGATGATCTTCGGTCCGTTGGCGGCGTGGTTGATGAAGAAGGTCGACGCGCTGTGGGACGGCAAGATCAAGCCGGGTTTTGAGATGTTGGTGAACAACTTCTCGGCCGGCATCCTGGGCGCTGGTTTGGCCGTGTTCGGGTTGTACGTCTTCGGGCCGATCGTGGATGGGATCTCGAACGCGTTCGGTAACGGCGTGAACTGGTTGATCGAGCACAGTGTGCTGCCGTTGGCCAGTGTGATCATCGAGCCGGCCAAGGTGCTGTTCCTGAACAACGCGATCAACCACGGGGTGTTGACGCCGCTGGGTATCCAGCAGTCCACCGAGCAGGGCAAGTCCATCCTGTTCCTGTTGGAGGCCAACCCCGGTCCGGGTGCGGGCCTACTGCTCGCGTTCTGTGTGTTCGGCGTGGGCATGGCCCGCAGCACGGCCCCGGCGGCGTTCATCATCCAGTTCTTCGGCGGTATCCACGAGATCTATTTCCCGTACGTGCTGATGAAGCCGGTCCTGATCCTGGCCACGATCGCCGGTGGCATGGTCGGCATCCTGACCCTGGTGATCTTCAACGCGGGTCTGGTGGGTCCGGCGGCGCCGGGATCGATCATCGCGGTCATGTTGGCGACCCCGGGTGGCAGTTTCGTCGGGGTCATCTTGTCGGTGGTGTTGTCGGCCGCGACGTCGTTCATCATCGCGTCGGTCATCCTGCGGGGCAGTCGCCGCAGCATGCTCGCGGCGGAGGAGGCCGAGGGCGGTGGGTTGGCCGCGGCCACCTCGCAGATGGAGGCCATGAAGGGCAAGAAGTCGTCGGTGTCGGGGGTGCTGAACCGGGAGGCTCTGGACGAGGCGTCGGCGTCGGGGATGACGCCCGCGCAGATGGACGCGGCCGATGGGATGCACCGCACCGGGGGTGGCACGAGTGTGGCGGCCCGGCCGATCAGCAAGATCGTGTTCGCCTGTGATGCCGGGATGGGCTCGAGTGCGATGGGCGCGTCGGTGTTGCGGAACAAGATCAAGAAGGCCGGTTTCGGTGATGTCAGCGTGACCAATGTGGCGATCGCGAACCTGACCGATGACATCGATCTGATCGTCACCCAGGAGACCTTGACCCCGCGGGCCAAAGGCATGGCGCCCAGCGCCGAACACGTCTCGGTCAGCAACTTCATGAACAGCCCGCGGTACGACGAGATCGTCTCGCACCTACGGGAGACGAACGGAAACCCCTCGACCTGACGGGTTCACCAGCCGTCGCCGAGAGAGGGGGAGCGCCCATGGCGCTCCCCCTTTCCGGCATGGACCCGCCGTCGGGTAGCGCGGCCGCCGGTCTTCTCCGGTCGCCCGGCGGGACCGCCGATCCGCTGCGAGACTGACCGAGACCCATGATGTCCCAGTGAATGTGACTGCGTTTGGACCGAGAAGAAGGGAACCCACCACGTCATGAGTGACATTTTGAGCCCCGCCCAGATCAAGGTTCCGGGGACGGCGACGTCGAAGGACGAGGCGATCCGGGAGGCCGGTCAGATCCTGGTCGATGCTGGTGCGGTGAGTCCGGCGTACATCGATGCGATGTTCGAGCGGGAGCGGTCGGTGTCGACGTACATGGGGAATTTCCTGGCCATTCCGCACGGGACGAACGAGGCCAAGGAGGAAATCAGCAAGTCGGCGTTGTCGGTGGTCAAGTACGACCCGCCGATCGACTGGGACGGCAATGAGGTGCGGTTCGCGGTGGGGATCGCCGGTTATGAGGGTGGGCATCTGGAGATCCTGTCCAAGATCGCGATCATCTTCAGTGATGAGGATGAGGTCGCCAAGTTGGTGCAGGCGCAGTCGTCGCAGGAGTTGTACGGGATGCTCGACTCGGTCAACGAGGACTGAGCGGGGTGGCTGGGGACAAGGTCGCGGTCCATTTCGGTGGTGGCAACATCGGCCGCGGTTTCGTGGGGTTGATCCTGCATCGGGCCGGGTATCGCCTGGTGTTCGCTGATGTGGCCGATGTGCTGATCGATGCGTTGAATGCGGCGGACTCCTATCAGGTGCGGGAGGTCGGTCAGGACTCGCGGACCGAGACGGTCGATGGTTTCACCGGGATCAACAGTCGCACTGATGAGGCCGCGGTTATTGAGGCGATTGCCGGCGCGGATGTGGTGACCACGGCGGTCGGGCCGACGGTGCTGAAGTTCGTGGCCCCGGTGATCGCCGCGGGGCTGCGGAAGCGGGACCCGGCCGCGGCGCCGCTGGTGGTGATGGCGTGTGAGAACGCGATCAACGCCACTGATGTCCTCAAGAACCACATCCGCGACGGGGCCGACGATTTCGACGTTTTGAACGGCCGGGCGGTGTTCGCCAACACCGCGGTCGACCGGATCGTGCCCGGCCAACCGCATGACGGGCTGGACGTGACGGTGGAGACGTATTTCGAGTGGGCCATCGAGCGGGGCCCGTTCAACGGTGACGAGCCGCAGATCCCGGACGCGACGTTCGTGGACGATCTGGCCCCGTACATCGAGCGGAAACTGTTCACCGTGAACACCGGTCATGCGGCGACCGCGTATTTCGGGTTCGTCCGCGGGATCACCAAACTGTCCGATGCCCTGGATGATCCGGAGGTGCGGACCAACGTGCAGGGCGTGTTGGCCGAGACCAAGGCGTTGTTGGTGGCCAAACACGAATTCACCGCGCAGGCGCAGCAGGCCTACATCGACAAGATCATCACCCGGTTCGAGAACCCGTACCTGCCGGACACGGTGGACCGGGTCGGGCGGCAACCGCTGCGCAAACTGTCCCGCCACGAACGCCTGATCGGCCCGGCCGCCGAACTGGCCGAACGGGGCATCCACCCGCCGGAGTTCCTGCTACGGGCGGTCGAGGCCGCGTTGCGGTTCGACGTCCCCGCCGACCCGGAAAGCGTCCAGTTGCAGAAAGCGCTGCGCACCCGCACCCCCGACGAACTGGTCCGCGAGATCACCGGTCTGCAGCCCGACCACCCCCTGTACGACGACGTCCTCAGCGTCTTCGGACGCCGGGTCGCGGCGGTCTCCTGACCGCAGCGGCGCCGTCCGCCTTCCCCCAGCGTCTGCCTGCCGCGGGCGCCGGGGGAAGATGGGACCCGGACATCGCCCTACGGCACGCCGAGTACCGGGAAGCAGGAACGACACATGGTCGAGCAGGCCCCTTCGACGTCGCGGCGCCGGGTCGCCGTTCTGACCAGCGGTGGCGATGCGCAGGGGATGAACCCGGCGGTGCGTGGTGTGGTGCGGACCGGGTTGAACCGGGGCGCGGAGATGTTCGCCGTGTACGAGGGCTACCAGGGGCTGGTCGACGGCGGGGAGGCCATCCGGCACGTCGAGTGGGACGATGTCAGCGGCGTCCTCAACCGCGGTGGCACCGTGATCGGGACGGCGCGGTCCAAGGACTTCCGGGAGCGTGATGGTCGGCGGACCGCCGTCAAGCATCTGCTGGAGCACGGGATCGACCGGCTCGTGGTCATCGGTGGGGACGGCAGCCTGTCCGGCGCCGACCTGCTGCGGTCGGAGTGGGCGTCCCTGGTCCAGGAGCTGGCCGATCGGGGTGAGATCGATCAGGACACGGCCGACCGGCATCCGGCCCTGATGATCGCCGGGCTGGTCGGGTCGATCGACAACGACATGCTCGGCACCGACATGACGATCGGGGCGGACAGCGCCCTGCACCGCATCGTGGAGGCGATCGACTCGATCGGGTCGACGGCGGCCAGTCATCAGCGCAGTTTCGTGGTCGAGGTGATGGGCCGGCACTGCGGGTATCTGGCCCTGATGGGGGCGATCGCCGGCGGCGCCGATTACGTGTTGATTCCGGAGGACCCGCCGCTGCCGGGGTGGGAGCAGAAGATGTGTGCGTTGCTGGCCTCGGGACGGGAGGCCGGGCGCCGGAACAGCATCGTGATCGTCGCCGAGGGCGCCCACGACCGGGACAACAACCCGATCACCAGCGAGTACGTGCTCAACGTCATCCGCGACACCCTGAACGAGGATGTGCGGTTGACGATCCTCGGGCACGTCCAGCGGGGTGGCGACCCCAGCGCCTACGACCGGTACACGAGTTCGATCCTGGGGTACGCGGCGTTGGAGGAGGTGCTCAGCGCCAAGCCCGACGGGGTGTCCAAGCTGATCGGCACCCGCGGGAACCGGGTGTCCAAGGTGCCGTTGATGGAATCGGTGGCCCAGACGCGGGCGTTGGCCGACGCGATCGCGGCGAAGGATTTCAACACCGCGATGGCGATGCGCGGCAACGAGTTCACCGAGATGGAACACATCTTCCACGCGATCTCGCACGCCCTGCCGACGGTCACCCGCAAACGGAAGTCCACCCGGCTCGGGATCCTCAACGTCGGTGGTCTGGCCCCGGGGATGAACGCCGTCGCCCGCGCCGCGGTCCGGTTGGGTCTGGACCGTGGGCACACCATGGTCGGCATCTCCAACAGCTTCCAGGGCCTGGTCGACGACGAGGTCCGCGAACTGCAGTGGGGTGATGTCGAGGGGTGGACCAGCCGGGGCGGCGCCGAGCTGGGCATCAGCCGGCGGGTGCCCACGGTCAAGGATCTGTACGCCATCGGCCGGGGCATCGAGAAGCACGGGCTGGACGGTTTGCTGATCGTCGGCGGGTGGGACGCGTTCGCCGCGGTCAGCACGATGCGCGCCGAGCAGGACCGGTACCCGGCGTTCCAGGTGCCGATGATCGTGCTGCCGGCGACCATCGACAACAACATGCCGGCCTCCGAACAGTCGGTGGGGGCGGACACCGCCCTGAACCTGATCGTCGATTCCATCGACCGGATCCGGCAGACCGGCACCGCCTCCAAGCGGGTGTTCGTGGTCGAGACGATGGGCGGGTACTGCGGCTATCTGGCGTTGATGGGCGGCCTGTCCGGTGGGGCGGTGAAGGTGTACCTGCACGAGGAGGGCATCACGCTCAAGGACATCGCCGCCGACGTGGAGAACATGGTCGATGCCTTCCGCGCCGGGCAGCGGTTGTTCCTGACGGTCCGCAACGAGAAGGCCAGCCCGATGTACACGAGCGACTTCCTGGTGCGGGTGTTCGAGCAGGAAAGCCAGGACCTCTACGACGCGCGCGAGATCGTGCTGGGTCAGACCCAGCAGGGTGGCAGCCCCACCCCGATCGACCGGATCCTGGGCACCCGGCTGGCCGCGCATTCCATCGACTGGCTCAGCCACCAGGTCGACCTGCACAAGCACGACGCCGCGATGATCGGCATGCAGGAAGGCACCCCCCGGATCCGCACGCTGCGGCGGGTGGAGGAGATGGCCGACTGGGAACACCGCCGCCCGGTCCGGCAGTGGTGGATGGAACTGCGACCGGTCATCGACGTGCTCGCCGCCCGACTGGCCCTGCCCGAGAACGCCTGATCCGGGCGGCGGAGCGTGGCGCGGGGCGGACCGAGTCACCTGAACGGCTGGTCGGCGGAGTGAAACCGTCACGATGAGTCGACGGGCGGAACGGGCAGCAGGTACCAAAGGTATGGCGCGCCCTCCCTGCTCGGCCGGGTGCGTCGAGGTATCTGTAGGGGTATCCAGGCCTGTGCTCCCGAGCTGTCACGGACGGTCATCGCAAATGGTGTGTGCTCAACCCGACGTACGGGACCCCCGGCCCGGAGTGGGTCGGTGACCGCGGGCCCCGGCCGCTTCGGACAGCCCGACCTTCCCGACCGGCCGCCGCCGGCGGGCCTGTTCACCCGCGGCTACGACAAGGCGAGCACCGACGAGCTGGTCAACGAGCTCCTCGCCCAGATCCAGGAACGCACCACCCGGCTCTACACGGTGGAGCGGGAGAACCGCCGGCTGCGGGCCGAACGGTCGGCCGAGGTCCACGCCGCCCGGGTCTCGGAGGTGGAGGACAGCATCGCCGTGCTCTCCACGGCGCAGCAGGACGCGGACCGGGTGATGGCCGAGGCCGACGCCTACCGCGAACAGGTGGCCGCCGAGGCCGAGCGGATGCGCAAGGAGGCCCGTCGCGCCGCCGAGGCGATCCTGGCCGAGGCGCACGCCCGGTCGCAGGAGGTCGACCGCCGCGAGCAGCAGATCCAGCTCACCCAGGACGAGCTGCGCCGGCAGACCGAGTACCTGCGGTCCGTCCGGGACGCAGCCGGCACCCAGGTGCTGCGGTTCCTCAACGGCATCGTCGACCACGTGGCGGCCGAGTTCGGGGCGGCCGACCCGGCGGCGGTGACCAGCGGTGCCGCCCAGCCGCCGCGGGACCCCGGGTCACCGGGGCGGCCGTTCCCGCAGTTGCCCCCGGCCCCCGGCGTGCCCGGAGCCGCGGCGTCGCCGACGCGGGCCCGTCGTCGTCGCGAACCCCGCGGCCACGTCCGGCACCTCGCCGGACGCTGATCCGGCCTCAGGCCGCCGGGCCGGTCTCGTCCCGATGGGCGCGGGAGAGCTCGACGTAGCGGTGGGCGCTGCGCCGGATGCGGTCCTGCTCGTCCTCGGTGAGCGTGCGCTTCACCGTTCCCGGCACCCCGGCGATCAGCGAGCCGGGCGGCACCGTGGTGCCGCCCAGGACGACGGTGCCGGCAGCGACCAGCGAACCCGCGCCGATGGTCGCCCCGTTCAGCACCAGGGCGCCCATGCCGATCAGGCAGTCGTCCTCGACGACGCAGCCGTGCAGCACGGCGCGGTGGCCGGCGGTCACCCCGGATCCGATGACCGTCGGGTGGTGCGGGTCGGAGTGCATGACCACGCCGTCCTGCACGTTGGTCCGGGCGCCGATCGTGATGGTCGAGGTGTCGGCGCGCAGGACGGCCCCGTAGAAGACCCCGCTCTCCGCTCCGATGCGGACCGCGCCGACGACGGTCGCGTCGGCGGCCACGAACGCGGTCGGGTCGACCTCCGGGTGGGTGTCACGAAAGGGCAGCAACGTCATGTGCCCATCAGACACCCCACCGGCCCCCGCGCCGGCATCGGTACCCGGTCGCTCGCGCAGGTCGCCGGCTCACCGCTCGACGATCACATCGACCAGCCGCGTGGTCTGCGGCCCGAGGTTCGACCACCCGCCCGAGGTTTCCAGCAACGCGATCGCCGAGGTGGGGAACCGGTCGCCGAGCCGTCGCAGGGCCTCGTCGTCGGAGCCGGGGCCGGCGAGTTCATCGGCCAGGTCGGGCAGGCCGGGGAAGTGCCCGACGACCAGCACCGAGCGCACCGGGGACGGGAGGGCGCGCAGCAGGGGCAGCAGTTCCTCATAGCCGGCGCCGTAGATCTCCGGGCGGTACTGCACCCGGTCGGCGGTGACCATGCCGTCGAGGACCCCGCTGGCGGCCAGCGTCTCCCGGGTGCGGGTGGCCGTCGAGCAGAGCACCACGTCGAAGGCGCCGATCTCCCGGGCCAGGCGGTCGCCGGCCAGTCCGGCCTGCCGCCGGCCCCGCGGGGCCAGCGGGCGATCGTGGTCGGCCACCTCGTCCGGGTAGGCCGATTTGCCGTGCCGGAGCAGGGCGAGCCGCCGTCCGGTGGACGGTGCGTCGGAATCCGAGGCGGACTGTTGTGCGGTCGGAGCGGCGGCGAGCGGGATCGTCGTCATGCCTCATCCTGCGGTATGCGGCCACTGCCGCGATCATGACCATGCCCGAACGGGTGGCGTGGGGGTCGTGTCGAGACGAAGGAGGGTGCCGGTGAGCCCGGTCGCCAGCGAGATCACCCTGCGGTTCCTGGCCGCGCCCACCGATGTGGCCGTGGACGGGGCCGTGCACGGCGGCAAGGTCCTGGAGTGGATCGACAAGGCCGCCTACGCCTGCGCGGTCGGCTGGAGCGGCCACTACTGCGTGACGGTGTACGTCGGGAACGTGCACTTCTCCCGGCCCATCGCGTCCGGCCATCTGGTCGAGGTGCACGCCCGGCTGATCAACACCGGCCGCTCCAGCATGGACATCCAGGTGACGGTGTCCTCGGCCGATCCGCAGGTCGGCGACTTCTCGCTGGCCACCACCTGCCTGGTCATCTTCGTGGCGGTGGACGGCGAGGGGCGGCCGACCGCGGTGCCGACCTGGGCGCCGCGGACGTCGCTGGAGCAGCGGTTGCAGGCCAACGTGCTGGAACGGGTCCAGTTGCGCGCCGACATCGAGGCGGCGATGAAGGAGCAGCAGTACACCGAGGCCGGGACCGCACCGCAGGTGACGTTGCGGTTCCTGGCCGCGCCGACCGACGTCAACTGGGGCGGCAAGGTCCACGGCGGCACGGTGATGCGCTGGATCGACGAGGCCGCCTACGCGTGTGGGGCGAACTGGAGCGGCGGGGAGTGCATCGCGACCTACTCCGGCGGGGTGCGGTTCTACCGGCCGATCCTCATCGGCCACCTGGTGGAGGTGACGGCCCGGCTGCTGCGGACCGGGCGCACGTCCATGCACATCAGCGTGCACGTCAGCTCCGGTGATCCGAAGGCGCCGCAGATGCGGCTGACCACCCACAGCCTCACCGTGTTCGTGGCCCTGGGGGAGGACAAGCGGGCCCGTCAGGTGCCGCGCTGGCGGCCCGTGAGCGCCGAGGACAAGGCGCTGGAGGCCCACGCCCTGCACCTCATCGACGTGCGGTCGCGGGCCGCGCAGCCGCCGTTGCAGTGACCGCTCAGGCGGTTCCGGCCGCGGGGGTCGGCTTCGGCCGGCCCGCGTCGCCCGGCTGGTCGGGGCGGTCGTCGTCCGAGTCCGCGTCCGAGTCCGCGTCGGCGTCGGTGTCCTCCGGGTCGGGGGCCGCCCCGATCTGTTCCCGCAGGTAGCGGGCGACCACCTGGAAGACGGCGACGGCGGGCACCGACAGGAACGCCCCGATGATCCCGAACAGGGTGCCGCCCAGGGCCACCACGGTCAGCACCACCGCGGGGTGCATCTTCAGCGTCTTGCCGACCAGGATCGGCTGCATCACGTTGCCCTCGAGCTGCTGGACGACAAGCACGATGACCAGCACCCCGACCGCGGTCCACAGCCCGTTGCTGACCAGCGCGACGAGCACGGCGATCGTGCCGGCGGTGAACGCGCCGACGATCGGGATGAACCCGCCGAAGAACGTCAGGACGGCGATCGGGATCGCGAACGGCACTCCGAGCAGCCAGACGCCCAGACCGATGAAGATCCCGTCGACCGCGGCCACCGCGGCCTGCGACCACACGTACTGGCCGAGCGCCTTCCAGACCCGCTGGGACAGCTCGGTGAAGTGGCTGCCGGCGCCGTCGCCGATCCACTGCCGCAGCCAGGGCAGGAACCGTGGCCCGTCCTTGAGGAAGAAGAACGTCAGCACCAGCGCGAGGACGAGCGTGATGATCGCGGAGCCGATGGTGCCGAGGCTGCTGACGACGTACGCGGCGATGACCTGGCCGTTGTCGCGCAGCTGGGAGATGCCCTGGTCGACCAGGTCGCTGAGGGTGTCGGTGGACAGGTTCAGCGGCGGTCCCTCGATCCACGCCTGCACGGTGGACAGGCCGTTGGCCGCCTGGTTGACCAGATCGTCGGCCTGGTCCCGGACCTGCGGCAGGAGCAGCACGACGATGCCGATGACGAAGGCGAACAGGGCCAGGACCGAGAGGATCGCGGCCAGCGCGGGCGGCAACCACCGGCGGAGGAACCGGGTGGGCGGCCAGAGCACGGTCGACAGCAGCAGGCCGAGGAAGATCGGCAGCAGGATGCTCCACAGCCAGCCCATCACCCAGAACAGCGCGATGAGCCCCGCGCCGATGATGAGGACGCGGACCGTCCAGGACGAAAGGTCGACCAGTCCGTGCTTGACCCGTTGCTGCGGCGAGCGCTGCGCCCAGGCCGCCGACCGGACCGGCGCGGGCGCCATGATGTCCGGATCCGGATCGACGGGGGGCGGTGGCTGGGCGGCGGACCCGGTCTTGCGCCAGCGAAGGGGCATGGGCTCGATCTCCTGACGGGTCATGCGTGGACGGGGACGGCCCCGGGACCCACGGTGCAGTCCCCGCCGCCGGCCCCCCTGAACCGGATGTCGCATTCCATCCTCTCCGGTCGGTGACCGAAACGGGCGTCATTGCCACCCGGGTGCGCGTCGGTCGGGGGCGGATCATGACCGGGTGCACTCTCTGGAACTGCTGCTGGACGACGCCACCGACGCCGCGGTCCGGGCGCACTGGCGGCGTCTGCTCGACGCCGACCTGCCCAGCCAGGCCCGCCACACCGGGGCCAGCAACCGGCCGCACGTCACGCTCGCCCTGGCCGACGACCTGCCGGTCGACGTGGTCGCGGCCGTCCGGCGGGCGGTGGGCGCGTCCCTCCCGCTGGACCTGCGGCTGGGTGGGCTGCTGGTGTTCGCCGGCCGGCGTCCGGTGGTGAGCCGGCTGGTGGTCGCCTCGACCGCCCTGCTGGACCTGCAGGCGGCCGTGGTCGCCGCGCTGGGGGACGAGGCGGTCGACCCGCACGGCCAGTTCGCCGCCGGGGCGTGGACACCGCACGTCACCCTGGCCCGCCGGCTGGGTCCGGACGACCTCGGTGCGGTGCTGGAGGTGGCCGGCGAGGAGCCCGTCGACCTGGTCGGGCGGGCGGTCGAGTTGCGGCAGTGGGACATGACGGCCAAGGTGACCGGCACGCTCGTCGCGGCGCAATGACGGCCGCCGGGTGACGGCCGCCGTAAATCCCGGCCGGTCGTCGGCGTGGTCGGCCTATCCTGGATCCAGTCATGTCCTCCAGCGCTCCGCCGGCCGCCGGCTCCCCTCGCGACGAGCACCCGGCCGCAGCGCCGGATGCCCCTGAATCGACCGCACCCTCGCCCGGCCGGTTGGCCGCCCGCATCGACGAACTCGGTCCGGCCGACCGTCGGCGCCTCGGGCAGCGACTGGCGTCGGCCCGCAAGCAGCGCGAGGCGGTCCGCCGGGCCCGCGCACTGACCGAGGTGGAGCGGCAGCTGGCCGCCGCGGAACGGAAGTTGTTCCGGCGGGCCGCGTCGGTCCCGGACATCACCTTCCCGCCGGAACTCCCGGTGTCGGCGGCGGTGCCGGACCTGGCCCGGGTGATCGCCGAGAATCAGGTCGTCATCGTGGCCGGTGAGACCGGTTCCGGGAAGTCGACGCAGCTGCCCAAGCTGTGTCTGCAGATGGGGCGCGGAGTCCGGGGCCTGATCGGGCACACCCAGCCGCGGCGGATCGCGGCCCGTGCGCTGGCCGAACGCATCTCGGAGGAGACCGGCACCCGGCTCGGCGACGCGATCGGCTACACCGTCCGCTTCGGCGACCACACCGGGCCGGACACCCTGGTCAAGCTGATGACCGACGGCATCCTGCTGGCCGAGATCGGCCGGGACCGGCTGCTGACGGCCTATGACACGATCATCATCGACGAGGCCCACGAGCGCAGCCTGACCATCGACTTCCTGCTCGGCTACCTGGTCGGGCTGCTGCCCCGCCGCCCCGACCTCAAGGTGATCATCACCTCGGCCACCATCGACCCCGAGCGGTTCTCCCGGCACTTCGGGGACGCGCCGATCGTCGAGGTGTCCGGTCGTACGTACCCGGTCGAGATCCGTTACCGGCCCTACGGTCTGGCCGCCGAGGACGTCGAGGGCGACACCGACGACCCCGACGATCTGGACGACGAGGCGCCTGCCCGGCGTCCGGCCGGTCGGGACGTCGTCGAGCGCACGGACGACCGCGACCAGGGGCAGGCCATCGTCGACGCGGTCGACGAGCTGTGCGCGGCCGGGCCGGGGGACATCCTGGTGTTCCTGTCCGGCGAACGCGAGATCACCGACACGACCGAGGTTCTCCGTGGGCACCTGGCCGGGCGGTCGGGCCCGCCGGTGGAGGTGCTACCGCTCTACGGGCGGTTGTCGGCGGCCGACCAGCACAGGGTCTTCGACCGGCACACCGGCCGGCGGATCGTGTTGTCGACGAACGTGGCCGAGACATCCCTGACGGTGCCGGGCATCCGCTACGTCATCGACCCGGGCACGGCCCGCATCTCGCGGTACTCCCCGCGGACGAAGGTGCAGCGGCTACCGATCGAACCGATCTCGCAGGCCTCGGCCGGTCAGCGGGCCGGCCGCTGCGGCCGCCTGGAGAACGGCATCTGCATCCGCTTGTACTCGGAGGCCGACTTCCAGGCCCGTCCCGAGTTCACCGATCCGGAGATCCTGCGGACGTCACTGGCGTCGGTCATCCTGCAGATGGCCGCGCTGCAACTCGGCGACATCGAGACCTTCCCGTTCCTCGAACCGCCGGACCGTCGGCAGGTCACCGACGGCCTGACGGTGCTCACCGAACTGGGCGCGCTGGCCAAGGACTCCGACCGGTCCGGCGGGCCACGGCTGACCCCGGTGGGCCGGTCGATGGCCGCGCTGCCGGTCGACCCGCGACTGGCCCGGATGATCGTCGAGGGCCACGAGCGGCAGTGCCTGCGCGAGGTGCTGGTGATCGCGTCCGCGCTGTCCGTCGTCGACGTCCGGGAGTATCCGCTGGACGACCGGGACCGGGCCAAGGCCGCACACTCCCGATTCGTCGACCCGAACTCCGATTTCAACGCGCTGCTCAATCTGTGGCGGTATCTGGGCGACCAGGCGAAGGCCCGCTCGGGCAACGCGTTCCGGCGGATGTGCCGCGAGGAGTACCTGCACTACCTGCGGATCCGCGAGTGGCAGGACCTGCACGCCCAGCTCGCGCATCTGTGCCGGGGTCTGAAGATGGACCCCGAGGTGGAGTCGCCGCCGCTGCCGGTCGCCCGGGAGCGCGCGGGCAAGCAGCCGGCCAAGGACGCGCCGGCCACCCAGGGCGGTCGTGGCTCGCTGGCCACCGACATCGACACCGAACGCGTGCACACCGCGCTGCTGGCCGGACTGCTCTCCCACCTGGGGCAGAAGAGCGAGGCCAGCCGCGAGTACCAGGGCACCCGGGGGACCAGTTGGGTGATCTGGCCCGGGTCGGCGTTGGCCAAGAAGGGCGCCCGGCTGGTGGTCGCCGCCGAGCTGGTGGAGACCAGCCGGCTGTGGGGGCGGCTGTGCGCCGCGGTCGACCCGGTCTGGGTGGAGCGCGTCGGCGGAGACCTGTTGCGACGCAGCTACTCCGAGCCGCGCTGGGACGCCCGGCGAGCCAGTGTGGTGGCCACCGAGAAGGTCACGCTGCTCGGCGTGACGCTGATCGGCGCCCGGACGGTGCAGTTCGACCGCATCGACCCGGAGGTGTCCCGGGAGCTGTTCCTCCGGCACGCCCTGGTCGAACGGGACTGGCAGACCCGGCACGCCTTCTTCGCCGCGAACCAGCAGGCCCTGGAGGAGATCGCCCGCTGGGAGGACCGGACCCGCCGCCGGGACATCGTCGTCGACGACGAGACCCTCTACGGCCTCTACGACGCCCGCATCCCGGCCGACGTCACCTCGGGCCGGCACTTCGACTCGTGGTGGAAGAAGGCGTCCCGCTCGGAACCGGGGCTGCTGACGTTCACCCCGGAGATGCTGATCGCTGCCGGGGCCGAGCGTTTCGACCGGGCCGCCTACCCCGACCGCTACACCTCCGGCGAGCTGGACCTGCCGGTCGACTACGTCTACGACCCGACCCGCGCCGACGACGGCGTCACGATCAGCATCCCGCTGGCCGTGCTGGCCCGGGTCGAGCCGAGCGCGTTCGCCGACCAGATCCCCGGCCTGCGCAGCGAACTGGCGGTCGCCCTGCTGCGATCGCTGCCGAAGACGTTGCGCCGCAACTTCGTTCCCGCGCCGACGGTCGCCGACGCGGTCCTGGCCCGGATGTCGGCCCAGGAGTCCGCCGGCCGGTCGGTGGCCGGCGGTTTCCCGGAGCGGTTCGCCCGCGCCGTCACCGCGGCCACCGGGATCCCCGTCCGGGAAACCGATTTCGACCTGGCCAAGGTGCCCGACCACCTGAAGCTGACGTTCGCCGTCACCGATGACGCCGGCCGCACCGTCGCCTCCGGCAAGGATCTGGCCGCCCTGCAGGCGCAGCTGCGCCCGGCGGCCGACCGGGCGGTGGCCGACGCGGTCGGCCGGGACATCGAACGCAGCGGGCTGACGACGTTCCCCGAGCCCGGTCTGCCGCGGACCGTGACGACGGTGGTGGCCGGTCAA
The DNA here is from genome assembly GCF_005298075.1 of Nakamurella flava. Taxonomy (NCBI): domain Bacteria; kingdom Bacillati; phylum Actinomycetota; class Actinomycetes; order Nakamurellales; family Nakamurellaceae; genus Nakamurella; species Nakamurella flava. The sequence goes on from NZ_SZZH01000007.1 coordinate 63,918, forward strand.
CCGGTGACCGCCTACCCGGCGCTGGTCGCCGAGGAACCGGCCGACGGGAGCACCGTCGGGGTCCGCATCCTGGCCACCGAGGCCGAGCAGTCCCGGGCCATGTGGGCGGCGACCCGGCGGCTGCTGGCCCGGTCCGCCCCGATGTCGGCCAAACAGATCCGGGCCGCGCTCACCCGGGAACAGGTGCTCGTCCTCGCCGCCCCACCGGAGGGCACCTTCGCCGACCTGCTGCGCGACGCCATCGACGCGGCCGTGGACGCGCTGCTCGACTGGGCCGGTGGCCCGGTCTGGACGGCGGCCGACTTCGCCCGGCTCCAGTCCCGGATTGCCCCGCACGTGCAGCGGGCGGTCCTGGACGTGTTGCGGGCCGCGACATCGGTGCTCGACGAGGCCCGGACCGCCACCCGGGCGATCGACGAGCTGACCGGCGGCCGGCCGCTGCGGCGCGACGACCCGATGACGCCCTCCGTCAAGGACCTGCAGGCCCGGCTTCGCGCCACCGTCGGGCCCGGGTTCCTGCTGCGGGCCGGCGCCGCCGGTCTGCCGGACGTCGGCCGGGACGTCCGGGCCATCGGCATCCGCGCCCGCCGCGTGCGGGAGAACCCCGAGCGCGACCGCCGCTCGATGGCCGAGGTCACGGCCCTGGAACAGGAAACCGATGGGGTGATATCCGCGCTTGCCACCGAACGACTCGGCGATCATGACGTCCATCAGTTGCGACGACTGCTCGCCGAGTACCGCATCGCGGTGTTCGCCCAACCGATGAAGACGGTGGTCCCTGTGTCCGAGAAGCGCATCCGCAACGCCGTCGCGGCGCTGCGTCGATGAGCGGCGGGCGGCCGGTCGGGGTGGCGGCTCGCCGTCCCTGGCCGTCGGTCCTGGGCGTGACGATCGTCGCGGTGCTGCTGGGGGCGTGCAGCTCGGCCCCGGCCGCGCAGGTGGCGTCGACCACGGCGCCCACCCATCAGTCGGCCGATCTCACCGTCGCCCCGCGCACCGACATCACGCCGGACTACGACCTGCCGTCGTGGGCCGCGGCCCTGCCCGACCCGGGGCCCGTCGAGACGTCCGCGCCGGATCCGTCCGCCACCCCCTCTGCGACCGGTACCGAGACCGGCGCCGAGGACGGGACCGGCGACGCCGACGAGGGGTACCCGGCCCGTCCGACGCAGGCCGCGCCGGACGAGGACGACCAGTTCGAGCAGGACGTGTGGGCGCCCGGCGACGACCACCGCATCCCGGGGACTCTCTCGCTGCCGGTCAGCGACGGCGGGCTGGCCCCCGCGGTGCTGCTGCTGCACGGCGATTTCGGCGACCGGCACGCCAGTGATTTCGACGAGTTGCAGGAGAAGCTGGCGGCCTCCGGCGTCGCCAGCCTGGCCATCGACTTCGCCGGATCCGGTGAGTCCGAGGAATCGCAGCTGGAGCTGAACTACACCTCGATGCTCGGCGACGCGAACGCGGCGTTCGACTACCTGCTGCGGGACCCGGAGATCGACCCCCGGCGGGTGGCCGTCCTCGGGTTCTCCCGGGGCGGGTCGATCGCGGCGACCATGGCCGGGACCCGTTCGGACGTCGCCGGTCTCATCACGTGGAGTGGCGCCGTCTACAACGGCGAGGACGAACTGCCCGACCTGCACCAGGAGGCCCGGGAGGACGGGGAGGCCCAGGTGGGTGACGACCTGGAGATCCCGCTGTCCTGGTTCGACTCCATCGAGGCGTCCCGCCCGCTGGACGACGTCGCCGGGTACACCGGTCCGGTACTCGCCGTCGTCGGATCGGCCGACGACGTCGTGGACCCGTCCGTGGCGACGACCTTCATCGACACGGTGGCCAGCAGTGACAAGACCCTGCACGTCATCGACGGCGCCGACCACGGCTACTCCGACGACCCCGCCTATGGCGAGGACGCCGTCGACACCACCACGGACTGGGTGGTCGCGCGGCTGCGGTCCTGACGCGCCCGGTGCACCCCGTGGCTCTCGTGGCCTGAACGGGAAGAGCCCCGCTCCTGGAAGGAGCGGGGCTCTTGTCGTCCGTGCGGTCAGACCGCGGCCGGCGGCACCACCGGGGGCGGCGGCGGGGGGAGATCGTCCTTGCCGGCGGCCTTGTCGACCAGGTCGTGGAGCTTGTCCTCGACCGGGTTGACCTTGTCGTCACCGATCTTGCTGCCGACGAAGTCACCGGCCTTGGTGATGCCCTGCTTGACCTGATCGGCATGATCGGCCGCGAAGGCCTGGGCCTTGTTCTTCAACTCGTTGAAGTCGACCATCTGCTGTCCTCTCCGATGCGGGTGTCTCGAAGTCGGGTCGCGCCGGGTTCGGCACGGCGCTCACCCTACTCAGCGTTCGACACCCCGTCCGGGTTCCCGGTCCCGGTGTCCTGCGGGTCGACGTCGACGGCGAAACCGTCGTCGTCCACGGTGATCCGGCTGCTGCCGTCGGGGCCGTCGATGGACAGCACTCCCCGGTCGTCGGCGTGGTCGATGACGCGGATTCGGCGCCACATCGTCCCCACCTCGAGGTGGGGGGTGGCGATCCGGGCCACGGTGAGGTGGAGCGGCTCGGCCGGGGCGTCCGGTCGATGCAGTCCCAGCCGGCGGATCAGCAGGCTCGCGGTCAGCACGGACGACGACAGCTCGATGTCGATGACGTCGTCGAGGCCGGAATGCGGTGGGGGACGGCCGGTCCCGTCGAGCCACGGAGCGCCGGGCGCCCGGGTGAGCGCGACCGCGCGTTCCAGGCTGGCCGATTCGGCCCGCACGGACAGGCGCCGGGTCCGTCCGGTCGCGTCGCACAGCAGGGCGTAGGACGTCGAGCAGGGCCGGTCACCGAGGGTCAGCACGGTGCCACTGGCCCGCAGGCCCCGGGGGGTGGTGACGATGCGGGCGGTCTCGCTGCGCAGGCCGTCCGCGGACGTCCAGGCCAGGAAGCGAACGCCGCCGTCGACGACGGTCACCCGTCGGTGCATGGTCCCGGTTCCCGTCGGGGCCGGCGCCCGGCCCGGTGGTCGGGCGGCGGTCAGGTCGCGCGTCATCCGCACTCCCTCCGCGTGTGGGGTCGCCGCCGGGCCGGTCGTGGTCGGCCCGGCGGCGCGGTGGTCAGCCCCGGTGGCCGGGGCTGAGGTGCTCGACGTGCCCGGTGCGCAGATCCAGCACATACGTCCAGGTCCCGTGCAGGCCCTGGACGGTGACCCGGCCGCGTCGGCCGACCGGGTCACCGGTGCCGAACTCGCGGAGGTGGGTGGGGTGGCCGCCGGTGCGGCGGCGGAGGTGGCTGCCGGAGACGAGGAAGGTGTCGCCGGACGGCAGACCGACGACGAACGGGCCGACCTGCTCGTGGTGGACGCGGTCGATGAGGGCGTCGACCAGGGATTCCCCGGTCGACCGGCGGTGACGGCTCGGGCGCGGGCGCGGGCCGGTGCTGCGGGTGCGCACCGCGTGGCTCACGGAGGAGAACATGACGCCAGTACGTCACCCCCGGGTGGGCGACACCCGGACGGGGAGTGACCGCCGGGCGAGGATCAGGTGACGTTCGGGTGCTGAGTGCCGGGGTCGGGGCCACATCCGGACGGGAACTGGCCGCTACTGCGGCCAGCCTGGATTCATGGACACGTCATCGGATCGCTCCTTCCCGCCGGCCGGCGCCGGTGCCACGCTCAACCCCTTCGTGGTGGTCGACGGCGCCGCCGCCCTCGTCGACTTCGTCGTCGCGGTGTTCGGCGGGACGGAGGTCGCCCAGGCCCGCACCTCGATGTCGGACGGTCGGCTCATCCATGCGGAGGTCACCGTCGGCACCGCCCACCTGCTGCTGGCCGACCGGCTGGCCGGCTGGCCGGCGCATCCGGCCCTGCTGCAGATCTGGGTGACCGACGTGGCGGCGGTCCTGACGGCCGCGGTGGCCCACGGTGCCCGGGTGGTCACCCCGGCGACCCCGTTCTACGGCGAGACCACCCTGGGCCGGATGGCCGACCCGTGGGGCAACCTGTGGTGGCTGTACGCGCCGGCGCCCGGTCAGGCCGACCCGCGGCCGGTCTGGGAGGGCGGTGACGACACCGTCTTTCGCACGCTCGACGTCGAGATGCGCGGGCGTCAGTCGTTGTCGGCCGGGTAGCGGGCGGCGACCGACCAGCCGTCGTCGGTGGCGCGCAGCCCGGTGACGTAGCCGCCGGCGGCACCGACGGCGAGCAGCTGGTCGACGAGGTCGTCTCCGCTGAGGGTCACGTCCTCGAGCCCGGAACCGCGCTGTTCGAAGGCCGTGCGGGCGGCGTGCCCGGACTCGGTGATCTTGACCAGGCTGCCGGTGGAGGCCAGCGAGCCGCGGGCCACCCCGAGCAGGCCGAGGGCGTCGTCGACGGCGTCCAGCAGGGCGTCGCGGTTGTTCTCGCACATGGCCCGGATCAGTTCGGGCCGGGTGCCGGCCACCCGGGTGCCGTCGGCGAACGACGACGCCGCCAGGGACAGGGCCAGGTCGCCGCCCGCGGCGCCGGCCTGGGCGAGCGCCAGGGCCAGTAGGTGGGGCAGGTGCGAGATGCGGGCGACGGCCCGGTCGTGGGCGGGCGCCTCGGTGGGGACGACCCGGCTGCCGACCTGCAGGCCGAGGGCGGCGACGGCGGCCCAGACGTCCGGGTCGCTGTCCTCGGTCAGGCAGGTGACCCAGGCGGCGTCCCGGAACAGGTCGGCCGACCCGGCGGCCCAACCGGAATGCGCGGTGCCGGCCATCGGGTGCGCGCCGACGTACCGGGCGCGGGGTGCGAGGCTTTCCACCTGGTCCGCGATGAGGCCTTTGACGCTGGCGACGTCGGTGAGGCGGACGGTGGGGGCGGTCTCGTCGACGGCGGCCAGCACGGCGGGGAACGCCGGTACCGGGGTGGCGACGACCACCAGGGCGTCGTCGGTGGCCGCCCGTTCCAGCCCGGCCCGGAGATCGTCGACCACCGCGAAACCGTCGGCCGCGGCGGCGGTCCGCGTCGCCTCCCCCGGCGACCACCCCCGCACATCGGTGTGCGGGGCCAGGGCCCGTACCAGCGACCCGCCGATCAGACCCAACCCGACGACGAATGCCGGAGGCAGCGCGTCCTGCCGCATGGTCAAACCCCCACCCCGAGAGCGTTCCGGGTCCCCCGCGGCATCGTTCCGCGCCCGTCCGGGTCGATTCTGCCCGCCGACGCCGCTCAGCGAACACCCGACCGGGCCGAGGCGTGGCCTTGACCCCGCGGAGCCCGTAACGTTGCCCGGCGTGAGCGCTGCGAGTACGTCGGTCCCGGGCCAATCGGAGGACGAGGGCGAATCCGGTGGTTTCGGTATCGCGGTGACCCGTGAGGAGAGCACCTGGAAGTGCGCCGTCCTCGCGCCCGAGCTGCTGGACGACCTCGACGCGGTGCTGACCGCGCTGCGCCGGGTCGCGGCGTCGGGCCCGGTGTTCGGGATGCTGTCGATCGACGACGAGTTCTTCGTCCTCGTCCGGCCGATCCCCGGCGGCGCCGGCCTGTTGCTGTCGGATGCGACCGCGGGCCTGGATTACGACATCGCGGCGGACGTGCTGGACCTGCTGCACGTGCCGGTCCCCGAAGAGGACGACATCGACGACGACGAGCCCTGGCCGGAGGGCGATCTGGCCCTGCTGGCCGATCTGGGGATGTCCGAGCAGGAGATGCAGATCGTCGTCGACGACGTCGACCTTTACCCGGACGAGGCGCTGGCCATGATCGCGCAGCGCTGCGGCTTCGGCTCCGAGTTCGCGGCGGCGCTGGAGAAGGTCTGACCGCCGGCGGGTTCCCGCCGGCCCCCGCCCCGGTGACGGCGGCCGATCGGCACGCCATGCGGTTGGCGCTGGACGTCGCCGCCCGGGTCGCCCGGGAGTCGGGCGACGTCCCCATCGGCGCCGTCGTCTACCGCCCTGACCCGGCCGCCGCCGACGGGGTCCGCATGCTCGGTATCGCCGGGAACGCGCGGGAGGCCACCGGCGACCCGACCGCCCACGCCGAGGTGCTCGCGCTCCGGCAGGCCGCCGCGCAGGTCGGCGACTGGAACCTGGCCGGCTGCACCCTGGTCGTCACCGTCGAGCCCTGCACCATGTGCGCCGGGGCCCTGGTCCTGGCCCGCATCGCCCGGCTCGTCTTCGGCTGCTGGGAACCGAAGACCGGCGCCGTCGGGTCGCTCTGGGACGTCGTCCGCGACGCCCGCCTCACCCACCGCCCGGAGGTCCGGGGCGGGGTCTGTGAGGACGAGTGCGCTGCACTCGTGCGGGAGTTCTTCCGAACCCGTCGCTGAGCCCCGCCCCTCCCACCCCCCCGCGCGACTTGGTAAAGACGGCCGCCTTTTCGTCGCGGAGACGGCGTGTCGGCCCCAGTCGGGCGGCGCCCGGCTCGCCGTCAGGCCGCCACGGGCACGTCGTAGCCGCCGGCGGCGATGTCGACGAGCAGGGTCGGTCCGGTCGGGACCCAGCCGTACCGCTGACGGGTCAAGGTGCTGGTGGCCCGGAAGTCCTGACCGAAGAACATGCCCATCCAGCCGAAATGCGCGGCGGCATCGGCGGGATCGATCGATGCGGTCGGCAGATGCAGGCGCACGGCCAAGGCCTCGGCGATGCTCCGGGCCGAGATGCCCTCCTCGGCGACCGCGTGCGCGACGGACGCCGGGCCGGGCTCCTCGACGGCCATCCGGACGAGCCGGGCGGCGTCCTCTCGGTGCACCGCAGCCCACTGCGAGGTGCCGTCGCCGATGTACCCGCTGACGCCGCGGTCCCGGGCGATCTGGGCGATCGTTCGGATAAACCCGTGGTCGCCGGCGGTGCTGTGGACGCTGGGGGCGAATCGCAGCACCACCGGAGCGATGCCGTGGTCCTCGAGCGAGAGCAGGTACTCCGCGTTCGCCAGGCGCGGGTGTCGCCCTTCGTCGGTGTCGTCCTCGGTGGCCGGGCGGCCGTCGGCGAGGCCGGCGATGCCGGAAGCGATGGCGAGGACCTTGCCGGTGCCCTGCAGGGTGGCGCCGAACGTCTCGATGGCCGAGCGGTCGACCGCGATGGACGTTGCGAAATCGGCGAAGTCGTGAATGAACCCGAGATGGATCACTCCGTCGGCGTCTCCCGCGGCCGCCTGCAGAACGGCGAGGTCGGTCAGACCGCCGCGGACGACGCCCGCCCCGAGAGCGCGAACGGTGGCGGCGGACTGGTCGGAACGGGCCAGCCCGGTGACCTGATGGCCGGCGGCGAGCAACTCGCGGGTGACCGCGGAACCGATCCATCCGGACGCTCCGGTAACGAAATAGTGCATGGCGGCCTCTTCTCGTTGATGTCAGCGACTGACATCGATGACGGTAGCACTCATGTCAGTGACTGTCATGGCCTACGATGCGTGGATGGCGAGATGGGAACCCGGGGCGGCCGGTCGACTGCGGAAGGCCGCCGTCGAGCTGTTCGCCGAGCAGGGCATGGAGGAGACCACGGTCGCCGACATCGCCGCGCGGGCCGGCGTCACCGAGCGGACGTTCTTCCGCCACTTCGCCGACAAGCGCGAGGTGCTCTTCAGTCCCCAGGACGACTTCGCTGCCGTCTTCATCGAGCCCATGCGGCAGGCCCCCGCGGGAGCAACTCCCCTGCAGGTGGTCAGGGCCGGGCTGCAGGGCAGTACGTCGTTCTTCCCCACCGAACGCCGGCCGGGTTCCCGCGTCCGGGCCGGCGTCATCGCCGCTCACCCGGCGCTGCGCGAGCGCGAGTTGCTGAAGATGGACGACCTGGCCGAGCGCATGGCGGCGACGCTGCGGGACCGCGGGGTCGGGGAGCCGGCTGCGACATTGGCCGCCCGTTCCGGCACGGCGGTGTTCTCCGCCGCGTTCGGGGCTTGGCTCGCCGACGGCGAGACCCGTGAGCTCGCTGAGCTTCTCGACGAAGGCCTGGCCGAGCTCAGCGCCCTGCGCTAGCCCGGCGGGTCGGCTAGCTGCTGAACGCGGCGGTCGAACTCCACGTACCCGCGATCGGAAAGCGGCGCACGTCCGTGCCGCGTCGAGCGGTCATCTCGAGGTGGCACAGGCTGATCGAGTACTGCACCGGCTGTTCGCCGGGCCGGCAGGTGATGTTCTCCAGCGGTGCGACCCAGACCGTGCGCAGCACCCAGCCGGGCGCGTTGGCGGGAATGCTGGAGTTGCGGTAGCCGAGGTCCAGGTCCTGGCGCGTGGTCCGCACCAGGGTCACGCGCTTCTGCTTGGTCGTGGTGTCGGTGCAGCCGTACCGGCGGGTCACCGTGCCGGTCGCTCCACCGTCCCACCAGGTGTTCGGGCCTCCGGGCAGGGCGACACCGTTCAGCGTGGCGTCGATCTCGATGCCGCCGCACCCCCGGGCGTAGTCCACGCTGCCGCCCAGGAGAATCTCTCGCCCGGACGAAATGGTGCAGTCGCCCGGGCTCTCGTAGTACGGCTCGGTGCTGACGTCCTCCAGGACGGGCCGATAGGGGGCATTGCCCACCACTAGCCGCACCTGGACCTCGATTCTGGGTGCCGGAGCAGCCGCGGTGGCCGGGAGCGCCCCGGTGAGACCGGCGGCGCAGGCCACCGCGACGGCAAGCAGGGCACGGGCGATCTTCACTGGGTCCCCCCGGACGACAGGCGTCCGGACGGTGTGCGCGGACGGGCCGGGCGAATCGTGTCACCCGACCGCGGATCGTCGATAGCGACCGGCGGAGTGACACCCGCCGCTCGGCTCGCGACTTCGGTTGCACACAGGGTCATCTCGGATCGGCGAGTGGATGACGCAGGCGAGGGCGGGGCCGGCGCTCGGCCGCCGTGTCCGACCGGGCCGCCGACCCCGTCTCGGTGGTCAGTCCGTCGTGTCGTCGGGCCGGTAGACCGAGATGTGCCGGACGGAGCGGTGTTCGAAGCGGTGCCCGTCCCAGTCCTCCCATCGTTCGGTCAGCCGCAGGCCGGCGCACCGCGCCATCAGATCGACCTCGGCCGGGAACGCGTAGCGGCTGATCTCCGGGGTCTTGCGCAGCTCGCCGGACCGCAGATAGGCCTGTCCGATCGCCGCGATCTGGTTCACCCGGTCGACCTGCACGCTGCACAGCAGCAGCGACTCGCGATCCAGGTGCTGGATCATGGTGTCAGTGCCGCCGGGCAGGGAGTGGAACCGGGTCGGCTCGTACAGCTCGACGATCAGCGCACCGTCGTCGCTCAGGTGCCGTCGGGCGTTGCGGAGCACCTCGATCTGCAGGTCCTGGCTCGGCACCATGAACAGGGTGTTCAACGCGATCAGCACGGTGTCATGGGTGCCGCCGCAGTCGACGTCGGTGAAGTCGCCGAGGGTCGTCATGATCGGCAGGTCGGCGGTCTTGGCGGCCAGCTGCTCCAGCATGCGCGGCGAGGCGTCGACCCCGTGCACCTTGATACCCCGCTCGGCCAGAGCCAGGGCGATCCGCCCGGTGCCGATGCCGAATTCGAGGACGGTCCCGGCCGGCGGCGTGCGGTCGGCGACGAACGCGGCCGCGGCGTCCACGTCCGGCGTGACCGGGTAGATGAGGTCATAGATGTCGGCGAGACCGTCGCCGTACAGCGCGGGGTCGAGTTGCATCGCTGGTCTCCTCAGGCTCGGAACGGGACGGCGGCCGGGGGGATGGACCGCTCGGTGCACCCACGGGGCGGGTACTGGAACCAGCAGACCGCCACCGGCTATCGCACCGACTTCACCGCCCTATCCGCGGCGACGGCGCCCAGCACCACCCCGCCGAACCGTTCGAACCGGAACAGCTCGGCCGCGCGGTCGCGGATCTCGTCGGCCGGCACGGTGGCCAACCCGGCGTCCAGCTCCTCCAGCCAGGGCACCGGCCGCCCGGCGGCCAGCCCACCGACGACGGCAGCGGCCAGCCCGGCCGGGGAGTCGGCCACCGACCGCAGCTGCCCGCGGCAGAACTGCCGGGCTCGGGTGATCTCGTCGGCGGAGAACGGGTCGTCGGACAGCGCCCGGCATTCGCCGGCCAGGTCGGACAGCACCGTGCGGACCTGGGTGGGGTCGACCTCGGTCCGCAGGAACACCCGGGGCCGATCGAGCAGGACGTCCCGGCCGAACAGTGGGGTCCACCCGTTCGTCCGGCCACGGCGGACCAGTCGGGAGTCGAACCAGCTGCCGAAGATCGCGGTCGCCAGGTAGGCGGCCGCTTCGTCCGTGCCGGTCCGCGGACCATGGTGCGGGCCGATCCAGGCGGTCAACGCCACGTGGACCCGGTCGGCGCCGGGGACCGGGACCGGGTGGATGCCGGGCGGGCCCGGCGCCCACCGGGGGCCGCCTGCGGCGGGCGCGTGCGGCGGCCGCCGGAGAGCGAGCAGTGCTGCGAACCACCCGGCGGGCAGGTTGGAGCCGGTCGGGCCGGTCAGCACCACAGATCCGGCACCCAGCCCGGCCAGGACGTCACCCGGGTCGACGGCGGCGGCCGGCTCCACCGGTCCGGACCCGAGGGTCAGCACCCGTTGCATGTCGTCGGCCAACCAGGACGGTGATCGGGGCAACGGGACGACACCGGTCGCACCCGGCCGGGAGCCCGACTCGCAGCGCAGGGCGGAGCCGATGGCTTCCAACCAGCCGGGGACGTCGGTGACGGGTCCGGCGGCGGAGAGGGTCAGCCACTGCCCGTCGGTACCGGCCTGCACCGTGGCCGGCAGGACGGAACGCAGGTGGGCGATGGTCTCGTCGACCGCGCCGGGCCGGGCCCAGCCGGTCTCCCCCCACGGCCACCGCGCGGCCAGGTGGACGGGGGCGTCCCGGTCGGGTCGAGCCGCACCCGGTAGCAGGACGACCCGCAGCCCGTTGTCGTCGGTCAGGGTCCGGGTCGGCACCTGGAAGCCGGTGTCGGCGGGCGCCGCTGGAAACCCCGGCGGGTCGGCCGGGCGTGGCCGCGCAGGGGTGGGGCTGGTGACGACGGTCGGGATGGGTCGGGCCGCGGAGGCGGGGCGCAGCTCGATCCCGCCGGCCGGGGCCGCGGCGAGAGCAGCGGCGGCGGCGGCGAAGTCGGACCGGGACACCGCGGCCACCGCGGCGGGCAGCTCATCCACCAGGGTGGGCCGGTCGAACAGCAGCTCAGTCCGCCCCAGGGCCCGGGTGCGTTCGGTGAGATCGTCGGCCGCGCCGAGCAGGTCGTCCCGGGCGGCACGGGCGGCAGCCTGCCGGGCCTCGTCGGGAATGCCATCGGCCGACCAGTCGGAGAGGGTCGTCCGGACGGTCCGCAACCAGCGGGGTCCGGTGTCCCCCCTCGACAGTGGGCCGGTGACCACGAGGACCTCGGGGCCACTGACGTCGAGCGGGCCGAAGAAACCCAGGCCGGTCGACCGGTCGGGATGACGGTGTCCGAGGGCCCGGCAAACGGTGAGAGTGGCCGCGTAGTGGGCGATGTCCTGACCCGTGACGGTGCGATCGGGGAGGACGAGTCCGGCGGCGGCCACACCGGGTATCGGGCCGAGCGGGCCGGTGTCGTACCGCCACTGGTCGGCGGTTCGGCGCGGCCCCGCGGGTGCGGGCGCCGGCGCGGGCGGTCGGCCCGGCAGCTCACCGAAGAACCCGTCGATCACCCTCCGGGTCTCGGCCGGGTCGAAGGCGCCGGAGACGGTGAGCACCGTGTTCGCCGCGGTGTAGTGCTCCCGCAGGAACGCCCGGCAGTCGGACACGCTGGTGCGCAACAGTTGTCGGGGGTCGCCGTAGCCGTCGTGGGCGTCGGCGAAGTCGTCGAACAGCACCGGCGGGAGCCGCGGCCACGGCAACCCGCCGTACCGGTGGTCGCCGGTGGCCTGCCGGATCTCGTCGACGACGACGGTCAGTTGGTCGGTCAGCGTGGCGGCGGTGACGACCGGGGCCCGCAGGCGGTCGGCGTCGGCGAACAGCAGGCCCTCGAGCGCGGACGGCGGGGCGACCTGGTGGAACTCGGTGTAGTCCGGGTGGGTGGTGCCGTTGACCAGTCCGCCGACCCGATGGACCGGGGCGCGGAACGCCCCGGCCGGCACCGCGGCGGAGCCCTCGAAGAACAGGTGCTCCACCAGATGGGCCAGGCCCTCCTGGCCGGGGCGCTCGTGGCGGAAGCCCACCCCGACGGTGAGGCCGACGGCCACCCGGCCACGCCGGTGGTCGGGGTCCAGGACGACCCGCAGCCCGTTGGCCAACCGGTACCGCACGGGTGAGGACGTGGTCATGACTGCTCCCGTTCCGGCCGTCCCGCCGCCCCGGCCGACTGGTCGATGAGGAAGGCCAGGAAATCGGCGTACTCGCGCAGGATGTCGGCGCTGCCGTGCGTGTAGGCGCTGAAGTCGTGGACGTGCAGGGTGATCCGCAGGGCCGCGTGTCGGCTCCAGTCGGGGCCGAGGTCCTGCCCGTACCCGGTGAACAGTGCGGTCAGCAGCTCGGGCAGGCCGGTGGACCGGCCCAGCTGCCAGCTCAGTTCGACCAGCTCGCCGACGACCCAGCCGAGGTCCCACGTCCACGGGGCGACCGCGAGATCCTCGCCGGTGAGCAGCACCGGATCGCCGCCGGCCCCACCGGGGACGAGCGAGCCCAGTCCGGGGGCGCCGTGGCAGCGCACCGCCGGGGAGCGGGCGACGTCCGTCGTCCACCGGCGCAGCAGCTCCCATCGGTCGGTGCCCACCACCGCGACGAGCCGGTCCCGCGCCGGCGGGGCGTCACCGATCGCGGCCGCGCCGTCGAGCCAGTGGTGCAGCCGCCGCCAGCCGCGGGGCAGTCGATGCGCGGCTGCCGGGTCGGCGTCCGCCGGGTCGGGCCCGAGCCACGACGCGGGCCCGCTGTCGTGCAGTCGCCGCAGCAGCCGGCCCAGTCCGTGCAGTTCACCGGCCAGTTCGTGACCGCGGTCGGTGTACAGCAGCAGGGAGGCGGCGGCCGCCGGGGCGTCGGCCCGGTACCACCGGGCGGTCCCGTCGGGAGCACCCAGCGCCAGCCGCACCGCCCCCCGGGTCTCCGGGACCGTCAGCGCCAGCAGGGCCGGGTCGGCCGAGCGGGCCGGGTCGGCGAACGGCTCCGGAGCGGCCGCGCCGGGGCGGCGGGTCCAGCGGTAGCCGTGGTCGTCGTCGCCGTCGATCTCGGTCCGCAGTAGCGCGGTGCCGAAGCGGCGGGGCGGGGCGGGGGCGGTGCGGTATTCGGTCATCGGCATCACGCGCTCCGCGGGTAGCGGGTCCGATCGGTCGCATCCGGGCTGCCGGTGAGTTCACTGCGGAGCCGGGCGATCTCGATCAGGCAGTCGGGCACCAGGGCCGGCGCCCACGAGTCGGGCCGGCCGGTGGTGGTGCTGACGCCCGGGCGCGGCGGGACGACCCGGGTGGTGCGCCGGGCGGACAGCGTCCGCACGTGCGACCGGTAGGCCTCGCTGTCCGTGCCGCCGGGGGGCAGCGCGGGCGCGAGCACGACCGGGACGGTGGCGCACTGGGCGGCCAGCAGCGAGGGTGAGTCGGCCAGGCCGAGAGCCAGCCGGGCCGTGTAGTGGAACGTCGCCGGGAAGATCAGGATGGCCTGCGCCCACTCGAGGAAATCGACGTGCCGGGCGGTGGTCTCGCTCTCCGGCCAGGTGTCGTCGAGCACCCGGCCGGTGACTCGGCCGTGCAGGGCGGCCGGTCGCACGAACCGGTGGGCCCCGCGGGTGAGCACGATGTCGACCGTCAGCTCGGGGCGGTATGTTCGCAGCCACGTGGCCCAGAACGGGAGGTCCCCGGTGGCGACGGACCCGGTCGCCACCAACAGCAGGCGGTCGACACCCAGGTCCGGTCCGTCGGTCCCGACGTCACCGGCGATCACGGGGCCACCTCCCGCACCAGGGTCTCCAGTTCCCGCAGCGCCGCACCGGCGCCCTCGGTCTGGCAGACGCCGCTGACGTTGAGCACGACCTCGTCGACCCCGGCGTCGACGTAGGCGCGGACCTTCTTGACCAGCCCGTCCAGGTCGTCGAACAGAAATCCGTCGCCGTCGACCAGCCGGCGGGCCGAACCGGCCGGGTCGGTCGGGTCGATGGGAATGCCGGCCCGGCCCAGCATGTCGACGTAGTGCGGGAGCCGCAGGTGCGCGGAATTGCTGGCCAGCACGATGGTGGCCAGGTCCCGGTCGGCTCGCCGGATCGCGATCGGCACCATGGCGGCGACCCGGGGAGCGGGGCGGCCGGCGCGAGCGGCCCCGGCCCGCAGCGCCGGGAGCAGCGTGTCCCGCAGGTGCGCGGCCGGGGCCAGCCAGGTGATGGCGACGTCGGCCACCTCGCCGGCCAGTCCGGCCATCCCGGACCGCAGCACCCCGACCCCGACCTCCACCGGCGGTGCGGGGAGCGGGGCCAGTCCCGTGTCGCAGTGGACGTAGTCGCCCCTGCCCGGCCCGCCGCCCCCGTCGAGCACCGAGCGGACCGTCGTGAGGTACTCCCGGGTGGCGGTCAGCTGGCTGACGTAGGGGCGCCCGAGCACGGATTGCTGGAACGAGCGGGCGCCCGGCCCGAAACCGGCGACGTACGGGTGCCCGGTGACGGCGGCCAGGGTGCGGGCCTGCAGTGCCGCCTCCACCGGGTGCCGCATCGGCATCAGCGTCACCCCGGTCGCGCACGGCACCCGGAAACCGCCCCCGGCGACGGCCGCGAAGCTGACGGCCGGGTCGACCGCCAGGGTCTGGCCCTGCCACAGCCGTCGCGCGGCGGTCCACTGCACCAGGGCCGCGTACGGCAGGAGCTGTTCGGCCCGCAGGGGGGCCACCGGGGCCAGGATCGAGATGTCGGACATGTGCGGTCTCCTCGGGTGACGGCCGGCGCGAGGCCGGGCGGGTGCGGGGATGCGGGTCGGCGTCAGGCCAGGGCGAGCGGTGCGTCGCGGTCCAGTAGCAGCTGCCCGTTGACCAGTGCCGCGTAGGGAGCGCAGTCGCGCACCAGGTCGTCGTGGGTGCCCTGGGCGACGACACGACCCTCGTCCAGCACGATGACGTGGTCGGCTTCGCGGACGGTCGACATCCGGTGGGCCACCACCAGGACGGCCCGGTCGGCGGCCAGATCGCGGACGGTGCTGCGCAGGCGGGCCTCGGTGATGCTGTCCAGCTGCGACGTCGGCTCGTCCAGCAGCACGAGATCCGGTTGGTGCAAGAGCATCCGGGCCAGGGCGAGCCGCTGGCGCTGACCGCCCGACAGGTCGCTTCCGGCGCCGATGACGGCGTCCAGCCCGTCCGGCAGGGCCCGCACGACGTCCCCGAGGTCGACGCGGTCGAGGACGTCGAACAGGGCGGTGTCGGCGGGACCGGTGGAGTCCGCGGGCAGGCCGAGGGTCAGGTTGGAACGGATGGTGCCCCGGAGCAGGGTGAAACGCTGGTCGACGTAACCGATCCGGGACCGCAGGTCGGCCAGCGACCAGTCGGCGCGGTCCCGTCCGAGCACCTGCACCTGACCCTGGTCGGCGGTCAGGAAGCCCTCGACCAGTCCGAGTACGGTCGACTTCCCCGCGCCGGACAGGCCGACCAGCGAGGTCAGGCCCCGCTCCGGCACCTGCAGGTCGACCCCGCGCAGGACGGGGTCGGTGTCGTAGGCGAACTCCACGTCCCGCAGCCGGACGGCCGCCGGTGAAGGGGAGGGCACCGGTGCGGCGACCGTCGGGCGGGTGGGGTGGGGCCGGTCCTCGGCGGGGAGGGCGAACACCTCGTTGAACCGGTCCCGGGCGGCCAGACCCTGCTGGAGGGTGGCGATCCCGCCGACCGCGGTCATCAGCGGTGCGGCGAGCTGCAGCAGGTACATCAGGAAGGCGACGAACTCGGCCAGGGTCAGCGAGCCGTCGACCAGTCGCACCCCGCCGCCGATCAGGACGCTGACCAGGGCGATCTGCTGGCCGAGGTTGAGTACCGGGCCGAGCAGGCTCTCGTAGCGGGCGACGCTGACCTCGACGCGGCGGACCTCCTCGACGTCGTCGGACAGGTCGCGCAGAACGGCGGGCTCGGCGCGGTAGGCCTTGACGACGGGCAGGGCGTCCAGCGCCCCGACGAACTTCTCGGCCAAGCCGCCGATGACGCCCTGCAGGTGCAGGTACCGGCGCTTGAGTGCCATTACCAGCAGCCCGACGCCGGCGAACGCCAACCCGACCGAGGCGATGGTGATCAGCAGCAGGACCCAGTCGAGGAGGGCCATGATGACGATCGTGCCCAGCAGGACCAGGACGGCCAGCGGCAGCTGCAGCGGGCCCACGTCGATCGCCCGCTTGACGTTCATCGCGTCTGCGGTCAGCCGGGTCGACAGGTCACCGGCCCCCAGGCGTTGGGTGTCGCGCACCTCCGCCGCCAGGGTGTGCTCGATGGTGCGGCGTCGCAGCCGCAGCAGCATGTTCTGGGCGGTGCGGGCCAGCAGGTAGGCCGAGAGGGCACCGGCCAGGGTCGCGGCGAGGCCGATGAGAATGAGGACGAGGCCCCAGGTCCCGGCTTCGCCGGACTGCAGGGCGGTGATCAGCCGCGCGGCCACCATCGGCAAGGCCAGGGTGGCGCCGGTGGAGAACAGGGCCAGCACGGCCACGGTGATCACCGACAGGCGGGCGCCGTGGGCGAGCTCGGGCAGGATGCGGAAGCGGGCGTCGGGGTTCCGGCCCGGTGACGACGGCGTGACGGTGGCCATGGCTGTTTCCTTCGTTCGCGGGAGTGGTGGGGTCCTACGGGCGGGCCGGGCCGGGCCGGGCGGCGAGTGTGCCGCCGGACCCGGCCCGGCCGGTCACCCGGTCAGCACCCCTCCTGCACTGTTGCCCGGCTCGCCAGGTAGCTGACGGTGAAGGCGCAGAAGGTGGTGGTGGCCGCGGGGGCCTGGCTGCCGGCGTCCAGGTCGAGCGCTGCGGTGTCGGACCAGACGCGGTACCCGGCAACGAGATCGCTGATGTCGCCGGCTTTTCCGGTCCTTTCGGTGTCGTTCACGGCGTGTCCTTTCCGAGGTGTCCGGGTCCGGCCGCTCAGCAGCCGTCCTCGACGGTCGCGCGGCTGAACATGTAGCTGACCGTGAAGGCGCAGAAGGTGGTGGTGGCCGCGGGCGCCTGGCTGCCGGCGTCCAGGTCGAGCGCTGCGGTGTCGGACCAGACGCGGTACCCGGCGACCAGATCGCTGATCTGGCCAGCTTTGTCGCCATCGCCGGCGGGGGTGGGTTCGGGACGGGCGGAGACGGTCATCGGGCTCTTCCTCAGCATCCGGTGGTGATGGTGGCGATCCCGGCGCCGCTGCCGGCGGCGCACTTCCACGAGCTGATCGCCGTGGCGATGCAGACGGGGGAGGTGCTGGCGGCGGGCGCCGGGCTGGTGGCGTCGACGTTCAGCTCGCTCAGCTCGGTGTAGGCCGAGTAGCCCTCGACGAGATCGAGGATGGTGTCGGTCTTGTGCTGCATGTCGTTCTCCTTCGGTGGTGGTCGCACGGGGTGTGCGGCCGCTTCGGGTGGGTCGACTGCGGGGTACTGCGGGGCCGACCGACTGGGTCGGAAGCAGGGCAGGCGTCCGGATCACCTGCCCTGGAACCAGCCCAGGTCGCGGCGGCGGGCCGGTCAGGTCGCCGGTTCCGGCGGGCTGTCGGCGTTACGGTGCGGGGTGGTGATGTCGATGTTGGCCGCGGCGAAGCGTTCGGCCAGGATGTCGCCGAGCGGGCGGTCACCGTCGCGGGCGTCGAGCAGGGACTCGACGAGGACGTGCGCGCGGTGCTGGCCGAAGCTGAGGCCGGCGTATTCCGGGCGCGGGTCGGCCGGTTCCCAGGCGACGCCGACCCCGGGGCGGATGGCCCGCCCGAAGGCCGGGGTCGCGGCCCCGACCCCGGGGAGCCCGGTGACCCGGTCGGCGATGGCCGGGACGTGGTGCCGATCGCGGTGGTCCAGGTAGACGACCAGCGCGTCGTGCCGGGGATACAGGGCGGGGGCGGACAGCACCTTGGCCCGGTACCGCACGGCGGAGTCCTGCAGCAGGGCCAGCATGTCGGACCAGACGGGCAGCGCGGTGGTCGCGGAGGTCAGGTGCACGTAGACGCGGAGCAGCGGGCCGGCGGGATCAGGCGACCGGGTGCCGTCGACGACGAAGAATCCGGGGGACAGCTGCGCCCGGTGGCTGGGCACGGTGACGCTGACGGCGTCGCCGGCCGGTCCGCGTGGGGGTTCGTCGGGGGCCACCGGGGCGGGCCGGGCCATCCGCACCCGCACGCCGTCCCGCTCGACCACGAGCGTCGAGCCGTCGGACGTGACGACCGGTAGCCGGACGGTGCGCACCGGGTGGGGCACGGCGAGCCGGAGCTGGTCCTCGAACGCGAGATCCCGGGCGTGGTAGGGCGGGTCGGGTGCATCCGCCGGGCGTCCGGCGTGCAGCACCTCGTAGGCCGCGCCGGCCAACTGCTTGCGCAGTTCCAGGGCGCTCTCGGCCACGGTCCGGCGGGCTCCGGCGGTGACCGAACGGTCCCGGACGGCGCGGCCGTCGATGAAGGCGCGGGTGCCGTCGGGCGAGAGGGTGATGCGATCGAGGACGGCGGCCACGGCGGGCCGGACGCCCGGGTGGGGGCGGGTGAGGGTGGTGGTCACGTCAGCTCCTTGAGTCCGAGGGCACCGACGAAGCGGTCGGGGTGCAGCAGGGCGGTGCGGCCGATGCCGGCGGCGGCGCGTTCGATCCCGGTGATGCGGGCCAGCCGGGCGCTGCTGGCCAGCAGCCGGTCCATGGTGTGCCAGCCGGCGAAAGCGGTTGCCCGGACGGCGAAGTCGGCGTCCAGATCGGGACGGGTGCGGCGGTAGCCGCGGGCGAACGCCTCGACGAACGGGATCAGCCGCTGCAGGTTGTCCACGCCCCGCCGCAGGATCTCGGCGTGCGTCAGATCGGTGACGATGGGCCGCTGGCCGCCCCGGGTGGTGACGATGTCCAGGACCGATCGGTAGAGCCACTCGCCGGCGTAGGCGCCGACGTCCCGGGCGGCGTCGCCCCGGCGGAACTCCTCCCAGTCGACCAGCAGCACCCGCAGGTGGCCTTCCGGGGTGGTGTCGACCAGCACCTGGTCGAGCCGGAAGTCGGCGTGGATGGGTACGCGGGGGGCGGCGTCCTCCACGCGGACGAGCCGGTCGATCGCGGCGTGCAGTTCGGGGTCGCTCTGCAGCAGTCGCCAGGCCTGCAGCTCGCCGAAGCTCGCGGCCTCGAACATGGCGGCCGGCAGGGCCTCCAGCAGTTCGGGGGACGGGAACCGCAGCGGCGCGTCCTCCAACTCGGCCAGGTCGGCGGCCGGCACCCGGGCGCCGTGCACGGTGGCCAGGGCGGTGCCGATGTGGTCGGCCAGCTCGGCGGAGAACGTCTCGTCGACCACGTGCCGGGCGGCGGCCACCGCGTCGGGGACGGCCCGGAGGACGAGGATGCCGGCGGTCGGGTCGGCGTGCAGCAGGGCCGGCGCGGGCCAGTGGTCCGGTGTGAAGGCCCGTTCGCTGAACCGTTGGAAGGCCAGCAGACGGGCCATCCGCCGGGGGATGTCGCCGGGCGGGCCGAGCAGGCGCTTGACGAAGAGGCGCTCGTCGCGGTCGGTGCGGCCGATCCAGACGGCGTTCCGGCCGGCCGGGGAGGTCGTCTCGGCGGGCAGCAGCCGCCCCCAGCCGTGGTCCTGCAGGAGGGCGACGACGTCCGGGTGACCGTCCAGGTCGATGGGGGCCGGCCGGTCGTCGGGTGGGGGTGGGGCGGATCGGACTGCGAGGGTGCGGGTCATCGGGGCTCCAGGCGTTCGGCGGCTCGGCCGGCGACGTGCTGACCAGAACCACACTGGGGCCGGGCCACCGCCACCGGTCGGCAGCTGGGGGCGGCAAAAGACCGGCAGTGACGGCACTTTCGCCGGTCGTCGCGAACCGGTCGGCACGCGATAGCCCGGCGATAGCGACCGGCCCTACCGTGATCACCAGTTGCAGCACCGGAAGCCCACCCCGCCGGACCGCCCCGTCCGGCCGTGACGTTTCAAGGAGCCACCATGCGTCGATCCCTGAGCCTGCGCACCGTCCTCGTGCGCGCTGCCACCGCCTCGGTCGCGGCGGTCGGTCTGCTGTTCGTCGAGACGTCGGTCGCCGCCGGGTCGGTGTCCGCCACCGGTGCCGGCGTGTCCGTCGAGCTGGGCGGCGGCCCGGACGACGACCCGCGCGACCCCGACGACACCGACGATCAGGAGGGCGGCGGCCCGCTGCTCGACCCGATCATCGAGCCCCTCCCGCTCGGCGACATGTGGGATTGATCGCCCGAGACCGCGGGGGCGCCGCCACAGGACCCACCCACTGGACCCTGTCCCGCCGTGCTCGCCCGGCCGGCCCCCGACCAGGCCGGTGCGGTCAGTCCGTGGCCGGGGCCAGGGCGGCCAGTTGCGCCTCGACCCGCGCCCGGGCCGAGTCCTGACGCACCTCACCGAAGCGGTCCCGGCTGCGTCGCCACAGCGGCACGGCATCGGCGGACCGGCCCTGCCGGACCCGCACCACCCCCAGCTCCTGCAGGATGATCGCCTCCCCCAACGGATCCCGCAGCGCGACGACGTGGTCCAGCGCCGCGGTCAGGCGGTCGGCCGCGGAGTCGGCGAGACCGTCGGCCAGCTCGGCCAGGCCGACGGCGCGGAGCACCTGGGCGATGGCCCTCCGGTCACCCGTCCCGTCGGCCAGCTCCAGAGCCCGTCGCAGGTCCGCCCGCCCACCGTCGTGGTCGCCGCGCCGCACCCGCTCGCGGCCCTGCAGCATCAGGGTGCGCCACTGGCCGGCCCGATCGCCCTCGGCGGCGAAGTCGGCCAGGGCCTGGGCACAGAGCTCGAAGGCCGCCCGTTCGTCTGCCATCCGTTCGGCCGCCGACGCTCCGGTCGCATCAGCCGTGGTCAGCTCGCCGAACATCAGATGGGCCAGTTCGCGGCGGACCAGGGCCTGGCCCTCACGGTGGCCCAGTTCCTCCAGGTCGCGCAGCGCCGCGGTCAGCTGGCGGCGTCGGGTGCCGGTGTCGTAGCGGTCCCGCAGCCCGCTGTTGGCCACCTCGACCAGCGCCGCCATGCCCAGTCGGTTGCCCGCGTCCTGCACGACCGGGGCGGCGAGATCGTGCAGGTCGGCCAGGTCGGAGAGGTAACCACGACGTTCGAGCAGGATGGCTGACCGGACGACCAGTTCCCAGCAGTGGTCCACCAGGCCGTACCGGACGGCGATCTCGACGACCGGTCGCAACGCGTTGCGTTCGCTCTCCAGCCAGGCCACCGGGTCGGCGAGGAGTTGCTCGACGAACCGGGCCGGCGGGTCCCAGCGCCGGGCGGGACCGGCGATCTGCAGGTGGTCGCCACCGAGCAGGCGACGGTTGGCCTCGGCGAGCAGCGTCAACCAGCCACCGCAGAACCGCTCGACCGCCGCCCGCCGGTCGGCGTCGGTGGTCAGCTCGGCCAGTTTCTCCCGCGCGAACACCCGCACCAGTTCCTGGAACCGGTGGACGGTCTCACCGGCGGCGTCCACCCCGACGACGTCCAGCAGGTGGACGTCGACCAGCGGTTCGGTCAGGTCCGACGGGAACGGCCGGTCGTCGTCGACGAGGGCCGCCGCCGCCCAGGCCGGGATGGTGGGGCCTTCCAGCAGCCCGAGCAGGGCGAAGGTGCGCGCGGCGGTGGGGTCGAAACCGTCGTAGGCCAGGGCCATCCCGGCTCGCAGCGTCAGGTCGCCATGGCTCAGCTCGTCCAGCCGGCGGCGCTCGTCGGCCAGTCGGTTGACCAGGCCGGCGAGCGGCCAGTGGGTCCGGGCGTTGAGCCGGGCCGCGACGATGCGCAGCGCCAGGGGGAGCCGGCCGGTGGCGTGGGCCAGGGCGAGCGCGGCCTCCGGTTCGTTGTCGACCCGGTCCCGCCCCAGGGTCTGGGCGAGCAGCCGCAGCGCCGTGGGGACCGTGAGCACGTCGAGTTCGATGCACGACGAGCCGGGCAGGCCGGTGAGCCGGGCCCGTGAGGTCACCAGGACACCGCATCCGGCCGACCCCGGCAGCAGCGGCAGCACCTGCGACTCGGTCGCGGCGTCGTCGAGGACGATGAGTACCCGGCGATCGGCCAGCAGGCCCCGGAACATCGCGGCCCGTTCGTCCTCGTCCACCGGGACGACCGGGTTGGGGACGCCCAACGCCCGCAGGAACCGCCGCAGCACCTCGGCCGGGGCGACCGGTGCCTGCTGGGTCGCGCGCAGGTCGCAGTAGAGCTGACCGTCGGGGAAGTGGGTGTCGGCCAGCTGGTGGGCCACCTCGACCGCGGTCGCGCTCTTGCCGACCCCCGGCCGCCCGAGCAGCACGGCCACCCCGACGGAGTCGACCCGGTCGAGCAGGGCGCCGCGGGTGGCGGCGATCGTCTCCTCACGGCCGACGAAATCCGCGGTTGCGGTGGGGAGCTGGAACGCGGTCGGCCCGGAACCACCGCGGTCCGCCGGGCCCGGCGTCCGGTCCTCGCCCTGGTCCGCGGGGGCGGGTTCGGTCACCGCGCCGGGGACGGCCGCCCCGGTGATGTGCTGGTCGTCGGGCGTTCCGGTGAGCGCGGCCGAGCCGGTCAGGACGGCCTGTTCGGCGGCGCGCAACTCGGGTCCCGGTTCCAGTCCGAGATCGTCGGCCAGGCGCCGCCGGGCCGTGCGGTAGACCTCGAGCGCCTCGGTCTGCCGGCCCGACCGGTACAGCGCGATCATCAGCCGGGCCTGCAGGGCCTCCCGCAGCGGGTGCGCCTGCACCAGGGCGGTGATCTCGGGGACGAGCCGGTCGTGCCGACCGAGGGCCAACTCGATCCGCAGCCGGGTCTCGACCGCGGAGATCCGCTCCTCCTCCAGTCGGGTGGCCGTTCCGCGCAGGGCGTCGCTGTCGATCCCGGCCAGCGCCGGGCCCCGCCACCAGGCGTCGGCGGCCCGCAGGAGATCGGCGGCCTCGGCGTCCTGCCCCTCCATGATCAGCCGTTCGGCGGTCCGGACCTGGGTCTCGAACCGCCGCACGTCGATGCCGTCGGCGGGGGCGTCAAGGCGGTAACCGGGGGACTGGGTGACGACGCGCGCGCCGGTGGGTTCCAGCAGCCGTCGCAACCGGGACAGGCAGATCTGGATCTGGGTGCGGGCGGTGTCGGGTGGGTCGCCGCCCCAGACGGTCTCGATGAGGTGATCGGTCGACACCACCCGGTTGATCGACAACGCCAACGCGGCGAGCACGATCTGCTGGCGGCCGGGCGGCACCCGGATCTCCCCGTCGGGAGCACCGACCTGGAGCGGTCCGAGCAGCGAGAACGTGGTCGCTGCCGCTGGAGCGCCCGGAGCGGTGATCGGAGACCCCCCTCGTCCTCGGACCGGCACGGATGGTCCAACGGTTCGCTGCGTCACCGGCGGTGGCCGGCCGTCCCCATCGTAGGCGGGCCGCCGGCCGGCCCGGGGGGCGATAGGACGCCGATAGGTCGTCGATGGCGGCCGGCGACAGCCTGGTCCCATCGACCCGACGTCACCCCGACATCGGGACCGGCAGGACGGCCGCACACCACGGCCCGACCGCGTGGGAGGGTTCCATGTCCGCACCGTCGATGACGGCGAACCGGCCGGCCGCGCCGTCCCCGGAACCGGGGGCCGCCGGCCGGCTCCGGGTGGTCCGCACGCTGGGCGACGTGATCGCCCGGCACCGGCGCCGGCGAGGTCTGACCCAGCAGGAGCTGGCCGACTTCTCGACGGTCAGCATCCGCGCCATCCGCGATCTGGAGCACGGGGTGACGCTGACCCCCCGCCCGGACACCGTCCGGCTGCTGGCCGAGACCCTGCGGCTGGGCCGGTCCGACCGCGCCGAACTGCAGGAGCTGGCCGGTGTCCGGTCGCCGGCGACCGCCGCCCCATCCCGCGGCTCCGGGACCGACGTCGACGGTCGCGTCGGCGCCGCGC
Source organism: Nakamurella flava (assembly GCF_005298075.1). NCBI lineage: Bacteria > Bacillati > Actinomycetota > Actinomycetes > Nakamurellales > Nakamurellaceae > Nakamurella > Nakamurella flava. The sequence continues at coordinate 87,744 of NZ_SZZH01000007.1, forward strand.
CGGTCGTCGGCCGGGAGGCGGAACTGGCGGCGATGCGGAACTGGTGGGACGACCCCGACCCGCGGCGTCCGGCCGTGCTCACCGTGCTGGGCCTGCCCGGGACGGGGAAGACCGCCCTGGTCCGGGCCGTCGCGACCGAGCGGGCGGCCGCCGGTCTGTGCGTGGTGTGGCCGGGGTCCGGTCCCCGTCGCGATCCGGCGACCCGGTTGGCGGAGGCCGCGGCCGCGGAGCTGTCGACCGCGCCGGGAGCGGAGTCGAGCGGCGCCGGGGTCCGGTGGGCCGAACGCATGGGCACGCTGCCGACGGTGCTCGTGCTCGACGATCCGCCGCGGGCTCCCCGGGCCGACGTGCTGGACCGGATGGTGGCCGCCGCCCCGGGGCTGCGCATCGTGGTGACCACCGACCGGCCGGGGCGGGCGGCGGGCGAGTGTCTAGCCCTGGCCGGCCTGAGGACCGAACGCCCCGGACCGGACGTCGTCGACGCGTTCGCGCTGTTGCGGAGCCCCGCCGCCGGGGCGCCCGTACGCCGCGGGTCGTCCCCGGCGGTGCAGGTGCTGACCACGGGCCAGGGGGGCTGGAGTGCTACCGACCGTGCCGATCTGGACGACATCGCCCGGGCGGTCGACGGGAGTCCGGCGGTGCTGCGGGCGGCCGGCGCCCTGGTCGAGCTGTACGGCCCCCGCACCGTCCGGGACGCCCTGGCCCGGGACCTGGTGGGCACGCTCCGAGCGGGAGCGGGCGACCGGCTGGGCGACCTGGTCCAGCGGACGGCCGAGCTGATCGACGACCTGTCGGTCGACGCCCGCGACCTGCTGGAACGGTGGGTCGGGACGCCGGCGGCCGTCGAGGCCACGGTGGCCGGGATGGGGGCGATCACCGGACTGGACCTGTGGGAGTGCGGCCGCCGCTTCGACGAGCTGCGACAGGCCGCCCTGCTGCTCCGTGTCGGCCCCGGCCGGTTCCGGCTGCCCGCCCTGATCCGCGCCCTGGTCCGGGAGCCCGTCCGGGACCGCGCACCTGCCACCGCCACCCACCGACCGGGAGGATCACGATGACCGCATCACCCGTCCCCGCCGCCTTCGTCGCACCGGCCGGAACACCGCCGGCCGAGCCCGTGGTGCAGACCCGGGGCCTGCGCCTGAACTACGGCTCGACGAGCGTGCTGGCCGGAATCGACCTGACCATCGGCGCCGGTAAGATCGTCGCGCTCCTCGGCCCGAACGGGGCCGGCAAGTCGTCGACCATCGAGGTGCTGGAGGGGTTCCGGCTGCCGTCCGCCGGGTCGGTCCGGGTGCTGGGGCAGGACCCGGCTCGCGCCGACGACGGCTGGCGTTCCCGGGTGGGGATCGTGCTGCAGTCCTGGCAGGACCACGGCCGGTGGACGGCCCGGGAACTGCTCACCCACACCGCCCGGCACTTCGCCGCGGCCCGCCCGCGGTCGCCCCGGCCGGACGTGACGGCGGTGCTGGCGCGGGTCGGGCTGACCGACAAGGCCGACAGTCAGTTGCGCACGCTGTCCGGGGGGCAGCGTCGCCGGATCGACGTCGCCATCGGAGTGCTGGGCGATCCCGAGTTGCTGTTCCTGGACGAGCCCACCGCCGGGCTGGATCCTCAGGCGCGCCGCGACTTCCACACCCTGCTACGCGAGCAGGTCCGCGGCCGGTCCACCACCGTGCTGCTGACCACCCACGATCTGGACGAGGCCGAAGCGCTGGCCGACCGGGTGCTCATCCTGGCCGGCGGGCGGATCGTGGCCGACGGTGCGCCCGCCCAGCTGGGCACCGGCTCGGTCGTCCGCTGGGTGCAGGACGGGCAGCCGCGGCGGGCCGAACTGCCGGCCGGCGCGGACACCACGGCCTTCCTCCGGGATCTGGTCGGCGATCCACGGCAGGCCATCACCGACGTGCAGGTCGGCGGGAGCCGGCTGGAGGAGATCTACCTGGCCGCCGTGGGCGCGGCCGCGCCCACGGACCCGACCACCATGACGACCACGGACACCACCGGAAGCGGAGGACGACGATGAGCACGACGACGGACGTTCCGGCCCGGAGCGCCACCCCTGGCGTGGCCGGGTTGGCGCGGTGGCGGGCGATCACGGCCATCGGGATCTCCCGCGGCTGGCTCGAGTACCTGCGGTCGTTCGCCAACCGGCAGGACGCCCTCAACTACTTCGGCATCAGCGGTCTCTTCCTCGTCGCCGCCTACGCGCTGCGGGACTCCCGGGTGCCGGGCACCGACATCGGTTTCGGCTCGGTGTTCGTCGCCGGGGTGATCGGGTTCGTGGTGGCGATGGGCGGGATCGTCACCGTCGCGCAGGTGCTGTCGGCCGAACGGGAGGACGGCACTCTGCTGCGGGCGAAGGCCCTGCCGCTGGGCATCCCGTCCTACCTGGTGGCCAAGGGTGTGCACACGCTGTTGATCACCCTGACCAACGTGGCGATCATCTTGGTGCCGTCGCTGCTGCTGTTCGACTCGGTCGGGCTGCGGGACGTGGCCGCCGGGGCGACGCTGTTGGCCGTCGTGCTGGCCGGCCTGCTCGCCACGGTGCCGATCGGGGCGGTGCTGGGGGCCTCGATCACCAGCTCACGGGCGGCCACCGGGATCATGATGATCCCGATCATGGCCATCAGCCTGGTGTCCGGCTTCTTCAGCCCCATCGCAGCGATGCCGGAGTGGGCGCAGTGGATCGCGCAGGTCTTCCCGGTCTACTGGGTGGGTCTGGGCACACGCTCGGCGCTGCTGCCGGACAGCATGCTCGGCGCGGAACTCGATCAGTCGTGGCGCCCGTTGGAGATGTACGGGGTGCTCGGCGTCTGGGCCGTGATCGGTCTGGTGCTCGCCCCGCTGTGCTTGCGGCGGATGGCCCGCCGGCAGTCCGGCTCGCGCCTGGCGCAGGACCGCGAACGCGTCCTGAACAACACCTGATCCACCCCGAACAACCGGTTCCACCCCGAACGAAGGAGTGAGAGTCATGGAGATCGTCCTGATCATCGCCGTCACGCTGGCCCTGCTGGCCGGGATCACCGCCTATGAGGCTCGCCGGCGTCAGCAGCGAACGGTCCGCGGTGACGGATCTGCCGCCGCGGTGGGTGGCGGCCACGGCGACGGGGGCGGCGGCAGCGCGGACGGCGGCGGGGGCGGCGACTCCTGAGCCGAGGGGTCGGGTCGCTCGTAGTCTGAGCCGGTGACCGGCTCTCCCACGGATCACCTGGACACCGCCGAACCCGCCGGGTCGGCGGTGCAGGTGCCCCGTCGGCCGCCGCCGGACCTGCGCCCGTGGGTGCGCGAGTACGTCGGCTACCGGATGACGGGTTTCCCGTCCGGGACGCATCTGGGCCTGCCGTCGCCGGACCTGACCGTGGTGCTGCCGTTGGACGGGCCGCTGGAGTTCCTGCAGATGGCCGACCCAGGCCAGTCGCCGGGTTTCCTCGGTGAGACGGCCAGCGGGCTGACCGACCGGCCGGTCGTCATGCGGCACCCCGGCCACCAGGAAGGCGTGCAGCTCGCGCTCACCCCGGCCGGCTGCCGGGCCCTGCTGGGTCGGCCGACGGCGGTGCTGGGGGCGTCCGTCGTCCCGCTGGGTGCCGTGTTGCCCGGGGCGGATGAGCTGATGGGCCGGCTGGCCGAGACACCCACGTGGGCGGGTCGTTTCGCAGCCGTCGACGAGGTGTTGCGTCGCGCGGTGCGGTGGTCGTACCGGCCGATGTCGACGCCGCTGGCGACCGCGTTCGCGCTGCTGACGTCGTCGTCGGGTTGGTCGGTGCAGTGCGTGGCTGCCGAGATCGGCTGGTCGCGGCGGCATCTCTCGGGCCGGTTCGCGGCCGAGTTCAGCATCTCGCCCGGTGACGCCGGGCGCATCGCCCGCTTCGACCGGTCGCGCCGGTTGATCCGCACCGGAACCCGGACGCTGGCGGAGGTCGCGGCGGACGCCGGCTACTACGACCAGGCCCACCTGGCGCGGGAGTGGCGGCGGCTGGCCGGGCGGGCCCCGTCGGTGTGGCAGCGGGAGGAACTGTTCCCCATCGTCCAAGCCGCGGCGGCGGTCGACGGCCACGATGGCTGACATGACGGAGAACGCGATCACAGGGGTCTGGCCGTGTCTGCGCTACCGGGATGCACCGGCGGCACTCGACTTCCTCACCGGGGTACTGGGTTTCATCCAGGCCGCCCGGTACGGGGAGGGGGATCGGATCGATCACGCCGAGATCCGCTGGCCGGCCGGCGGCGGGGTCATGCTGGGGAGTGAGAAGCCCGGCGACGACATGGTCCCGGTGGCCGTGGGGACGGTCTACCTGGTGGTGCCGGGGGAGCCGGAGATCACCGCCCTCTATGAGCGGGTGCAGGCGGCGGGGGCGCGGATCGTGCGGCCGCTGGAACGCCCGGACTACGGCGGCGCCGAGTTCGCGCTGGCCGACCCGGAGGGCGTCGTGTGGTCAGTCGGGATCTACGCCGGGGAGTGAGCCCGGCCGGGTACATCCAGCCGACAGCCCGGGCTCCCGACGGGGTTCGGGAGCCCGGGCTGCGGTGGTGCCGGCCGCGATGGTCAGCGGCCGGCGACCTGCTCGACGACCATCTGCGTCGGGTAGACCCGCTGCTCACGGTCGCCGTCGCGCTCGAAGGTGATGCGGGTCAGCGGGATCCCGGCGAGGGCCGCGGTGGCGGCGCGGGGGGCGGCGATGCGCTCGACCCGCTGCAGGGCGACGGTCTCGTCGTCGATGCGGATGAACGCGCCGGTGGCCAGGGCGCCGAGGTCGGTATGGGTGGTCATGGTGGTGTCTCCGGTCGTGGTGCTCATGTGGGTAGGACGTGTCGTGGGGCGGGGGCGTTGAGCCGGGGTGACCTGGCTCATCAGTGCTCGACCCGTTCAGGTGAGCCGACGCCGCGCAGGGTCGCCCACACCAGTGCGGCGGCGGCCACCATCAGGGCGGCACCGATGATCGACGTGGTGGTGACACCACTGTCGAACGCCGACTGGGCCGACGTCAGCAGCGCCTGACCGCTGGCCGCGGGTAGCTCAGCAGCGACAGCGGTTGCCCCGCCGAGGGTCTCGCTGGCCGTTGCGGCCTGCTCGGCCGACAGTCCCTGCGGCAGTTGCACGTTCGCGGCGTACTGCGCGGTGAGGATGCCGCCCAGCAGGGCGGTGCCGAGGACGGCCCCCACCTCGTAGGCGGTCTCGGAGATTGCCGAGGCGGCGCCGGCCTTGGCGGCCGGAGCGCTGGAGACGATGACGTCGTTGGACAGCGTCTCCGCGACGCCGATCCCCAGGGACAGGATGACGAACGCGGCGGCCAGGCCGGCGGCGCCGTGGCTGTGGGCGACCAGGAGGATCGCGACGTAGCCGAGCGAGCTGAGCAGCAGGGCGCCGGCGATCAGCAGCCGGGCCCCGACCCGCCTGACCAGCGGGACGACGGCCAGGCCGGCGATGATCGTCACGGCCAGGCCGGGGACCAGCACGAGGCCGGCCTGCATCGGGCTGAGTCCGGTGACCAGCTGCAGGTGCTGGGACACGAAGAACAGGAACCCGACGAGCGAAAAGATGCTGAGCAGGTTGGCCAGCACCGACCCGGTGAAGGCGCCGTTGCGGAACAGGCGGACGTCGAGCATCGGGGTGTTGCGGCGCAACTGCCGACGGACGAACAGGGTGCCGGCGGCCAGGCCGAGTAGGGCGAGCAGGCCGGTCGGCAGGGTCAGGCCCTCCTTGGCCACGCTCTTGATGGCGTAGACCAGCGGAGCCAGCGTCAGCAGGGACAGGCCGATGCTGACGACGTCGACCGGACCCGGCGACGGGTCGCGGCTCTCGGGGATGAACAGCGGGCCGAGGACGAGCAGCAGGGCGAGGGCGGGCACGGCCATGAGGAAGACCGAGCCCCACCAGAAGTGCTCGAGCAGGAACCCGCCGACGACCGGGCCGAGCGCGGCGCCACCGGCGAAGGCGGCGGCCCAGATGGCGATGGCCAGCCGACGCTGCTGACGGTCGGTGAAGATGTTGCGCAGCAACGAGAGCGTGGACGGCATCAGCATCGCGCCGAAGAAGCCGAGCCCGGCGCGGGCGGCGATCAGCGCCTCGGCGGTCGGGGCGTAGGCGGCGACGGTGGACATCGCGGCGAACCCGACCGCGCCGATGAGCAGCAGGCGGCGCCGGCCGATGCGGTCGGCGAGGCTACCCATCGAGACGAGCAGGCCGGCCAGCATCAGCGAGTAGATGTCGATCGTCCACAGCAGCTGGGTGCCGGTCGGGGTGAGATCGGCCGAGATGGCGGGCAGCGCGAAGCTCAGGACGGTGGCGTCGACGGCGACGAGCAGCACCGGGAGCATCAGGACGGCGAGGGCGATCCAGTCGCGCGGAGTCGCACGACGATCGGCGCCGGGGGCGGTCACTTCGGACCGCGGGGCGGTCGTCAGGGAGGACATCGGAATCTCTTTCGCAGGAGTGCCCGGATCGGGCTTGCCCCGTCACTATACCGACCAGTTGGTGCAGTAACGCAAGAGGTGGTGACCGAAGTCGCCCATCCGGGGTCGGTAAAGCCTGCCGCTACCTGGCGTTGGGTAGCGGCAGGCTTGACCGACCCACACGGCTGCGGCGGGGGTAACGGGTCCGGCCGGTCTACCGTTGTCCCGTGCCGCCGCCTCCCGCCGCCCGTGACAAGGTGCTCGACGCCTTCGAGCGGTTGCTAATCGAACGGGGCGAGCGGGAGACGACGCTAGATGCGGTGGCCCGGGAGGCCGGGGTCTCCAAGGGCGGGCTGATCTACCACTTCAATTCCCGGGACGCTTTGGTCGACGGGTTGCTGGAACGGTTGCAGGGCCTGGTCGAGCAGGACATCCGCGACATGACCGCTGCCCCTGGTGGCCCGGTCGCCTACTACCTGAGCACCTCCGCCAACCCGGCTGCCGCCGTGGATCGCACCCTGGTGGCGGCGACCCGGTTGCTGCAGCGTTCGCACACCCGGGTCGGGGACGTCCTGGCCGCCGCCCAGCAGCGCTGGTACGACGCGGTCCTGGCCGCGGTGGGTGATCCCGCGGTGGCGCGACTCATCGTGCTGCTCGGTGACGGCATGTATTACGAGTCGACGATGGCCGGTTCGGTGCTGCCGGCCCGGTCGGCGCGCAGCGAGGAGACGGTGCAGCAGATGCTGGGGCTGGTCGACCGGCTGCTGGACGGGGCGGGGGAGCGATGAGCATGCAGGTGCCGTTCACGGGTGACGAGAAGGAGAGCCTGCACGCGAGCCTGAACCGGCACCGGGCGGTGGTCCGCTGGAAGGTCGCGGGTCTGACCGATGATCAGGCGCGGCGGCCGATGACGGGGACCGGGTTGTCGTTGGGTGGCGTGGTCAAGCACCTGGCGTCGGTGGAGTACGGCTGGTTCTGCGGGACGTTCGGCCGGCCGTCGGACGAGCTGGACTACGACGAGAACGACCCGGACCGGGACCTGCGCGTGGAGCCCGCCGAGACGCTGGCCGACGTGGTCGCGTATTACGACCGGGCCTGCGCGGCGGCGGACGCGGCGATCGACGAGCTGGACCTGATGGCGGTGGGCAGCAGCTGGCACGGCGACGAGCTGACGATGCGGTGGGTGCTGATCCACATGATCGAGGAGACCGCCCGCCACTGCGGCCACCTCGACGTGATGCGCGAGCTGCTCGACGGAGCCGTCGGCGACCACCAGGGCTGAGCTGCCCGCCGGATCGACTGGGCTGGGGTTGACCGATTCGGAAGCTGGGCCGGTCGTTGGTAGAGTCTCCCGCGGTAGCGTGTCCGAGCGGCCTAAGGAGCACGCCTCGAAAGCGTGTGAGGGGGCAACTCCTCCGTGGGTTCAAATCCCACCGCTACCGCCACGATCAGCACAAACGCCGAGTTCCGGATGACCGGAACTCGGCGTTTGTCGTTTGCTAGGGGGCGTCGTCAGCGGGTCCGTCGCCCATCGCGCTCGGGTACACCGCCTGCCACATCGCATCTTCCACGGCCTGCACGAGGTTGTCCGGCGTCTTGGTCGCCACCCCATCAGCCGCAGACGCCTTCGCAACGGCCAGCGCAACCGTGGCGGATGAGGCGCGGAGGTTCTCCACGTCCGGCAGCAGTGAGGCGCCGAGGGGGGTGGGGTCGACCTGGCTGGCGACGGCTTCGGCGGCGGCGAGGAGCATGCCGTCGGTGACGTGGCGGGCGCCGGAGACGATGGTGCCCAGGCCCAGCCCCGGGTAGAGCAGGGCGTTGTTGGCCTGGCCGATGGTGTAGCTGACGCCGTCGTACTCGACCGGCTCTACCGGGATACCCGTCGCCACTAGGGCCTTGCCCTTCGACTGCGGGATGATGTCGGCCGGCATCGCCTCGATGCGTTCCGTCGGGTTGGACAGCGGCAGGATGATCGGGCGCTCCACCCCCGCGCACATCGCCTCGACGACCGCTTCGGTGAAGGCGTTGTGGTCGGTGGACGTGCCGATGAGGATGGTCGGCTTCACTTGCTGGATCGTCGTCAGCAGGTCGATCTTGCCGCCCTCACGCTTCCAGTCGGCCACCTCCGCGGCCGGCCGCGCGTATGCCTGCTGGTAGTTCGGCAGACCGTCCATGTCGTCGGTGACCAGACCGTTGATGTCGACCAGCCACACCCGGGCCTTCGCTTCCTCGGGCGACGCCCCGGAGCGGATCATCGCCGCGCTGATCTGGTCGGCCATGCCGGTGCCGGCCGTCCCCGCCCCGTAGACCAGCAGCCGCTGCTCGGCGAACGTTTGCTTGGTGATCTTCAGACCGGAGATCACCGACGACATGACGATCGCGCCGGTGCCCTGCATGTCGTCGTTGAAGATCCGGTACTTGTCGCGGTACTCGTCCAGGATCCGCCGTGCGTTGCTGGGGCCGAAATCCTCGAAATGCAGCAGTGCGTGCGGGAACAGGTCCGTCGCGGTCGACAGGTAGGTGGCGATGAGGTCGTCATACCGCTGGCCGGTCACGCGGGCGTGCCGATTGCCCAGGTAGGTGGGGCTGTTGAGCAGCATCTCGTTGTCGGTGCCGACGTCCAGGTTGACGGCGATCACCCGGCTCGGGTCGATCCCGGCGGCCGCCGTGTAGACGGCCAGCTTGCCGATCGAGATGTCGGTGCCGTTGACCCCCCAGTCACCGATGCCGAGGATCTCCTGCGCATCGGAGACGACGATCAGGTCCACGTCGTCCGGACCCAGCCCGAGGGTCTCGAACGAGGCCCGCACGTCCTCGGGGCGGTCGATTGACAGGTACACGGCCCGCGAGTGCCGGTAGTCCTTGCTCCACTGCTTGATGGCCTCGCCGACCGTCGGGTCGTAGACGACGGGCAGCAGCTCGGCCAGGTGATCGCCCAGCACCTTGAAGTACAGGACCTCGTTGCGGTCGTGCAGAGAGTCCAGGAAGACGTACTTCTCCAGGTCCGTCTCGTAGCCCTCCAGCTGCGCGTAACTCCGCGCGGCCTGCTCGTCGAGCGTCTCGACCGCCGCCGGCAGCCGTCCCGTCAGCCCCAGCTTCGCCCGCTCCTCCAGCGTGAAGGCGGTGCCGCGGTTCCGCAGCGGATCGGCGAAGACCTTGGGACGTGCGGTCATGACGGGTACTCCTCGCGGTTGCTGCCGAGGCGGTGACAGCCCGCTCGGTCACTCACGGACGGTAGTTGTCGTGCACGCAGAGCAACAGTATGGCGGATGGTCTCGATCGGGGGAGTGCGCCTACCGGAGAGCGCTGGCCGGCGGCCGGTGGCAGCGCATCAGCAGGGCCGGACCGTCCGGAGTCACCACCTCGCCCACCGCCGCGAACCCGGCCGCCGTGTAGCAGCGGATCGCCCGTGCGTTGTGCGGCGACGGATCGGTCTGCACCACGGTGACCACCGGGTCGGCGAACAGCTGCTCGACGAACTCCCGCACCATGGCCCGGCCCAGCCCCCGGTTGAGCTGTCCGGCGTGGGCGAGGAACTGGTCGATACCGCGGGCGCCCGGGTCGGTCTCGTCCTCCCACCAGCCGTCACCGGAACCGAGCACCACGTAGCTCTGGATGAACCCGATCGGCTCGCCCGCCAGGTGCGCGATGAAGGCGTGGGTCGACCCGCCGGTCAGGTAGTCCTCGCGCAATTCCTCAACCGACTCGGCCGGCCCCCACCACTGCCGGACGTGGGGGCGGAGCAGCCAGTCGTGCAGCATCGGCACGTCCGCCTCGGTGAGTGCCCGGAACTCGATGGTGCCCACACGGGTCAGTAGAGAACAGTCGGACGCTGCGCACCAGTGGTTTTCACCGGGCCAGCGCCGTCGCCCCCGTCAGGACGGGGCGCCGCTCGGGTCGGCCACGACCCCCAGGAACAGCGGCGCCGACGTGCTCGACTCGGCGATCCAGAAGAGGAAGGGCCGGTCGATGACCAGGGGTTCCGGCTGGGCCAGTACGCCGCGCGAGAAGAGCAGGGCGGTCGCGGCGGCCGCTTCAGTGCCCTTCTCGTCGACGTCGACGACGCAGCGGTGAACGAGGGTGTCCGCCGCGAGGGGGCGGTCGGTGATGCCGGTCAGGTCGGGCGCGTCGAACAGGTCCGTGACGCCCAGTGCCCGCACCGCCGACATCGCGTCGGGCGTCGCGTCGATCGAGAAGGCCGGCAGGGTGACCGCGAACTGGGCCGGCGTTGCCGATCCGGTGGCCACGGCGTCGAGGACGGCGGGCAGGTCGCCCAGTACGGTGTCGATCCCGGCGTCGGGGAGCAGCACGGTCATCGACAGACCGCCCCCGATGTACGGAATCGAGACCGCCGTCCAGCCAGCACCTCTCGAGCCCGAGAACGGCATCCCACCTTGCATCATCGGCACCGTGCGCCGGCTGCCGTCGGCGGTGGTGAACGACCCCTCCTGACGGTCCCGGAACGGCACCATCCAGGCGGCCTTGAGGTAGAGGGCATTGACCAGGACGAGTTCCGTTACTGCGGTGACGGACCCGGCCGGGAGGAGATCGGGGATCAAATCGTTGGTCCGTTCGGCGACCCACGCATTGATGGCGGCGCGCATGCCGTCGGGGTCGCCGGCGAAATCCGCGGAACGAGCGGCGACGCCGAACTCGCGGGCCAGCTCATCCACGAACTCCGGTCGGACCGGGAAGCCGCGGTCCACCCACATCTCGTTGGCCGACCGCACCGTGACGCCGTCGCTGGACATCCGCACCGCCCGGTCGAGCGCCCGGCTGATCCCCTGATCGACCGCGGCGACCGCCTGCCCCTGCGCTGCGGTTCCGTCCAGACCCAGGGCCGCGTCGATCTGCGCGGCGGTCGCGCCACGGGCCCCGGCCCGCGCCATGGCCAGCACCATGAACAGCGAGTACGGGCTGATCGCCGTGTTCCTCAGTTCGGCCCCGAGCGCGTGCCGCAGGACGGCCGCGCCGAAGCCGGCGACCGCCGCCCGCGCTGTTCCGGGATCCCCCGGGGCGGTGCGGTCGACCGCGCTCAGCGGGCGGAGCGGCGTCGGGGCTGGGTCGGTCACGGGTACCTCCTGGTGGCGGTGCCTTCATGGGCTGGTGCGAGAAGCGTTCCGGCACCTGCGTCTTCACGGCCATTGTCCGCTCCGCGACCGGACGGACGGCTCGGCGGTCCATGGCAGGGTGGGGACGGGGGACCAGCACAAGGAGCGACGTGAGCACATCGAACGGCATCGCCGCCGTAGCCCTGGACATCGACGGCACCCTCGCCCGGGACGACCACCAGGTCAGCCCCTACGCCATCGGCGTCCTGAAGGACCTCGAGGCCGCGGGCATCCGGCCCATCGTGGTGACCGGGCGGCTCGAAACCTCCGCGCTGGCCACCGCCGACGCCGCCGGACTGTCTGCCCCGGTCGTGTCCGGGGGCGGCGCGATCGTCACCGACCCGGCCACCCGCGAGCATCTCGTGCACGCCGCCATGGACCCGGCGCTCATCGCCCGGCTCATCGAGGTGGCCGACCGGTTCGACCTGCAACCCGTCCTGCACACCGCCGCGCACATCCTCACCGACCGGGCCAGCCGCCACACCGACCTCATCGAGCGGCTCAACCAGTGGACTCCGGAGGTGCTGCCCGACCGGGCGTGGCCGGGTGACGTCGTCAAAGTGATGCTGGTCGGGGAGCAGCCCGACGTCGACGCGATGCAGGCCGAGGCCGCCGCCGAATTCCCGCGGTTGAAGCGTTCGTCGACCGAATTCCTGGAGGCCAACGCCCCCGGCTTCACCAAGTGGGAATCGCTGCGGTTCACCCTCGAACGCATCGGCGTCGCGCCCGACGCGACCATCGGCGCCGGGGACGGGGAGACCGACGTGGAGTGGCTCAGCAACGTCGGCCAGGTCATCGCCCCGGCCAATTCCGAACCCTCCGTCCTGGCCATCGCGCACCACCGGGTCGGCCACCACCGCGACGACGCCGTCGCCCGCTTCCTCGACGAGCACCTGCTGGGCGGCTGAGCTCAGGCGGTGGCGCTCGGGTCGGTGATCACCCCGAGGAACAGCGGCGCCGAGGTGGTGGTGTCGGCGATCCAGAAGACGAACGGTCGGTCCACCACCAATGGCTCCGGTCGTGCCGGCGCGCTCGCCGCCATTCCCATACCGGTCGCGGCGGCGGCTTCGGTGCCCTCTTCGTCGACCTTGACGACGGACTCGTGGACGAATGCATCGACCGTCAATCCGCCTTCGGTGATCCCGGACAGGTCGGCGTCGCCGAAAAGATCGGTGATGCCCAGGGCTTTCACCACCGCGGCGGCGTCGGGGACCGACCGCACCGAGAACACCGGCAGGGTGACATCGAACTTCGTCGTTCCCGGCTCGCTGGTCGCGACCGTGTCGATGATCTCCGGCAGACCACTCAGCACCGCATCGAGGCCGTTGTCGGGGAGCAACACCGTCATGGCCAGACCTGACCCGACGTAGGGGAGTGACACCGCCGCCCACCCCGGCCCCTTCACCCCGGAAGCGGCCAACGGCAGTCCGGACATCATCGGCACGGTGATCGCGCGCCCGTCGGCCGTGGTGAAGGTGCCGTCCTGGCGGGGTTCGAACGGGAAGGCCCACGACGCCTGGAGATAGAGCGCGTTGACCAGCACCAGCACGGTGGTGGACCGGATGGAGTCGGACGGAAACAGCTCGGGGATGAGGTCGTTGGTGCGTTCGGCGACCCACGCGTTGATGGCCAGCCGCATGCCTTCCGCGTCGCCGCTGAAATCGGCGGACCGGGCGGCGACGCCGAACTCGCGGGCCAACTGGTCGAGGTACTCCTGGCGGACCGGAAAGCCCTGCTCCACCCAGGTCTCGTTGGCGGCCTGCACCGTCACCGTGCCTCCGGGTGCCTGGGATGCCCGGTCGAGCGCCTCGGCCACCGCGGCGTCGACGGCGGCAACGGCCGCCCCCTGGGCGTCGCCCGCCGCCCCCAGGACAGCGTCGATCTGTTGCCCCGTGGCCCCTTTCGCGCCGGCCCGGGCCATCGCCAGCACGGTGAACAGCGAGTAGGGACTGATCGCCGCGTTGGTCACCGGACCGTCGGGGAGCATCTGGCCCAGGAAGGCGGAGCCGAATCCGGCGAACGCAGCCCGGGCGGCCGCCGCGTCACCAGGCGCGATGCGAATGGCGTCGCTGACCAGCTGCACCGGAGTCGCGACCGCGCCGGACGCGGTGTTCCGCGCTGAGTTGACGGAACTACATCCGGTCAGGCCGACCAGGGCCGCACCGGCGGCCATGAACAGGAATCGGCGGCGCGCGATCTCGACGGTGTCCATACCGGGATGACGGATACGAGCGGCGCCGGGGTTGCGTCGGTCCCGCGCGGACGCAGCCGGCCGCATCGCGAAACGAACAGCCGGACCACGTCAGGAACCACCGTCACGCCGTCGGGTGGCGTGGCCCGAACGCTGCGCTCCTGTCCAGACCCGCCGTCGATGCCTGGGCGACGCGGGCCCATCACACCAGCGGCCGGGTGCCCAGACGCGGCTCGGTGACCGACCGCCACACCGACCTACCCACCGGATGCGTTCGGGGGGTCACGACGGCCGCTGGCCGCCCGGGATTGTCGTTACGTTTCGCGCCGACCGCCGTTCGGCCTGCTTCACAGCGACGCAGCCGGCTGGCGGTCATCCGTCCTGCGCGCGCGGGCGGGTGCCGGACTCGGCGGACGGGCAGCCGTCCCACGGTGATCAGGAGTGAGCCCGATGGTCGTCCCTTCGCAGGCAGCCGCCCCCACGGCTCAACGGCCGCCCCGACGTGTCGTCAGCTCCCCCTGGTGCTGGGGGATCGTCGGCATGGTCGTGTGCATCGCGCTCATCGTCGCCTACGGGTTCATCCCCGGACCGGTGTGGATCGGGGCGCTCGTCGTCATCGCGCTGGCCGTGGTGATCTACCTGGCGATCATGCGCGGGTGGGCCCGGCGGGTGCCGATCGAACTGACCGGACCCGGCGCGGCCCGCGAACTGGTCAGCGGGATGGCGCTCGGCGCGGTCGTCCTGTTCGCCGGGTGGTTGCTCGTCGCCGCGCTGGGGGGCTATTCGATCGAATGGGCCGGCGCCAGCGTCGTGCCGGTCGTCTGGGCGGCGCTGGTCTCCGCCGCCGTCCCCGCCGTGGTGGAGGAGATGGCGTTCCGGGGCTTCGCACTACAGGCCACCGAACGCATCGCCGGCACCTGGGCGGCCATCATCGTGTCGGCCGTGCTGTTCGGTGCGCTGCACATCAACAACCCCGGGGCCAGCATCTGGACGTCGACCGCGATCGCCATCGAGGCGGGTCTGCTGCTAGGTGCCGCCTACGCGTGGCGGCGCGACCTGCGGTTCGTCATCGGCGTGCACTTCGCGTGGAACACGGTCGAAGGGCTGGTCGGGGTCAACGTGTCCGGCACGACGGAGGACGGACTCTGGCAGACCACCGCCCACGGCTCCGACCTCATGACCGGCGGCTCCTTCGGCCTGGAGGCGTCCCTGCCCCTGTTGCTGCTGACCCTGATCCCGACGACGCTCATGCTCATCGCCGCGCACCGCCGGGGCAACCTCCGTGGACCGCTGCGCCCCGGCGCTGATTTTGCCGCCTGAGGGCCGCACCGATTTCCGAATCCTCAGCGGGGCTGACGCTTAGCCCGTCCCGCTGGGGGAGCTTCGCCGCTGACGGCTCTTCCGGATCACCGCCCCGACCAGCATGGCCCCGGTAAGCAGGACCACCCACAGCACAAAGGCCCACCATCCCCAGTCGCCCCGCTTCAGTCCGGCCGACCCGTAGGCCGAGATCCCGACACCGAGGAACAGCAGCAGGTGCGGCCAGCGGAGCCGAGCGGGGCCTGCGGGGCGGTCATAGATCGCGGTGAACGTCAGGACCAGCAACGCGCCCACGACCATCAACGCCAACCGCACCCAGGTGTCCACCTGAGCACTGTCGACCACCGCCGGCCGGACCGCGAGTCAGCCGTCGCTCGAACGGGGCCTCAAGCCGTGTCGCTCGGCTCGTTGACGACTCCGAGGAACAGCGGGGCGCCGGTCGTGGAATCGGCGATCCAGAACAGGAACGGCCGATCGACGACGAGGTGCTCGCTCGACGTCGAGGCGCTCTCGATCATCGCGATACCGGTGGCGGCCGCCGCCTCCGTTCCCTTCTCATCGACCTTGACCACGCACTGATGCACGAACGCGCTCGCATTGAGAGGTTCGTCGGAGATACCACTGAGCTCGGCGGCGTCGAACAGATGCGTGATGCCCAGCCGCTGGGCGATGCCCCGGGCATCCAGGTTCGACCGCAGCGAGAAGACCGGCAGGGTCACCGCGGTCGGCGTGCCCTCACGATCCGCGGCAATGGTCTCGACGATCGCCGGCAGGTCGTCGAGGGCATCGTCGATGCCGGCATCGGGCATCACCACGGTCATCCCGAGTCCGGAGCCGGTGTAGGGCAGGATCGCCGCCGCCCACCCGGCCCCGCGAAACCCGGGTACCGGCTGCTCGGTCGTCATCAGCGGAACAGTGAGCTGCCGCCCATCGGCGGTCGTGAACGGACCGTCCTGCCGGGGCGCAAAAGCGTTCAGCCACTGCGCCTTCAGATACAGCGCGTTGACCAGCACCATCCGGGTGCCGGAGTCGATCGTGCCCTGGGGGAACAGCTCGGGGATCAGGTCGTTGGTGCGGTCTGCGACCCAGGTGTTGATGGCCTGCCGCATCCCCTCCGGGTCACCGGCGAAGTCGGCGAGCTGGGCGGTGGAACCGAAATCGCGGGCCAGGGCATCGAGGTAGGACTGGTGCACCTGCAGTCGGTGGTCGGCCCAGGTCTGGTTCGCGGCCTGCAGGACCATCGGGTCCGAGTGTGCGGCCGCCGCCGCGTCCAGGGCGGCGGCCATCCCCGCATCGACGGCCGTCACGACCGCCCCCTGCGCCTGGCTACCCGTCGCCTTCAACGCCCCGTCGATCTGCTCGGCGGTCCGGCCGGCCGCCCCCGCCCGCACCATCGCCAGGACGGTGAACAGCGAGTACGGGCTGATGCCGGTGGCCGGCGTCGGCTTGACATCCATTGCGGCGCGGAGGAAATCGACGCCGAAGCCGGTCAGCGCAGCGCGGGCCGCGGAGCCCGCATCCTGCGCCGAACCGGACGGGGCGATGCTGATGGGCTGGGCCGGGGTGAAGACGTCGACGGGGGGCGACATCGAGGACGCGCGCGAGCCGCACCCGGTCAGCCCCGCTGTTGCGGCACCCGCCGCGACGAGCAGGAACCGGCGACGGGCCATGGTCATGGCGTACATGTCGAGCAGGACGGAGCGGGCACCCACGGAGGTTGCCTGCTTGGCGGGACGACGCTCGCAGGCCCAAACACTCACGAAATCAGCCGAGGGTGGAGCGAATCTCGGCCACCAGTGTCCGGTCGGCCCAGCCGACAGGCTGATGGTCGCCGTCCAGGACCCGGCCACAGGCACCGACTTCCACGAAGAGGAACGGCGTGCTCGCGCCCGGCCCGCCCGGCTCGGTGGTCGCTGCCGCCGACATCTGCAGGTATGTCCCTTCCTGCTCTGGGGGCCACGGATGGGACAACTCGCAGTCGTCGAGTCCTTCCGGTGTTGTGACCACGATGCCGGTCAGGAACCGGTCGAGGACGGTGGCGTCGACCCGACCCGTCGCGCGGCGCTTCGCCGACCCGGCCTCGGCCACGGCCGCTGCAAGCTCCGTTCCACGGCTCTCGATAGGACCGCTCGGTCCGTAGAGGCAGACCGAAGCGCCGTCGGGCGACGCCGCCGCCATCGCCAACTGGGTCCGACGCCGGGTCAGCGCTTCGGTGGTCAGATCCGGCTGGGTGGGGTGCAGTTGTCGGAGGGTCGCCGCGAAGGCCGGGCATCCCCTGGTCAACCAGAGTTCGTTCTTCACGAAGACGGTGCGCCACCGGTCGACGACGGGTTGCTCGGAGACGACCGATCGCAGAATGTCGACAGCGGGCATCTGCGGGTGGCAACCGTCCGACGGCACCGCGCCCTGCGACAGGCGACCGTCCGCGGTGGTCACCGTGAACATGGGGACGAGGACCGCGTAGGCGGCGCAGCCGGAACCGGGGGGCTGTGGGGCCTCGAAGTTTCTCTGTCGCAGTGCCTCGACGAGGGAAGGAAGCTGATCGTCCGGGACCCGGTGCTCAGTGACTACGGCCCAGATTCCGTCGCCCGGTAGTGCCGCCTCGGCGACGCCGCAGACAGTGATCCCGGTGACCACGTCTGACGGCGAGAGCAAAGCGAACCCCGTCTCGGTGTGCGCCAGGCCCCCGCAGTACCGCTCGGGTCCGAACGGGACGGGTTCACGAATGAGGACGGGAGCCCCCCAGGGATCCGCAGCGACATCATCCGGCGGCGTGCCGGTAGTCGGCGCGGAGGATGTCGCCGTTGCGGGTGCGGTGTCCTGTGACGTGCATGCTTCGGTCAGCAGGACCGCGGTCAGAACAAGCGCCGCGGCGCGGACGAATGACCACCACGAGACCGACACAGCGCCCATGCCTTCACGACGGGACTGCACCGTCCGTCGGTTGCACCAGGCTCGTGATGCCGGCCAACTTGACTGTTGTCGTCGTGGGGCGATGAACTTTCGGCCGACGTCGACCCGCGCGGAGCAGTTGCGCGTCGGCGGATTCAGCCGCCGATGGCCTGACGTATCTGAGTGATGACGCCGGAGTCCGCCCATCCGACCGGGCGGTACTCGCCATCGATGACCCGTCCGCAGGGTCCGACTTCGACGTAGAGGAAAGGGATTCCGACCTCTCGTTTCCCGTCCGTGACGGAGACCCCGGACAGCCGAAGATATGTCGCGCCGTCGGATCCCGGCGGCCACGGCTGGCTGAGGGCGCAGTCCGACTGGCCGGCGGGTGCGGTGGGGGAGATGCCGTTCATCAGCTGGTCGCGGAGACCGGCGTCGATGAAACCGGCCCCCTGCTGGCTGTTCGGCAGCCGGTCGGAGACGTTCCCGGGATCGTCCATCGCTGAGATGGCCACGGGGCCGCTGGGCCCGTACAGGCACACCGATGCGCCCTCGGGTGCGGTGTTCGCTCCCTTCAGCTCGGCCAGCCGATAGGTCAGCTCTTCCAGGACCGGCTCCCCTGGACTGGGAGAGGACTCCGTCAGCGTGTCGGCTCGCTGGGTGCAGTCCGTCGTCACCGAGGCCTCATCGGACACCTGCCGAGTGCGCCAGCTGTCGACCGCAGGCTCGTGGAGCATCGCCCCCGTCAGGATTCCGACGGCCGCCTCGCTGGGGTGGCAACCGTCCGACGGGACCGCGCCCTGCAGCAGTTCGCCGCGGGCGGTGGTGATGGTGAACATGGGAATGATGACCCCGTAGTCCTCGCAGAGGTCGACCGAGGCCTGGGCTTGCGTGTAGTTCGGTTGGCGGAGGGCATCGACCAGAGCCGGCAGCTGGTCGTCCGGCACGCGATGTTCGCTGACCACCGCCCAGACGCCATCGCCGGGCAACTCACCGGGGCCTACCCCACAGACCATCACGCCGGCCACTTCATCGGCATCGGTCAGCAGGGTGAAGCCGTCGTCCGTGTGCGCCAGACCTCCGCAGTACCGGTCGGGCCCGGTGCGGAGGCCTCCGTCGATCGTCACCGAGGGACTCCACGGGTCGGCCTGGACGTAGCCCGCCAGATGAGCTCGTGTTCCTGCCGTCGGGTCGGCCCCGGTGCCGGTCCCGCCGGGTGACGAGACGCCCTGGGGCGTCCCGCACGCCGCGACCAGAACGGCCACGGTCACGGCGGACCCCAGCAGGCGATGAGGCCGAGTCCGAATTGGCACAGTGCTCATGGGTTCACGACGGGACGCCCCCGGCGAACGGTTGCACGGGTCCCGCCACCCAGCCGGGCGTTCCCTGTTGAACTCGCCCATCGCTGCGTCCGATGCACGATTCGGCGCGACCAGGCGATCAGCGCGGCACCGGACGCGACCCCGACGACCAACACGGCCAGGGCCATCACCGGCCGCTCCGCGATGAGCAAGCCGGGGACGACAGCGCCGGCGGTCCCGACCAGCGCACCGGTGATCATCACCGCCTTGCCGGTGCGGTTCATCGGCACCTCGGGGCGACGGATGACCTCCCGTCGGGTGAACCAGGCAACGATGTTGACGATCACCACGACCCACAGCAGGGCCTGCACCCCGATAAACCAGTAGTCCCGAGGGCGGTGCCACGTCACCAGGTTGTCGACCGTGATGAAGGTCCAGATGCAGGTCATGACCCCGAACCAGACGATCTGACCGGGAGTTCCCACCACCCACCAGGGCCGCCAGCGGTCGCCCGGGGGGCGGGTCGGGCGTCGCCCGTCCAGGCGAGCCGGCTGATCGTCCAGGGACACATCGACCAGTACAGCATCGGCCGCTGGGTACCGCTCGGCCCGCGCGGCCGTCGGGTCAAGACCGGCTCATCGGAACCCGGCCACGTGCCGGGGGTCTCAGCTGTCCGGCCACCATCGCGGCCAGCGCGATCGCGAACCCCGCCAGATGCACGACGGTCAGCCGCTCACCGGCGATGAGGGCTCCGAGCGCCGCCGCCATCAGGGGCGACAGCAGGCCGAGCAGCGCGGTCGACGTCACCGGCAACCGGCGGATCCCGGCGAACCAGATCGAGTACGTCAGCAGCGCACCGAACAGCCCCAGCCACAGGTACCCGGCCACCGCGGGCAGGCCCAGACCGGCCGGGACGCCGTCGACGACCAGCGCCGGGACCAGCAGCACCACCCCGGCCGCGGTCAGCTGCCACCCGGCCAGGCCGACGGCCGAGACGCCTGGCGGTCGTCCCCATCGCTTGGTCAGGACGACGCCCACCGACATCGACGCGGCCCCGCCCAGGCCGGCCAGCACCCCGACTGGGCTGAGCGCCGCACCCGGTCCGAGGACGACCATGGCGACCCCGACCACGCCGACGACCCCCCACGCCACCCGCCACGTCGACAGCCGTTCGTGCAGTACGCCGACGGCCAGGAAGGCGATGAGGATGGGTTGGGTCGCGGCGAGCGTCGCGGCCACTCCGCCCGGCAGGTGCTGGGCGGAGACGAACAGTAGCGGGAAGAACGCCGCCATGTTCAAGGTCCCGAGCACCAGGCTCTTCCACCACCACGAACCGCGTGGCAGCCGGCGGGCGATGAGCAGCGCGATGATCCCGGCCGGGAGCGACCGCAGCAGAGCGGCGAACAACGGGTGCCCGGCGGGCAGCAGGTGGGTGGTCACCAGGTAGGTCGAGCCCCAGATCGCCGGGGCGAGCGCGGTCAACGCCGTCCACCCCAGGCGGGAGGACGACGGGGCGGCCACCGCCGGGGCCGGGCTCATGGTGCTGGTCACCCGTCGATGGTGGGTGCGAGAGCAGTCATGAGTCCAACACATCGTTGGCATGACAACGATGAACCGCGATCATTAGTGCGTGGAACTGCAACAGATGCGCTACGTGATCGCCGTCGCCGAGGAACGCAGTTTCACGCGGGCCGCCGAAAGGTGTTTCGTCGTGCAGTCCGCGCTGAGCCACCAGATCAAAGCGCTGGAGCGGGAAATCGGGGTTGCCCTGTTCGCCCGGTCCAGTCGGCGGGTCGAACCCACCGCCGCCGGCGAGGCCTTCGTCGCCGCCGCCCGTCTCAGCCTGGACGCCGCGCAGCGCGCGATCACCGATGCCGCCGCCGCCACCGGCCAGATCCGCGGCCCCCTCACTGTCGGCGTCATCCCCACCGTGACCGCGATCGACGTCCCCGCCGCGCTCGCCGACTTCCACCGAGCCCACCCGGCCGCCACCATCGCCCTGCGCGGGGGCAGCAGTGACGACTTCGTGCGGGCGATCAGCGCCGGCGCGATGGACGCCGCCGTCCTCGGCCTGGCCGACTCGGTCACCCCGCGCGGTGTGCAGACCCGCACCCTCATCCGCGAGCGGCTCGTCGCCGTCGTCTCCAGTAGTCACGCCCTGGCCGGGCGCCGACGACTGCGGCTGGCCGAGCTGGCCGACGAGACGTTCGTCGACTTCCCGGCCGGCACCTCGGGTCGGGCGCCGACAGACCTCGCCTTCGCGGCGGCCGGGCTCCGCCGCGACGTCGCCTTCGAGGCCATGAACACCGACCTGATCCTCGACCTGGTCCGGCAGGGCCTGGTGGTGGCGCTGCTGTCTCCGGCCGTCGTCGGGGACGACCCGGCCCTGCGCACCATCCCCGTGACCGGTGGTCCCGCCCGCATCGAGTATCTGGCGTGGAGCGCGTTCAACCCCTCACCGGCGGCCCGGGCGTTCGTCGACCTGGCCCGGCAGCGGACGATCAGGCAGCCGGGATCACGGGCCGTTGCGATGCCCTGACGGCGTCGGTGCGGGCCGCCGCCCGTCACGCACCCAGCTTCCCCTGCTCCTCGGCGGCAGCGAGGGTGTTGGCCAGGAGCATGGCGATGGTCATCGGGCCGACACCCCCAGGGACCGGGGAGAGGTGTCCGGCGACCCCGGTCACTGCGCGGGCATCGACGTCGCCCACCAGCGCGCCGTCGACCCGGTGGATGCCGACATCGATGACGGTCGCGCCGGGCTTGACCGCGTCCGCGCCGATGAGCTGCGGGATGCCCGCCGCCACCACCAGCACATCGGCTCGCAGGCACACCCGCGCCAGGTCGCGGGTGCGGGAGTGGGCGAGGGTCACGGTGGCGTCCCGCTGCAGCAGGAGCTGGGCCATCGGCCGACCGACCAGCAGGGAACGGCCGACGACGACCGCCTCGGCTCCGCGCAGTTCCACGCCGCAGCGGTCGAGCAGCCGCACCACGCCGGCCGGTGTGCAGGGACGAAGACCCGGACGCCCCTGCGCCAGCAGGCCGGCGTTGGCGGTCGTGAGGCCGTCGACATCCTTGGCTGCCGGGATCCGCGCGAGAAGCGCCTCGGCGTCCAGGTGCGGCGGCAAGGGCAGTTGGAGCAGGATCCCGGACACGGCGGGGTCCCCGGCGAGCTCGTCCAGGACCGCGCAGGCTTCCTGCTGGCTGACGTTCACCGGTAGGTGACGGTGCAGATCCACCATTCCGGCATGGGTGCACGCCGCGCGTTTGCTGCGGATGTAGACCTGGGACGCGGGGTCGTCACCCACGAGCACTGTGGCGAGTCCGGGCGGCGCACCTCGCGCGGCCACGAGCTGCGCGACTCCGGCCGCCACCTCCGCGCGGACCTCCGCGGCGATGCTCCGGCCGTCGATGAGCGTGGTCATGGGCCCGCCTCAGAAGACGACGGTCGTGTTGCCGTCGCGCGCGATGCGGTCCTCCAGGTGCCACCTGACGGCGCGCGAGAGCACGGCGCGCTCGACATCGGCGCCCAGACGCGCCAGGTCGCCGGCCGCGTCGCGGTGGGACACCCGCACGACGTCCTGCTCGATGATCGGACCCTCGTCCAGATCGGCGGTGACGTAGTGCGCGGTGGCGCCGACCAGCTTCACTCCTCGTTCCTTCGCCTTGGCGTAGGGACCGGCGCCGATGAAGGCCGGCAGGAAGGAGTGGTGGATGTTGATGAGCGGGCAGCCCACCCGATCCAGGAACGACGGGGTGATGATCTGCATGTAGCGGGCGAGCACCACGAGGTCGACGTTGCCGGCCACCAGCTCCAGGACCCGTTCCTCCGCCTCGGCGCGGTTGTCCCTCGTGGCGGGCACGTGGAAGAAGGGCACCCCGAAGCCGCGCACGTCGTCGGCCAGATCGGGGTGGTTGGAGATGACCATGGCCACGGTCATGGGCAGCTCGCCGCGGCGGTGACGCCACAGCAGGTCCAGGGCGCAGTGGTCGGTCTTGGACACCATGATGGCGACCCGCAGGGGCTTGCTCGCCTCGCGCAGGGTGAAGTCCATGCCGAAGGGCGCCGCCACCTGTTCGGCGAAGTCCCTCTGCAGTTGATCTCGCGCTGCCGACAGGGCGGGCAGCCGGAACTCGGTGCGCTGGAAGAAAGTTCCGCCCTCGGGGGCGGTGGAGTGCTGGGCCAGGGACACCACGTTGGCGCCGGCCCCGGCCAGGAACGTGCCGACGGCCGCGACGATGCCGGGGCCGTCCTGGCAGCGGATGAGCAGGCGCCCCAGGTCGCCGTGCTGCGCGGCGCCGCCCGGCATGACCGACCGGCTCGGGACGGGTGTCGCTGCTGCTGTCGTCGCCTTCGTGGCGGTGGCGCTGGTCATCGCCGTGTCTCCTGGATCCATTGGGCGGTCGCTCGCAGACCGCCGAACGTGTAGAAGTGCAGCGCCACGTCGCCGTGGCGGGCGGGGTCGTACCGGTCCGCGAGCTGGTTCACGAAGCGATCCGGTCCAGCGGTGCTCATGAGGTTGGCCATCGACAACCCGTACTTGCGCAGGATGCTCGTGCTGGTGCCCACGCCGAAACGCTTGGCGTACCCGAGTAGTCGCTTCACCCCGGCGGGACCGGGGATGCCCACCCGCACCGGCACGTCGATCCCGCGTTCCCGCACCTGCTCCAACCAGGCCAGCACGGTGGTGGCGTCGAAGCCGAACTGCGTGTTGATGCTGCCTTCGAGGCCCTGCGCGGCCACCTCGGCCACCTTGGCATCGAGTGCCGCCCAGAGGATCTCCGGGCGGATGGCCGGGTGCCCGTCCGGATAACCGGTGACCCCCACACCGCGTACGCCCGACTCGGTGAGCACTCCGGAGCGGATCACCGAGAGTGCGTCGGGGAAGGGACCTTCGGGCGAGGCCGGGTCACCACCCACCACGAGTACCTCGATGATGGCGTCGGCTTCCGCCAGGGCCCGGCAATAGCCGGCCAGGCCCTCGACGGAGCGCAGGCGGCGGGCGGCGATGTGCGGAACCGGCACCAGTCCCTGCTGCCGAACGGCCCGCACCCCGTCGAGGCGCAGGGCGTCGTCCTCGGTGCCCAGATAGGTGACGTTGATACGGGTGCCCGGCTGCAGGAGGTCGGCGGCCTCCTGCAGCCCGGGGGCGTCCTTACCGGTCATCTCCAGGGATGCGCCGGTCAGCAGGTCGGCTGCCGTGCGGGTCGGATTGTCCTGGGTCATCGCCCGGCTCTCCTCACGTTCGCAGGAGCGCGGCGGCCAAATCGGCCGGCTCCGTGAAGAGCGCCTCGTGGCTGCCCGGCGCGGACAGCGCCGGCACACCGAGCCGGGCGATGAACTTGCCCCACCCGTCGTCGCCGGGGGGCAGGCCGACGTCGCCCTCACTCAGCACGTAGGACAGCGGGACACCCCAGCTGTGCGGGTCGACGTGGTCGACCGCCTCGGTGAAGTACTGGTACGGCTGCGGGACGAGCAGCTGGTGGATCATGTCCTGCACTTGCTCGGAGGCGTCGTTCATGAACCCCTGCCGCCAGACCTCCAGCGGAAGCGCGACGGTGTTGTCGGACGACGACGCGGCCAGGGCGGAGAACAGATCCCGGTACCCCTGGGGCACCTCGTCGAACAGGGACACACCGCTCCGGGGGACGAAGGCGCTCCAGAAGACGACATCGGCGAGGCGACCCGAGAGCGCGGGTGCGGCGGCGGCCACCGGGTAGCCACCCCAGCTGTGCGCGACCAGGGTGACGTCGTGCAGGTCGTTGCGCTCCACGAGGTCAACCAGTGCGCGACCGGTGTCGGCCAGGGAGAGTCCGCGCGGGTCGTCACCGTCCGCAAGACCCGGCAGGGTCGGCGTCAGGACGGTCTTGCCGGCAGCACGCAGATGCTGGGCCACACCACGCCACGCCCATCCGCCGTGCCACGCCCCGCCCACCAGGACGACGGTGCTGCCCTTCACGCCTTCACCGCCGTGGCACCGGCGCGCATCATGTTCTGGACCGAGGAGGCGTAGGGCGCCGGGGCGACGGTCGCGCGGATGGTGGTCTGCTCGTGGCGCTCCACCTGAGGCTTGCGGGAGCCGCCGTCGGGCTCGCCCCAGGTCAGCACGACCTCGTCGCCGATGGTGGCGTGACCGTGATGGAGCATCGCCAGGGAGAGCAGCTCACCCTCGGGGTTGAGGTAGCCGGCGTGGCAGGAGACCCCGGCGAATTCCCCGGCGGTGCTGCGCACCTCGTCGAACTGGTTCCACGCGTAGTAGGCGACCGGCATCTCGATGGACTTGTAACGGGGTCCGGGGCCGAACTGCGAGGCGAGGACCTTGGCGACGTCCTCGCGGTTCCACACCAGGCTCACCTTGGTGCGGCGCTGCTCGGGGGTGATGGCCTCCAGGGCCTCGCGTCCGACGAAGTCGTGGTCGAACTTGACGATGTTGCCGTAGCCGAGGTCGTAGGGGGTGGCGTAGTAGTCCTCGATGTTCGGGGAGCGGAAGCTGCCGCCGAGCTCGGTGCGGGCCTCCCAGCCGTCGCCCGGGAGCCACTCCCGGAAGCCGCGCAGCTCGTCGGCGGTGAAGATCGCCGGCACGGGGTAGGCCATCCACGCGTTGGACAACGGGGTGCTGAAGTAGGCGCTGGTCCCCACCGGCTTGATGCCATGGCGGGCTCCGACCTCGAGAATGGCGTCCCGGACGCGGTTCTCGTGCGCGAAGGGTCCGGACAGCTCCACGCCGCGATGTCCGGCCATACCGTGGCGCAGGACGAGCACGTCGACGCCGGCGATCTTCACAGTGGCGGTGCGGAAGAACCCGATCTCGGGCAGTTCGCCCTCGACCACCTCGCGGAAGATGTCCTGGGCCGCGGGACCGTCCAGCTGGAATCGGAAGTTGGTCCGCCCGCCGGTGGGGTTGATGTTGGAGGGGGCGTCACGCACCACCTCGACGTCCCAGTCGCCGGTCTCGGCGTTGAAGGCCACCCAGTCCTGCAGGGGCATGCCGCTGACCAGCTCGAAGCGGTCCTCTCCGAGCCGGTAGGCGATGCAGTCGCCGATGACATGGCCGCTGGGGGCGCAGACCACGTACTGCTTGGCGCGGTCGGTGGTGAAGTTGGCGACGCTGTTGATGCCGAGGTGCTCCAGCAGGCGCAGCGCGTCGGGGCCGGACAGGAACAGCTCGGGCATGTGGTGGGACTGATGGAACAGGGCCGCGGTCTCGTCCCAGGCCGTCTGCTCATCGCGCCAGTTGGTGAACGCCGGGGGGATGAAAGCCGCGGACCGACTGCCCGACCGGGCGAAGTGCGGGGCGGGGGCGTCGTTGCTGAAGTGCTCGACCAGATCGGGAGTGCGGTCGATGAGCTGTTGGAGCGACTCCGGTGTGGCTCCACCTGCGACGGACATGGGGTGCTTCCTTTCAAGGGGAGGACCTGGACGGGACAGCTGGTCAGCCCGGGGACGGGCACGCATCGCCTGAGCGTTCGCGGGGCCGGTCGTCCCTCGTCCCGAAAGGCGGACCCCGGCGGTGACCAAATTAATACTGAACGGTGCAGTAAGGAATTGATAGCAGTGCCCGGGAGACCCGTCAAGGGTGATGTCCGGAGGCCGGGTGCACACCGGGTCGGCGACGTGAAGCCAGGGCGGGACTAGCCTCCACAGGGTGACAGGGACGGGAGCGGCAGTGCGCCGTGGGCGACCGCGGGACCCCGCCAAGGACGTCGCCGTCCTCGAGGCGACGATCGCCCTGCTGGCCCAGGAGGGCCTGGGGCGGGTGTCGATGGACCGCGTGGCCGTCGCCGCCGGGGTGTCGAAAGTGACGATCTACACGCGCTGGCGCAGTCGTGACGAGCTGATCGCCGCCGCCCTCCAGCACCTCGAGCTGGGCGACCTGCCCCCGACCACGGGCGACCTGCGTCAGGACCTGGTGAGCCGGCTCGAGGCCATGCGCCGCCAGTACGACCGAGTGGGCGGGATGAGCATCATCGGCAGCTGCCTCGCGGACGAGCCGAGCTCGGGGCAGATGCTCGACATCATCCGCCAGAGCACGCTTCTGCCCCGCCGGGCTCACTTCGCCGAAGTGGTGCACGCCGCCGTCGACCGGGGCGCCCTCCCGGCCGGCCTCGACGTCGAGCGCTTCATCAGCCTGCTCATCGGGTCTCTCTACGCCGAGCATCTTGCGGGCCGCCCCCTGGACGAGCAATGGGCGCCGGCGGTGGTGGACATGGCGCTGCGGGGCGTGCAGGCCTGACGCCCGCGGGTGCGGTCCGGTCGACGGGTGGTGTCGACGCCCACGACACGATGTGGTCGACGTGTGACACACCATTGACAAGCGACCGGAAAACGTTGCACGCTCAGGGCCGCCGTCACCGCTGGTGAAGGGCGCCGCACCCGCCGGCCGTCCTATCCCGCCTCCGCGACCCCGTTCACAGTCGCGCCCCCACACGCACGGGAGCCCGGTCGCTGGTGTGACGCCCCGTCCCGACGGCCCCACTCCCTTCCCACCAGGAGCGTTCAATGACGAACTCCGGTAGTGACCGCCACCCCGAGGACCACCCGCAGCGACGACTCGACGACCGCGACCGGGCCCACGTCGCGCGCCGGGCGGCATGGGGCAGCGCCACCGGCACCATGCTCGAGTGGTACGACTTCGGCATCTACGGGGTCATCGCGGCCCTGGTGCTCAACGGCGCGTTCTTCCCCGCCCTCGACCCGGCCGTGGGCACCATCGCAGCCTTCAGCACGGTCGCCGTCGGCTTCGTGGCCCGACCCATCGGCGCCATCCTGTTCGGGCACCTCGGTGACCGGGTCGGGCGGCGCAGCGTGCTCATCGCGACGCTGGTCATGACCGGCGTCGTCACCATCCTCATCGGGCTGCTTCCGACATACGCCGAGATCGGCATCGCCGCCCCCATCCTGCTCGTCACGCTGCGATTCCTGCAGGGTGTCGGGCTCGGCGGGGAGTTCGGCGGCGCGGTCCTGCTGTCCACCGAACACGCGCCCGAGGGCCGCCGCAGCTTCTACGGCGGCATCATGGCGATGGGCGTGCCGCTCGGCGTGCTGCTCAGCAACGTCGTCTTCCTCGTCATCACGCTGTTCGTGCCCATGGACGCCTTCCAGGCATGGGGCTGGCGTCTGCCGTTCCTGGGCAGCGTGGTGATCCTCGCGGTAGGGCTGTGGATCCGGGTCCGGGTGCCCGAGAGCCCGCAGTTCGCCGAGCTCAAGCGCAGCGCCGAGTTGCCGGGAGAGCAGCAGCACGCCCGGCGCGCTCCCCTCACCGAGCTTCTGGCCACCCGACCGGTCACCGTGCTGTGGGCGTTGCTCGTCATCGTCGGATCGTCCGCGATCGCCTACACCTGCCTGACGTTCGTGCTGTCCTGGGGAAAAGCCGTGGTCGGCTACAACACTCCGCAGCTGCTCGGCGCCATCTGTCTCGGCGCGATCACCTGGGCGCTCACCGCACCGGTGTGGGCCACGCGGGGCGACCGTCCCGGCGGCATGCGCCACCTCTTCATCGGCTGGGGTGTGGTCCGCACCGTCAGCATCGTCCCCTTCTTCCTGGTGCTGGCCACCGGCAGCGTGCCCCTGCTCTACGTGGCCATGGCCGTCATGGGCGTGATCATCAGCGCCACCCAGGTCCCCGCAGGAGCGGCGATCTCCAGCTTGTTCCCGGTGGAGGTGCGCTACACCGGCACGTCCTTCGCCTACCAGGTGGGAGCCATTCTCGGTGGCGGGGTGACGCCGCTGGTCGCTGCGTCCCTCATGGTGACCTCCAGTGGCATCATGGGGGTCGCCGCGTACGTGACGGCCGTGAGTCTCCTCTCCACGGCCGCGGGCCTTGTCTTCCGCCGCTCATCGGTTCCCGGTCGCACCCCCGACGCCACGCCGCAGCCCTCCGGTGCCGCGCGGTCGGCCCGCTGAGCGGAGGTTTCCGCGCTGCGACAACACCATTGGGTCAGGGCATCTCGGACGGGCGAGGGCAGTGTCGACGACGACGCTGCCCTCTCGTTCAGTCGACCGGCGGGGGCTCGCAGATCTCGGCCTGCACCACGGCGGCGACGTACGCGCGAGCCGCCGGGCCCAGTGCGGCATGGGTTCGGGTGAACAGCTCCCAGGCCCGATGACCGGGCCAGTTCGACGGGCACAGCCCGATCGGCAGGTGGGGGTCCCTGAACGGGAACTGCCGGTAGGTGGAGATCAACTCCGTCCGTGCCACCAGCGCCTGAGCCCCGCCGAGGCGCTCCGGGTGGGCCGCGAGGTCGGCGTTCGCGTCGAGGAACTCCTGGTACTCCCCGGCGAGCGAGGGCAGGTTCCAGCACCGGGCAGCGAGCTCCCGATCGTGGTCATGGTCGCGGGCGGCGCAGATGAAGACGTCGATGCGCGCCGTCAGCTCGCCGCCGAGGAGCTCGGAGGTGGCCGCCTCGATCTCCGCCCGCCGGTCGCCCGGGGCCAGCCACGTGGAGGTGGCCATCTGCCCGAAGCCGTGCCAGGCCAGGGCGCGGCGCAGCTCGTCCCGGCCGCCGCGGTCGGATTCCGCCAGGCTGTAAATGACCATGGTCCACGTTCGGTCCCATGTCTGCGGGGGCGCCTCGAAGATCCGACGGCGTCCCTGCTCGAGCAGGGTGATCATCTCGTCGCTGAGCCGGTAGACGGTCTCGCGGCCCACCCGCCGGGTGGTGAACCAGTTCTCGCGGCGCAGCCGCGACAGTGTCATCCGCACGGCGGCCGGGGCGATCCCGAAGACCCCGAGCAGCTCGGTCATGTGCCCCAGGCGGACCTCCTGCCCGGTGTAACGCAGATAGTCGCCGAACAGGTCCAGCACGAACGAGCGGGGAGCAGCTGTCACCGATCCATTCTCGCCGCGCGGATGACCCGGGGTTAGGTGGCGCGAGGGTGCCGGGGCGATCAGGCAGCCCGGATGACGCGGTAGCGCAGGTACTGCACCTGTCCGCCCAGCGTGCGGCTCTCCACCAGGTCGAGCGGGACGGTGCGCTCGTCCCGGGCGAAGTAGGGGATCCCGCCGCCGACCAGGATCGGGTACAGACGGATCCGGTACTCGTCGATCAGCCCGGCCATCGACGCCGACGCGGCGAGAGTGGCCCCGGCGATGGCGATGTCGGTGTCGACCGGCTCGGCCCGCAGACGCTCGATCTCGCCGACCAGGTCAGTGGTCGCGAGCCGCGTGTTGCTGCCTTCGACCGAGGCGAGGGACCGGGAGAAGACGATCTTGGGCAACGCCCGCCAGCTGACGGCCCACTCGCGCTCGATGACGCTCAGGTCCTGGTCCTGCTCGGCCGTCTCCCAGTAGAGCATCGTCTCGTAGAGCCGACGGCCCAGCAGGATGACGCCGATACCGGCCAGCTCGTCCTGCGCGGTCCGGAAGACCTCCTCGTCCGGCTCCGACCAGGCGAACCCGCCGTCCGGGCCGACGATGAAACCGTCCAGTGACGTGCTCATGGAGTAGGTGACGCGACGCATCGGTGAAGCTCCTCGGGTGTGGCAGTGAAGCACAGACCGCGGCGCGCTGGCTGTTCAGTGCTCCCCGGCGATTGTGGTCCCCATCCGTTCCGCTCGCAGCAGAAACCGCCCATATCGGGAATGCGTCGCCGCCCGTCGCGTTGCCACCGGCATGACCACAGTCGGCATCATCGGAGCAGGCAACATCGGTTCGGCCCTGGCGCGGGGGTTCGCCGCCCGGGGCTATCAGGTCGTCATCAGCAACTCCCGGGGTCCGGAGACGCTCACCGAGCTCGTCGACGACCTGGGCGACGGGGCTCGGGCCGCGACCGCGACGGAGGCGGCCGAGGCCGGCGACTTCGTCGTCGTCACAGTGCCGCTCAAGGCCTACCAGGACGTGCCCGTCGAGCCGCTCGCCGGCAAGATCGTCCTCGACACCAACAACTACTACTGGGAGCGGGACGGCCGGATCGCCGACCTGGAGGACAAGCGGACCACCACGTCGCAGATGCTGCAGGAGCACCTCCCGCAGTCCAGGATCGCCAAGGCGTTCAACCACATCATGGCGGCCGACATCCTCGCCGACGGGACTCCCGCCGGCACTCCCGACCGCCGCGCGCTGGCCACCGCCGGTGACGACGCCGACGCGGTCGCCCTGGTCACCCGGGTGTACGACGAATTCGGCTACGACACCGTCAACATCGGCCCGCTGGCCGACAGCTGGCGGGTCGAACGTGACCAGCCCGCGTACGTGGTGCGGCAGAACCGCGACGAGCTGACCGCGAACCTGGCCCGCGCCACCCGCTGACCTGTCCGCGGTGACCTATTCCGCCAGGTGCTCGGCCCACAACCGTTCCACCACCGGCAGATCCGCGTCGGCGATCCGCGTGCCGCTGCCCTGCGGTGTCCACGTCGTCCGCGACGCCTGGGCCACCAGCAGGTCCAGCGGCAGCGGGTCGTCCGGATCCACGACGAACTCCCAGTCGACGGCGACGTACCGCTTGAGCCGGCCGGAGCCGTTCCAGTGCTCGCCCATCCACGTCCCGCCGTCGTCCGGGATGACCCCGCACCCGACGATGCCACGGGGCTCCGCGCCCTGGCGCAGCAGGAACACCCGGTCGCCCCGCCGGTACCCGTGCTTGCGGCCGCCGCTGCCCCAGTCGGCCCGGCCCGGCCGCTGTCCCCGGGCGCTCGCCCGGGCCGCGTCGTCGACCCAGACGTAGGACGGCCGGTACCGCGGATTCCAGGTCAGCAGGAACCCCGACTGCCCGGGTAGGGCCTCACGTGCGCGACTCATACCGGTGGGGTTCCCCGGCCGGCCTCCGTCGAGCGTCGCGGGCGGCGGGGTGACGCGGCTGATCATGGTCGACGCTGATGAAGTCGTCAGGCAACCGGGCAGAACGCCCTGCACATGCCGAGTTGGCAGCGTCAGCCCCGTTCCGCCGCGTCGGCCCACTTCGTCAGCGTCAGCCGACCTCGGCGGGACTACAGCAGCGCCGGGCTGTCCCGCTCGTGGAACGGCGCCGCCCCGCCGACGGGCTCGCCGGCGGCGACGGATTCCAGGATCTCCACGGCGACGTCCCGCAGCTTGCGGTTGCTCTCCTGCGACATCCGCCGCAGGGTGGTGAAGGCCGCGTCCGGCCCGCCGCCGCGCTGGTTCATCAGGACACCCAGGGCCAGATCGATCACCCGGCGGTTGTCCATCGCCGACGTCCGGTCGTCGAGGTTCTGGGCCTGCCGGGTCAGCAGCCGGGCCAGCCCCAGCCCGCCGGCGATCTCAGGGGCGGCGGCGGCCGCCGTCGAGCGGTCCTCGGCCGAGATGCCGTCGACCTCCGGGTGGTAGACCTTCAGCACCGCCGACGGCCGGCCGTGCAGCAGGACCGGCACCGACACACAGCTCGCCGCCCCCAGTTGCGCCGCCTGCGGGCCGTACTCGCCCCACCGGTCGTCCCCGGCGAGGTCCGGCACGTACAGGCCGACCCCCTCGGTCAGCGCGAACAGACACGGCCCGACGCCGATCCGGTACTGCAGTTCGTCGACCGCCCGGGCCAGCTCGGTGCTCGCGCCGACGGTGAACGGCGCGCCGTCCAGATCCATGGTGACCGCGACACCGGCGGTCGGGCCGAGCCGGCTGTCGATGCGCTCGGAGAGGTCGTCCAGGTACTCGATGAGCGCACTCAGCACGTCCGTCACCGCGCCCGAGGCCAGGGGGGCGTCGTTCGTCGTGTCCGTCTCCGTCATGTCGAATCCTCTCCGCGAGCTTCGCCCGGTTTCATCAATTCCGTGACATCGCCGCCACGAGGTCCGCTTCAGGCCGCACAGTAGGGCACCGAGGCGCCTATCGCGCTCCTGCTGTTGCGCTCCGGTGGGCTCGGCGACCGCCGAACACCCCTTGTCCATCCCGGACAATGCCGTGGCCTACTTTTGTCGGCCTGGTCCATCGGCCCGGTCGGCGGACGAGCGGCACTGTGACCACGGCAACAACCGGGCCTCGAGGTGGCGGATCCTCGGCTCCGGTGCCCGCACCCACGGGTCGCGCCCCAACTTCAAGGAGGAAGTTCCATGGCTGAAGTGCTCGCCGAGGGTTTCAACGTCTTCGACACCACCAAATCGCCGGCGGGCACCGTGAAGTACCTGGAATCGCCGTCCG
Source organism: Nakamurella flava (assembly GCF_005298075.1). Lineage (NCBI taxonomy): Bacteria > Bacillati > Actinomycetota > Actinomycetes > Nakamurellales > Nakamurellaceae > Nakamurella > Nakamurella flava. The sequence goes on from NZ_SZZH01000007.1 coordinate 121,036, forward strand.
ACGTCATCAGCCTGATCCGGTCGGGCAAGCTGGGCGAGCACATCCTGCTCGTCCGCGGCGGCACCACCACGTTCCTCGCCCCCGCGCTGAGTATGGGTGCGATCGGCGTGATCACGATGTCCGGCGCCCCCGAGTCGCACCTGGGCATTCTGTCCCGCGAGTTCCAGACTCCCTGCGTGATGACCGCCCACCTGTCCAGCAGTGAGTCGCGCTACGTCGTCGGCGACACCGACGACGCCCATTTCGTCGAGATCGCCAAGGCCCTCGACGGCCGCCGGGTCCGGCTCGACTGCACCGACCACGAGACCGGTCGCGTCCTCGCCGACGACTGACCCGCTCACCCCACCCTCAGCCAGCACGCAGCACCGGACAGGAGCGCGAGTCAATGACGACCACTGCAGCACAGGGCACCACCACCGGGTCGACCTTCCGCGACCGCTACCGACCCGAGGACGAGGGTCTGCGGTTCCAGGAACTCACCTACACCGGAAACTTCGTCGGCATGGAACCGGTCACGGACGGCATCAAGGGCGACAAGATGATGCGGGCCCGGGCCAAGAGCAAGGTCCTCGAGAAGGTGACCGCCGACGACGTCCGCAAGGACCAGTTCACGATCGACGAGCTCAACGACCTCAACAACTACCTGGCCTGGAACATCTGGGACGTCCTGGTCATGCGGGCCACCGAGGGCGTGAGCGGCATGATCCCGCGGCAGGAATACGAGATCCTCGCCTTCATGCACGAGTTCTACCGGTGGCCGGAGATCCTGCGCATGACCACCCGCGAGGTCGGCGGCGCCCAGGGGATCATGGACATCGGCGCGACCGCCCGCCGGGAGATCGGCACCAAGGTCAACGCGGTCCACGACTGGGCCATCGGGGCCGTCGGTTTCGGTATGGGCCGGTGTGGCCTGCTCGCCCTGGAGGCGATCGGACCCGACGACTACATCTCCGAGTCCAACGACATCCTCAAGTTCATGCAACGGGTGCTGTGGGGCAAGCGGCAGGACGGGTATCTGCTGAACTCGCAGGACCGCTACCGCTGCAAGATCCACGACGACGACTTCCTGGCCACCCTCACCGCGCAGATCGAACCGCTGGAGGCCGGCGGACCCGAGCACGCCGCGTTCACCCAGTTCAACGCGGCCGCCGAGTTGCTGTCGTTCCTGGACCACTACGACTGTCGGCTCGGCCTGGGCGACACCGGCCCCTACGAGCTGCCCGACGGCAATCTGCTGATCCTGCGGGACCTGTTCGTCAACGAGGAGGTCTTCCACTGGAGCGACGTCTGTGACGACGCCGGCCTGCCGCACGCCTACACCCTGGCGATCGTCCTGGACCCGGAGAAGATGTCGCTGGCCGAGATCCGGGTCAACGACATCTCGACCACCTTCACCCGCCCCAAAAACTACATCGACGCCATCGTCGGCGGAGCCGTGTTCTCGCGGGAGAAGTGGAACACCCCCATGGGCCAGGTCGCCAACATCCCCATCAAGGACCTGCCCGGCCACCTGGAGCGGGTCCGGACGGCGACGCTCAAGCTCTACAGCAAGACGTCGCGGATGTGCCGTCGCGATCTCATCTGGAACGGCCAGTACGTCTACTACGTCGACATGATCCTGCCCCACCTGCGATTGGCCGGCACCTACGACAAGGCCTGCCGGGACTACAACCTGTGGGAGATCGACCAGCGGGTGGCCAACTACTACTACGACATCACCAAGCGCGGCTTCGCCCAGGAGACGGTGCCCAGCAAGATCTTCTCCGGCGCGGGATACCTGCCCTTCTCCGACGGGGCCGACCTGGGCAATTCGAAGGGGCGTTGGCTCTAGGCCCGGCCCACTGTTTTTTCCTGCACCACCGGTGAGAACGACAGGCGCGGTCGACGGCTCCCGTCGGCCGCGTCTGGCTCTCCCACCCGCCGATCCAGGAGGAAGTGCTCCGATGGTCCACCCGCTGGACGACACCGATTACGACGTACTGAATGTCGTGGCGTTGAAGAAGATGGCGTCGGCCGAGGTGGTCGCCCACGACGCCCGGATCGACATCGGCACCGCCGAACGGGCCCTGGCCGCGTTGGCCGATCAGGGGCTGCTCGTACTGGCCGGCGGGATGGCCCTGCCGAGCGACGCCGCGGAACCGGCCCTGCGGTCGACCGCCGACACCCGATACGCGCGGCTCCGCACCGACGACGAGATCGCGCGCCTGGTCGACCGTTTCGAACCGATCAACACCCAGTTCCTGACCACCATGTCGGCCTGGCAACAGGTCGAGGTCGGCGGTCGGAAGGTCACCAACGACCATTCCGATCCTGAGTACGACGGAAAGATCATCGATCGGGTCGACCGCCTCGTCACCCGCTTGCAGCCGCTACTCGACGCGCTGGCCGGATTCGACCCCCGGTTCGCCGGCTACCCGGAACGGTTCGCTGCCGCCCTGGCCCAGATCGATGCCGGCCGGGTCGAGTTCGTCTCGTCGCCGACCCTGGACTCGGCCCACACCGTCTGGTTCGAGTTCCACGAGGACCTGCTCCGCACCCTCGGACGGGAACGCGCCGAATGAGCGCGCCGACACCCACGACCGAACAGACCACCCCACCGATGCCCGAACGCTTCACCGTCACCTTCGCCGAGGCCGATCCCGCCGACGTGGACAGCCTGGGCGGCAAGGGATCCGGCCTGGCCCGGATGACCCAGCAGGGGCTGCGCGTACCGCCCGGGTACGTCGTGCGGACCCCGGCCTGCCGGGCGTACCTCACCGCCCGGCGGCTGCCGGAGGGTCTGGCGCAGGAGGTCCGGGACCGGCTGGCCGAGCTGGAGCGGGCCACCGGCAAGACCTTCGGCGGCGGCCCGGTCCCGCTGCTGCTGTCGGTGCGCTCCGGCGCCCCCGTCTCCATGCCCGGGATGATGGACACCATCCTCAACCTGGGCGTCTGCCGGGAGTCGGCCGCCGCCCTCGGGGCCGCCACCGGCGACGCCCGCTTCGTGGCCGATGTCGTCGCCCGTTTCCACGCCATGTACGCCGAGACAGTCCTGGGCGCACTGGAATCCGCCCCCGCGGTGGCCGACGCCGTCGCGGCGGTCGACGCCGGGGACGACCCCGCCGTGGTCTACGAACGGATCTGGTCCGTGGCCGAGGCGGCGCTGGCCGAGGACACCGGGGACAGCGTCCCCGCCGACCCCCGTGAACAGCTGCTCGGCGCTGTCGAGGCGGTGTTCCGGTCGTGGAACACCCGGCGGGCCCGCACCTATCGCGACTTCCACGGCATCCCCAACGACCTCGGCACCGCGGTCGTCGTCCAGTCGATGGTGTTCGGCAATCTGTCCGACGACTCGGGCTCCGGGGTGGTCTTCACCCGGAACCCGGTGACCGGGGAGCCGGGCCTGTTCGGCGAGTATCTCGCCCACAGCCAGGGCGAGGACGTGGTCGCCGGCGTCCGCACCCCGGACCCGGTGGCCGAGGCGTTGGCACCCGCCCTGCTGGACGAACTGCGCGCCACTGCCGCCGATCTCGAGCGCGCACAGGCCGACGTGCTCGACATCGAGTTCACCGTGGAGCGTTCGGAGCTGTTCCTGCTGCAGGTGCGCAGCGCCAAGCGCACCCCGGAGGCCGCGGTGCGCATCGCCGCCGACCTGGTCGCCGAAGGTGTCGCCGACGCCGCGGCGGCGCTGCGGTCGGTCACCCCCGAACAGGTCCGGCAGGTGCAGCGCCCGGGTTTCGACGACGCCGAGGTGCAGTCCGCCCGCGAGGCCGGCCGCCTGCTCACCACCGGCATCGGCGCGTGCCCCGGCCAGGTCACCGGCACCCTCGTCCTGGACCCGGACCGGGCCAAGGCCCAGGCCGAGGACGGCCGCGCGGTCATCCTGGCCCGGGCCGTCACCAGCCCGGCCGACCTGCACGGGATGATCGCCGCCCGCGGGATCGTCACCGCGACCGGCGGGTCCACCAGCCATGCCGCCGTCGTCGCGCGGGCTCTGGGGACCTGCTGCGTCGTCGGTGCCGGGGACCTGCAGATCGACGCGGCCGCCCGCACCGTGACCGTCGCCGGCCACACCGTCGCCGAGGGCGACGAGGTCTCCCTGGACGGCTCGACCGGCGAGCTGTTCACCGGGAGCTTCGCGGTGGCCACCGCCGCCGCGGCCACGACGGCGATGGACGCGCTGCTGGGCGTCGCCCGGCGGGCCTCCGGGTGCGAGGTCCTCAGCCGGGTCACCCTGGTCGACGACGTCGAGGCGGCCCGTTCCGCCGGGGCCGACGGACTGGTCACCGCGATCGATGACGTCCTCGCCGCCACCGGGCACCTCGACGGGCTCATCGATCACCTGCTGGCCGCGCCCGGACCGGGTGCCCCCGAGTTCGACGACTTCGCCGAACTGATCGCCCGCGAGATGACGCCGCTGCTCCGAGCGGCCGGTGACATCGCGATCGGCGTCCGCGCCATCGATCTGGTCGCCGACGAATCCCGCGAGCTGCTCCAGCAGACCGCGGTGACCACCCGGCACCCGGAGCTATCGCTGCCGCTGGGGCGGCTGGCCCTCATCGAGGCCCAGCTGGCCGGGCTGCACCGGGCGGTCGCCGCCGTCGACGGAACCCCCCGGGTGCACCTGGCCGTGCGGCACCTCACCGACCCCGCGGAGGCGCAGCTGCTGCGCGACACCGCGGACCGCATCGCCCCGGGCATCGCTGTCGGTTCCTACCTGACCAGCCCGCGGGGGATCGACCGGATCGACGGTATCGCCGCGGCCGGCGACGTCGTGTGGGTGGAGACGCGCGCCCTGCAGGCCGCGCTGTTCGGTCTGCCGGCCCGGCTCCTGCTGACCGCCGAACCGCTGGACGAGTACGTGCGCCGCGGCCTGCTGGCCACCGATCCGCGGACCACCCTGGACCCTGTCGCCGAACGCCTGCTCGCCGACGTCGCCGCCATCGACGGCCGGAACGGCGTGCGGGTCGGCGTGCGCATCTCGGGCGAGGTCAGCCAGGGCCTGGTGTCCCAACTCCACGCACTCGGCTTCCGCCGGTTCGCCATCTCGACCGGCGAGACCCGCCCCCTGCAGGTGGCGTTGGGACGAGCCGCGACCGGGCGCTGACGCCACCGCCGGCCGGGCCGGGGACCGCGCACCTCCTGCACAGCGGTCCCCGGCCCGTTGCGGCACCCCGAGGTGACCGGCGGGCCGATCAGGGCTGCGGCGGCCGTGACTCCAGGAGCCCGTCGCGCAGCCGAGCGATGAGAACGTCGTCGATACCCCGGGCGTTGGCCCAACCCACCGCCCCGCCGGGGATGGCGTCGACGGCCGCGAGGAAACCGATCATGGTGTGCTTTTCGGCGCGGTAGACCTCGGCCGGCACCCGGGTGAGGTGGTCGCGGTAGCGGGGCCACTCCAGGAAGCGTTGGACGATGCGGGGCATGTTCGGCGCCGTCCGCAGATAGTCGGCGACGATCGCATCGTCCGGCACGCCGAGCAGCCGCAGCAGTAGCGCGGTGACCAGGCCGGTCCGGTCCTTGCCGGCCGCACAGTGCACGACGAGCGGACGCCCCGCCTGCACGCACACGACGCGCAGCGCGGTGGCCAACGCCGAGTCCGGGCTGTGCAGATGATCGAGGTAGAAGCCGACGGTCTGTTCCTTCTCCGGCCGGTCGCTCGGCGCCAGGTCCTGCAGAGGGGCGTTCAGGTAACAGACGCCGGTGTTCGCCAGCGGCCCCCGCCCCTCGGCCACGGCCTCGCGCCCCATCCGGAGGTCGACGAGGAGTTCGATCCCCCAGTGGTCGACCAGGCGGGCGACGTCATCGTCGGTGAGGGCCTGCAGGGTGTCGCTGCGGAACAGCACCCCCGGTCGGATGCGCCGCCCGTCGGACGTGGTCAGGCCGCCGAGATCGCGAAAGTTGAAGGCACCCCGGATGTCCGGGGCGCCGGCCGGGTGCGTCGACATCCCGGTCACCGGGTCGGGCAGATGCGACGCAATGCCGCCATCAGCTCGTCGGCCGCCGCGGTCGACGGACGGCTCGGCCTCGACGACGAGGCGTTGGCGGGACGCCGGGCTGGTTCACCCGCCACGGGACGGCCGTCGGGGGACACGGCGGACACCGGGTCGTCGGCGGTTCGCGCCACGGAGACAAGGGCCCGCCGTCGGTCGCGGCGGATGGCGGCCGCGCGGGCGGCGTCGTCCCGCGGGCGGTCGGGGCCAGGACCGGGACCGGCGAAACGGGCCACCGGGCAGCCCTTCCCGCTGCAGTCACATCCGCACCCGCCCCCGGCTTCCGCCTTGTCCGGCACCGCGTCGTTCGTGGCCGCCGGGGTGATCGCCGAGGTCGTGGCACGGCCGGCGGGACGGTGGATCGCCGGGACGGCGCAGGCCCCGCCCGGGGGCCGGGACGCGGCGTCACCCAACAGGTGCGCCGTCAACTCCTGCGGCCACAGCGCGACGAACTCGGCGCCGGCGGCGGTCAGTTCTTCCGCCGAATGCATGCCCCAGGTGACGCCGACCGCCCGGATGCCGACCTCGCGGGCGTCACGGACGTCGCCGGCCGTGTCGGTGACCAGCACGGTGCTCGCCGAATCCGCGTCCCGGCGGGGGTCGGCCTCGTCGTAGTCGGCGGCGCAGCGCCGCCCGAACCCGGTGCCCGCGTCGGCCAGGAAACTCCGCATGGCGGTGCGCTTGTCGGGGGTGACGTCGCCACCGAACACGTGCGCGAAGCAGAAGGCCAGGTCATTGGCCACCAGCACGCGGCGCAGAACGGCCATCGCGTTCGACGACATCACCGCCAGGGTGCAGTCACTGGCCAGTCGACGGACGACCTCGGCGACCCCGGGCACCAGCGGCGGCGTGTACTCCGTCCGCAGCAGGTCCAGGAACGCCGCGTTGACCTCGGCGGCGTGCGCGTCGTCGCGGCACAGCTCGCGGATCGAGGCGAAGACGTTGCCCCGGAACAGCCGGTAGTACTGCTCCGGCTCGTCCACCCCCAGTTCGAACCGGTCGCTGATGCGTCGGAAGATCTCCCACGACGCCACCCGCGTCTGCACCAGCGTGCCGTCGAGGTCGAAGATCACCGCCCGCACCGGGGCCGCCGGGCGACCGTCCGCCACGCCGCTCAGCTCCCCGAATCGTGCAGGCGCTGGTAGACCCGTCCCAGTTCGCCCATGCCCACGAAGTCCATGGCCTCGCCCCAGCCGACCCGGCCGTCGGACTCCCACCGCAGCAGGCTGTTGTGGCCCACCACCCCGGGCTGGGACTGCCACGGGAACGTGGTCACCGCACGGCCCTCGACATCCCAGGTGCGGTCTGAACTGTCAGTCACCGACAGGGTCACGTGCTCGGGGTAGAAACCCTCCCGGCGGGTGCGGCCGCGGCCCGCCTTGAGCCCGTACACGACGCCGTCCCGGAGCACGTAACCGTGGGTCAGGGTGAGATCGCCGGCGGCGTCGGGGCCGTCGTCGGTGGAGAAGTCGAACAGGGCGTGCACCACCAGGTCCGGACCGAAGTGGGCGTGCATCCAACTCAGCCGCGACGTCTGGCGTTCGGCCCGCACCCCCCAGCTGTGGTCCATCGTCGACACGCAGTCGATCGGGGTGCGCACCCCGCGCAGCACGATCTCGCCCTCGTAATGGCCCGACTGGTCGAAGTGGCCGGCGTAGGCGTGCCCCCAGGTCAACGACATGTCCCGCCGGGCCGCCATCGGATCCTGGTCCGGGTCGTTGATGTCGTAGGGCTCCATCAGTGCCGTGTACCGGAAGTGCAGCTCCAGACCGGCGGCCGGATCGGAGAAGTCGACGTCCCAGACGCGGTTCGGATCCGAGCAGCGCACCCGCAGGCCGTTGGCCAGCGAGTAGTCCAGCAGGTTCGACGGCTGCGGGACGACGAGGTGCTCCCAGGCGTCCCAGTAATCGGCCGCCCACGGCATGGTCACCCGCCGGCTGTTGACCGACACTGTCGACCCCACCACCCCCAGCGGCTCCCGGAACAATCCGTAGACCCCGATGTTCATCGGCCGTTCGGTGTCCTGCCCGGCGTAGAGACCGAAGTAGTTGGTCTCCGCCCAGAGCGGGTCGTCGCAGGTCGGGGGGTGGAACTGTGCGTCCTCGGGGCGGATCACCGATGAACCTCCTGGGTCGGGCACGGTCGACGGCATCCGGCGACGTCGTCGGACGCCCATGTTCCGGACCCGACCACCCTCACGCCGGCCGACCGACCGCAGCCATGCACCGCAAGGCCAACGGACCTGGTCGACGCTATCCGGTCGGGATAACGCCGCGAGGACATCGTCCGACCTAGCGTCCGGTCGTCGGGAGTGGCGGCCATCACCAGGACGGCGGATCCGACGACCGAGTGACGGCGACGCGGCCGGTGCCCACCACCGCTTCGTCGCTTGACGACGACGAGGGAGGGGTGGGCCACATGCGCCTGGCGAAGGTGCTCGGTCAAGTGGTCTCGACCGCCAAGGAACCCGGCCTCGACCGGTTCACCCTGCTCCTGGTCCAGGACGCCGACGACGACGAACCCGATCGTTCTGCGGGGCCCTGTGCGGTGGCCGTGGACGTCGTCGGGGCCGGCGTCGGCGAGGTGGTGCTGGTGGTCAGCGGGGGAGCCGCGCGGGTGGCCGCCGGTGCCGACACCCCGACCGACCTGGCGGTGGTCGGCATCGCCGACACCGTCATCCGCGACCGGGCCGTCGTCTACCGCAAGGAATGAGCCCACCCGGGCCGCATCCCACGGTGCATCGGGCCGACACCCGTACCGAACGCACCAGCACTGACCGAACCAGCACCACCCCACGACCACGACAGCAGGACTGGACCCGCGACAACCGATGGAGGACGACATGGCAACCCCGACTGGTGCGCCCGGCGCGCAGACCCCCCGTGGCGCACTGGGGCTCATCGAGACCAAGGGCCTGGTGGGCGCCATCGAAGCGGCCGACGCCATGGTCAAGGCGGCGAACGTGCAGGTGGTCGGTCACCGCGAGATCGGCGGCGGCCTGGTCACGATCATGGTCCGCGGCGACGTCGGCGCGGTGAAGGCCGCCACCGATGCCGGGGCCGTCGCCGCCGGCAAGGCCGGTGAGGTCGTCTCGGTGCACGTCATCCCGCGCCCCCACGAGGAGACCGAGGGCATCCTCGCCGTCCTCAGCCGCCCCAAGGGCTGACCGTCCTCGTCCGTACCCGGGGCCGCCGGCATCGCCGGCGGTCCGGGTGGCGGGCGGCCGCACCCGCTTCCCGAACGCTGAGGTGAGAGATGACCGCGACACTGGACGCCGACCTGGTCGGTCTGGCCGACGTCCGGGCCAAGGCCCGCGCCGCCCGCCGGGCGTTCGACGAGCTGGCCGGCGCCGACCAGGAGACGCTCGACCACATCGTCCGCGCGATGGCCCGGGCCGGGACGCGGGCGTCGGAGGAACTGGCCCGGCTCGCCGTCGACGAGACCGGCTACGGCGTCTACGAGCACAAGATCCACAAGAACCGCTACAACACGGGTTTCGTCGCCCGATGGATGCTGGAACGTCGGGCCGTCGGCGTGCTCTGGGCCGACGAGCGGACCAGGGTGACCGCGATCGGCGTCCCCATGGGCGTGATCGCCGGCATCATCCCGGTCACCAACCCCACCGCGACCACGCTGTTCAAGAGCCTGGCCGCGCTCAAGTCGGGTAACGCCGTCGTCCACGCCCCGCATCCGCGGGCCGCCCGGTGCACCCTGCGGGCGGCCGAGATCATGGCCGAGGCGGCCGTCGGGGCCGGCGCCCCCGAGGGCATCATCGGCTGCCTGGAGAACCCCACCCTGCCGGCCACCCAGGAACTGATGCGGCGGCCGGAGATCTCCCTCGTGCTGGCCACCGGCGGGCCGGGGATGGTCCGCGCGGCCTACTCCAGCGGTAAACCGACGATCGCCGTCGGCGCCGGCAACGTGCCCGCCTACGTCGGGGCCAGCGTCGCCGACCCGGCCGAGGCCGCCGAGATGATCATCACCTCGAAGTCCTTCGACAACGGGACCGCCTGCGTCGCCGAACAATCCGTGGTCGTCCACGACGCGGTGGCACCCGCGTTCCTCGCCGCGTTCGAAGCCAAGGGTGCCTTCTGGATGAACCCGGATCAGCAGGCCGCCCTGGCCGCCGTGCTCTTCGACGAGCGCGGCGCCATGCGACCGGCCTCGGTCGGCCAGAGCGCCCGGCGACTGGCCGAGCTGTCCGGCTTCACCGTCCCGTCCGACACCCGGGTGCTGGCCGCGCGGCTGACGACCGTCGGGGTCGGCACCCCGCTGTCCCGGGAGATCCTCGGTCCGGTGCTGTCGGTCTACACCGCGCCCGATGTGGCGGCCGCGCGCGCCCGGTGCCGGGAGATCCTTGCGCTGGACGGTGAGGGGCACACCGCGGCCGTGCACGCCGCCGACCCCGACGAGATCGCCCCGTTCACCTCCCTGCCCGCCGGGCGGATCGTCATCAACACCCCCGCCCTGTTCGGCGGGATGGGCTTCTCGGCCGAGGTCGACCCGTCGTTCCAACTCGGCACCGGAACGTGGAGCGGGTCCATCTGCTCGGACAACGTCACCCCGCTGCACCTGATCAACATCACCCGGGTCGCCCACGAGGTGCGCCCGTGGCGGCAGGTCTACGACCCGGTGGAGCTGTGAGATGCGCAGCAATGGAACAGCTCTCGTGAGCGGCGTCGAGGACCTGCTGCACCGGGCCGCCGAACGGCTGGACAGTGCCGAGCCCGGTGACGCCGTCGGCCCACTGCAGGTCGGCGTCGACCTGGGCACGGCCAGCTGCGTGCTGACCGTCCTGGCTGGTCCGGACGACGACCTGCGTCCAGTCTGGGTGGGGCGCGAGAGCAGCGGCGCCCTACGCGACGGAGTGGTTGTCGACTTCGCCCGGGCGGCCGCCACCATCGGTCGACTCAAGCAGGCCGCCGAGGACGCGCTCGGCGTCACCCTGGAAGCCACCGCCACCGCCTATCCGCCGTGCGTCCCGCTGGCCGACGCCCGCGCCTGCCGGTTCGTCTGCGAGGCCGCGGGTTTCGACCGCGTCGACCTGGTCGACGAGGTAACCGCCGCGCAACGGACGCTGCAGGTGGTCGACGGGGTGGTCGTCGACGTCGGCGGCGGCTCCACCGGGGTCGGGGTCTTCCGGCGCGGCGAACTGGTCGCGTTGGACGACCGGCCGGGTGGCGGGCACCACCTCGACCTCGTGCTGGCCGGGGCGCTGGGGCTGTCCCTGTCCGACGCCGAGGCCCACAAGCGCACCCACCCTCGGCAGTCCCTGCCGATCCTGGTGCCCGGACTGCAACGCATCGCCGAGAACGTCCGCGCCCTGACCGTCGAAGCCGCCGACCTGCCCCTGCATCTGGCCGGCGGCGCGCTGATGATCGACGGCGCCGGGGCCGTGCTGTCCACCTACCTGGAGAGAACCGTGGTGACCTACCCGCACGCCCTGCTCATCACCCCGCTGGGGATCGCGAGGTCGGCCTCATGAGCGGGGCTCGCCGAGCGAACTATCGACACCGCGACGGCGTCCGCGCCGGGGCGACTGAGCTAGCGAAGTACGAACCCGGAAGGACGACGTCATGACCTCGCCGACCTTGCGGACGTACGCGTTCATCGACCGGATGCAGCCGCAGTGCGCGGCGCACATCGCGGCCACCAGTCCCGGTGACGTGCCGCTGGCCGGGATGGCCGAGCTGTACATCGAGATGGCCCCGGGCAACGAGGTCTTCCGCGCCGCCGACATCGCGCTGAAGGCGGCCGGGGTCCGGCCGGCCCTGCAGATCATCGAGCGGGAGTTCGGTCTGCTGGAGATCCATTCCGAGCAGCAGGCCGAGGTGCTCGCCTCCGGACAGGCGGTGCTCGACGAGCTGGGGATGTCCGAGACCGACCGGATCAAGCCGGTGATCGCGTCGACGCAGTTCATCACCAACGTGCACCCCTACCAGGCGCAGCTGCTCAACAAATGGCGCAAGGGCTCGATGATGATGCCCGGGCAGAGCCTGTTCGTCATGGAGGTGGCACCCGCGGCCTACATCGCGGTCGCGGCCAACGAGGCCGAGAAGGCCGCCAACATCACCGTCATCGAGCTGCGGGCCGTCGGCCGCTTCGGGCGCATGTTCCTGTCGGGGACCGAGAGCGAGGTGCAGTCGGCGCGGGACGCCGCGGTCGCCGCGCTCGAGGCCATGCCCGGTCAGGAGATGAAGAGATGACGGTGTGGGGGGCCGACGCGGTCGAGGACGCCCACCGCGCCGGCCAGGCCCTCGTCATCGCGGCCCGGGACATCCTGACCCCGTTGGCCCAGGAACGGGCCCGTGAGCTGCAGGTGGCGATCACCACCGCGGTCACACCGCCGACCGCCGTGACACCACGGGCATCCGCGCCGTCGCCGGCCGCCGGCCCGGCTCCCGTGACACGTGCATCCGCGAGCACCGCACCGGCTCCGCCCGCCCCGGTGCTGGTCCGGGCCCGCGCCGCGCCCCGGGCCTGGGTCTACAGCCCGCCCGCCCCGTTCGTCGGCGCCCCCTCGGGGGCGCTGTACCGGCGGGGTGCGCCGGTGGCGGGTCGGTCGGCGGTCCGCGCCGGCGGGCCGCCGCGCCCGGTGGTCGTCGGTGCCGGCCGCACCGGCCGGGTGGTCGTCGTCGGGGCCGGGCACGTCGGCATGATCGCCGCCCTGCGACTGGTCGACGCCGACCAGTTCGCCGAGGTCGTGCTGGTCGACATCGACGAGGGGCGGGCCGCCGGGATCGCGCTTGACCTCACCCACACCGCGGCGCTGTCGGGGTTCGCCACCGCGGTCCGCGGCGTCGGCACGGTGGAGGCGGCCGGGCCGGCCGACTACGTCGTCATCACCGCCGGCAAGCCCCGCCAGCCCGGGATGAGCCGTTCCGACCTGATCTCGACCAACGCGGCGATCGTCGGCGACCTGGCCAGGCGGTGTGCCGCGGTCTCACCGGACGCGGTCCTCGTCGTGGTCACGAACCCGCTCGACGAGATGACCCAGCACGCCTGGCAGGCGTCCGGTTTCCCTTCGTCCCGGGTGGTCGGGATGGCCGGAGTGCTGGACACCGCGCGCTTCCAGGCGCTGGCTGCGTTGGGCGGGTCGTTCCGCGCCGACCAGGTCTCGGCCTGGGCGTTGGGCAGCCACGGCGAGGAGATGGTTATCCCGCTGTCGCAGGCCCGGATCGACGGACGTCCCCTCACCGACCGGATACCGAGCGCAGACGTGCGGGCCGTGGTCGACCGCGCCCGGGGCTCCGGGGCCGAGGTCGTCGGGCTCCTGAGGTCCGGCAGCGCGTTCATGGCCCCGGGCATGTCCGCCGCCCGGATGGTGCTGGCGATGGCTCGCGACTCCGGAGAGGTGCTGCCCGCTGCGGTGCTGGCCGACGGCACCTACGGGATCCGGGACGTCTACGTCGGACTGCCCGCCCGACTCGGCCGGCACGGCGTGACCGGCATCGTCCCGGTGGACCTGCAACCGGACGAGCTGGCCGCGTTGCGGGCGGCTGCGGACCGGATCCGCGAACGGCTGGCCGACCTGGCGACGGCGTCGTGAACCCCGGGGGGCGGCGACGGTGAAGGCGGTCGTGCACGACGGTCGGGGCGGCGTGCGGGTGGCCGAGGTGCCCGATGCCGAACTGCTGGATCCCGGTGACGCCGTCGTCCGGGTCCGGCGGGCCGCGGTCTGCGGCACCGATCTGCACGTGCTCGCCCATCACGACGGTCTGCCGGCGGGGACGACGCTCGGCCACGAGTTCGTCGGTGAGGTCGTCGCGGTCGGCGCGGCCGTGAGCGCCCACTGGGTCGGAGACCTGGTGGCGGGCGCGGACTTCTCGGCCTGCGGGACCTGCTGGTGGTGTCGACGGGGGCATCACTGGGAGTGTCCCGAACGTCGGTTCTTCGGTACCGGGACGACGTTCGGCCCGGCCCTGGCCGGGGCGCAGGCCGAGTTGGTCCGGGTGCCGTTCGCCGACGCCACCCTGCAGGCCGTCCCGTCCGGGGTCTCCGCGGACCGGGCCGTCTTCCTGGGCGACACCCTGGCCACCGGTTACGCCGCGGTGCGGCGCACGGGCGCCCAGCCGGGGGACACGGTGGCGGTGCTCGGCGGCGGACCGGTCGGCCAGCTGTGCAGCCTCGTCGCCCAGGCGTGCGGGGCCGGGGTGGTCCTGCTCGTCGAGCCGGTGGAGGCGCGTCGGGCCCTCGCGGCGCAGGAGGGCGCCGTCGCCGTGGAGCCCGACCGGGCGCGCGCCGTCCTGGACGGCCTGACCGACGGTCGCGGAGCCGATGCCGTCGTCGACGCCGTCGGGGGCCGGGTCGGACTCGATATGGCCTTCGGCCTGGTGCGCCGCGCCGGCACCGTGGTCTCGGTCGGGGTGCCGGCGTCGACCGAGTGGGCGATGCCCGTCGAGCGGGCCTTCGTCGACGAACTCACCGTGGGGTTCGCGGTGGGCAACTACCTGCGCGACGGCGCCCCGGTGGGCGCGCTCGTCCGCTCCGGTCTGGTCGACCCGCTCGCGCTGGGGCCCCTGACGGTCGGTCTGGACGAGGCGCCGGAGGCATACCGGGCCATGATCGATCGACGTACCCTCAAGACACTGATCGCGTTCTGACACCGATGGAGGTGGGCTCGATGACGTGCCCGGATCGGACCCGACGGTGACCGCTGTGCTGACGCCCGCCGCTGGTTCCCCGGTGGCGGGGTGCGCGCACACCCCGTCCGTTGACACCGACCTCACCCGCCTCCTGCAGACCGTTCCCGACGAGATCGATTCCGCGGCATCCCATGTCGCGCAGGCGGCCGGGGACCTGCTGAGGACGGCGGTGTCGGTCGCCGGGTGGACGGGACACCGCTGGGTGGCCCTCGCCGGCCCGGTCGTGCCACTGCCCGGGCACCCGCTCCCTGGTACCGCCCCCGGTCGTGCCGGCACCCCGGACGGCCGGATCGTCCTGTGCTGGGACCCGTCGATCGCCGCCGCCGAGGCGCAGCCACTGCTCGTCCAGGCCTGCGTCTGGTTGGCCCTGTTGCACCGGTCCCGCGGGACGCAGGGCCCGGCGACCGCCACGCCGGACGCCGAGTCGCTGGCCGTCCGCGAGGTCGTGCAGCAACTGCTGACGGTCCGCGACCTCGACCGGGTCATGACGGCCATCGCCGAGCGCACGTTGCGGCTGCTCGACGCCGACATCTGCGGCGTCATGTTGCGTGACGGCGATGTCGTCGACATGCGGGCCTGCGTCGGGAACCGCTGCCGGGAGACCACGCGGCTACGGATGCGGCGCGGTCAGGGTCTGGCCGGTCTGGTCTTCGACACCGGCCGGCCGGCGAAGGTCGACTCCTATCTGGACGATCAGACCATCAGCGACGACTTCATGTCGCTGGCGCAGCGCGAGGAGACGCTGTCGGCGCTGGCCGTCCCGCTCAGCCTGCAGGGCGAGTTCCTCGGGGTGCTGGAGGTCTGGCGACGCCGCGCCTCGATCTTCACCGAGCAGGACGTCCGGCGGATGGTGACGCTGGCCGACATCGCCACCGTGGCCATCGACAACGCCCGTCAGCACGACGTCGGGGCCGCGGCCACCGCCGAGGCCGAAGCCGCTCGGGACGAACTGCAGCGGCAGGTGGCGGTCCTGGACCATTCCAGCCGGCTGCAGCACAGCCTGCTGACCACCGTCGTCGAAGGCGGCGGCCTGCCCGCCGTGGTGCACGCCGTCGGCACCGAGATGGGCTGTGAGGTCGCGGTCTTCGGACCGGACGGGAGTTCGTTGGCCGCCCACCATCCCGACGGTGCCGACCCGGTGCTGCCGGAGCGGCTGGCACTGCGGTCCATGGGGCGCCCCGATCCGGTCGGCAGCGGGCGCTGGTCGCGACCGGTCTACGCCGACGGCGACCGGGTCGGCCAGGTGGTCCTGGTGCAGGGGGTGCAGTCGGCGGAGCTGATGACCGCGGTCGTCGGGCACGTCGCCATGGCCTGCTCACTGGCCTCGCTGCGGGAACGCGCGGCCAGCCGGGCCCGGGCGCAGGCGGTCGACCAGGTTCTCTGGGACCTGCTGCAGGGGCCTGTCGAACACCGGGTCGCCGCGCGGAGCCGGGCTCAGCAGCTCGGCATCACCCTGCCCGGCGCGCTGCGCGTGCTCCATGCCCGACTGGAGAACATCGAGGACCTCGCCGCCGCGCAGGGCTGGGACACCTCGCAGACCGACAAGGTGCGACGCAGTGTGCTGCGGGTCGTCAAGGACGTGGACTCCGCCCGCCGGCTCGTCCTCGTCGGGATGCGCGGCGACCTGCTGGTCGGCGTCGGCGGCGACCTGACCCGTGACGCCGCCCGGCAGCTCGCCGCCGCGGCCCGGGCCGCGGTGCACGCCGAACGGCCTGGGTTGCAGCTCACCTGGGGGGTGAGCCGTGAACACGACAACCCGATCGAGCTGCCCAACGCATTGCGCGAGGCGGAGACGGCCCTGGCCGCCGCCCGTCGGCTCGGTGGGCGGGAGGCCTTCCTCTACGAGGAACTCGGCATCGTCCGGCTGTTGCTCGGCTCCGGGGACGACCCGGATCTGCAGACCTTCATCGACGAGGTGACCGGCCCGCTGATCGCCTACGACCACGACAACGACGGAGCGCTGATCCGCACCCTGCGGGCGTTCTTCGACGCCGACTGTTCCCAGCGGGTGGCCGCGGAACGACTGTTCATCCACCACAAGACGATGCGCTACCGCCTGGAACGCATCCGACAGCTCACCGGGCTGGACCTGAACCGCCACGAGGACCGCATGCGAGCCGACTTCGCGCTGCGCCTGCTGGAGATCAATCAGCCGACCGACGAGCCCGACGCCCGGCCCCAGCCGGCGCTCTGAGCATGACCCGGCGGGGGGAGCGGCGAGTCGGGCGGTGGTCGGCCGGTCAGACCGGCGGGGTGAACGCCTGTCCCACGATTCCTTCGGTCTCGCCGTGCGGCCGCGCGATGATGTGGCTGGCGACGAGGTCGCCGACCCGCGCGGCCGCCACCCGGCCCGCGTCGATGGCGGCCTTGACCGCCCCGACGTCGCCGCGGACGGCGACCGACACCTGGCCGTTGCGCAACGTCCGGTACCCCTCGACCTCGACGTTCGCGGCCTTGACCATGGCGTCGGCAGCCTCGATCGCCCCCACCAGGCCGCGGGTCTCCACCAGTCCGAGTGCACCCTGCGCCATCACGCACCGTCCGTTCTCCGACGCCGGCCCTGGTCAGGGAAGAACCTGCCCAGCTGGCCGGAGGACGGCGACCCGTCCTGGGGGCGACGGTAGGGCGGCCGGACGTCGACCGGCCCTGTCCCGGTCGGTCAGTTCTCCCCGGGTGTGTTGTCCGCCCCGGACATGGGATGCGCCGGGGCGGTCGGGTGATCGTGGACGCCGCCCAGCCGGGTGCCGACGACCGCCGTCGCTGCCCGCCCACCCCCGTCAGCCCGAGGAGGCCGCGTGATGCCACCGCCCGCCTTCGGCCACGCCCCGCTCCCCGGCCTGCCCGCGCACATCACCGTGTGGGAGGTCGGCCCCCGGGACGGCCTGCAGAACGAGTCGACGGTGCTGCCGGTCGCCGTCAAGGCCGAGCTGATCGAGCGCCTCGCCGACGCCGGCAGCACGGTCATCGAGACGACCAGCTTCGTCCACCCGGCGTGGGTCCCGCAGCTGGCCGACGCCGAGGATCTGCTGCGGACCATCGAACGTCGACCGGGGGTGCGCTACCCGGTGATGGTCCCCAACCAGCGCGGTCTGGACCGGGCCCGGGTGCTCGGGGTGCAGGACATCGCCGTGTTCGCCAGCGTCACCGAGTCCTTCGCCGTGCGGAACCTCAACCGCAGCCTGGACGAGTCGCTGGCCATGTTCGACCCGGTGGTGGCGGCGGCCCGGGCCGACGGGATACGGGTCCGCGGTTACCTGTCGATGTGCTGGGGCGACCCGTGGGAGGGTGCCGTCGCGCCCGGCCAGGTGGTCGACGTGGCGATCCGACTGCGCGACATGGGCTGCACCGAGCTGAGTCTCGGCGACACCATCGGGGTGGCGACGCCCGGCCGGGTGGTCGCCGTTCTCGATGCGCTGACCGCCGCAGGCGTGGAGATCGCCGACGTGGCCGTGCATTTCCACGACACCTACGGTCAGGCGCTGGCCAACACGTTGACCGCCCTGCAGCACGGCGTCGTCACGGTGGACAGCGCCGCCGGCGGCCTGGGCGGCTGCCCGTTCGCCGGCAGCGCCACCGGCAACCTCGCCACGGAGGACCTGGTGTGGCAGCTCGACGGGCTCGGGGTCGACACCGGACTGGACCTCGGTCGGCTGGTCGACACCAGCGTCTGGCTCGCCGGCCGGCTGGGCCGGCCCAGCCCGTCCCGGGTGGTCCAGGCCCTGAGCGGAGGCCGGACATGACCGACGCGCCCCTGGTGCGATTGCTGATCGGCGCGGACAGCCCGTTCGGGATCGGCACGGGCACCGTGGTTCTCGACTCGCCGGCCAACCGCAACGCCCTGTCCGCCCGGCTCCGCCGCGAACTGCTCGCCGCCCTCGACACCGCCGCGGCCGACGAACGGGTCCGGGTACTGGTGCTGACCCACACCGGACCGGTGTTCTGCGCCGGGATGGACCTCAAGGAATCCTGGGGGGCGGCTTCCGGCGCCCAGGGGGTCGGGGAGCTCCCGTCGATCCTCCGGCGGCTGTGGGAGTTCCCCCGGCCGGTGATCGCCCGGTTGGCCGGGACCGCACGAGCCGGCGGGGTCGGGCTGGTCGCCGCCGCCGATCTCGCGATCGCCGCCGACACGGTCACCTTCGCCTTCACCGAGGTGCGGATCGGGGTGGTGCCGGCCGTCATCTCCGCCACCGTGCTGCCCCGCCTGCAGCCCCGGGCCGCCCAGGAACTGCTGCTGACCGGCAACCCGTTCCCGGCCGCCCGCGCCGCGACCATCGGCCTGCTGACCGCGGCGGTGCCGCCCGCCGACCTCGACGCCGCGGTGACCGACCAGGTCGCCGCCCTCCTGCGGGGTGCGCCGGGAGCGCTGGCCGCCACCAAGGAGCTGCTGCGCCGCCCCCACCGGACGGATCTGGCGGACCTCGACGAGCTGCAGCGGTCCTCCGCCGACCACTTCGCCGGGCCCGAGGGTCAGGAGGGCATCGCCGCATTCCTCCAGAAGCGGCCCCCGTCCTGGGTGATCGAGCCCCGCCCCGCATTGGAGGACGACCGTGCCTGACCATCGCCCCGGCCCGGCCGAGCTCCCGGTCCTGGCCACCCACGCCGATCCGTCGAGCCGCGACTGGGCCACGCGCGACCACGAACACCGGGCCCTGGTCGACGATCTCGCCGCGCACCTGGCCACCGCGCGGGCAGGCGGACCGCCCGCCGCACGGGAGAAGCACCGGGCCCGCGGCAAGCTGCTGCCCCGAGAACGGGTCGACACCCTGCTCGACCCGGGATCGCCGTTCCTGGAACTCTCGCCGCTGGCCGCGCACGGCCTCTACGACGGGCAGGCCCCGTCCGCGGGGATCATCACCGGCGTCGGCCGGGTCAGTGGCCGCGAGTGCGTGATCGTCGCCAACGACGCCACCGTCAAGGGCGGCACCTACTACCCGCTGACGGTGAAGAAACACCTGCGGGCCCAGGAGGTCGCCGCCGAGAACCGGCTGCCCTGCGTCTATCTCGTCGACTCCGGCGGCGCCTATCTGCCGCTGCAGGACGAGGTCTTCCCCGATCGCGACCACTTCGGCCGCATCTTCTACCAGCAGGCGCAGATGTCCGCGCGCCGCATTCCGCAGATCGCCGCCGTCCTCGGGTCGTGCACCGCGGGCGGGGCGTACGTGCCGGCCATGAGCGACGAGGCCGTCATCGTCCGCAACCAGGGGACGATCTTCCTGGGCGGGCCGCCGCTGGTCGCCGCGGCCACCGGCGAGATCGTCACCGCCGAGGAACTGGGCGGGGGCGACCTGCACACCAAGGTCTCCGGCGTCGCCGACCACCTGGCCCGCGACGACACCCACGCGCTGTCCATCGTCCGGTCCATCGTCGCCACGCTGCCCGGCAAGCCGGCCCCGCCGTGGACGGTGCGGCCGACCGACGAGCCGGTCGTCGACCCGGCCGGGCTCTACGGTGCGGTGCCGACCGACCCCCGCACGCCCTACGACGTCCGCGAGGTGATCGCCCGCATCGTCGACGGGTCGCGGTTCGGTGAGTTCAAGGCCGAGTACGGCACCACCCTGGTCACCGGGTTCGCCCACATCCACGGGCACCCCGTGGGGATCGTGGCCAACAACGGCATCCTCTTCGGCGAATCCGCCCAGAAGGGCGCCCATTTCATCGAACTCTGCGACCAGCGCGGTATCCCGCTGGTCTTCCTGCAGAACATCACCGGGTTCATGGTCGGCCGCGAGTACGAGGCCGGCGGTATCGCCAAGCACGGCGCGAAGATGGTCACCGCCGTCGCGACCACCCGGGTGCCGAAACTGACCGTGGTGATCGGCGGCTCCTTCGGCGCCGGCAACTACTCGATGTGCGGGCGCGGGTTCTCGCCCCGGCTGCTGTTCCTCTGGCCCAACGCCCGCATTTCGGTGATGGGTGGCGACCAGGCCGCCGCCGTGCTGTCCACCGTGCGCTCGGGCGCCGACGACCCGGTCGAGACCGAACGCCGCAAGGCCGCCGTCCGCGAGCAGTACGAACGCCAGGGCCACCCCTACTACTCGACCGCCCGCCTCTGGGACGACGGCGTCATCGACCCGGCCGACACCCGGATGGTCCTGGGTCTGTCCCTGTCCCTCGCCGCCAACGCCCGGCTGCCCGACCCGGGCTTCGGCCTGTTCCGGATGTGACCCCGATGATCGATCACGCAGCTCCAGGAACACTTTTCGACACTGTCCTGGTCGCCAACCGCGGGGAGATCGCCGTTCGCGTCATCCGCACGCTGCGGCGCCTCGGCATCCGTTCCGTCGCCGTGTACTCCGACGCGGACGCCGGCGCCCCGCACGTCGCCGCGGCGGACATGGCCGTCCGGCTCGGCCCGGCGCCCGCGGTCGACAGCTACCTCCGGGGGGACCTGATCGTCGCGGCCGCGCGGCGCACCGGCGCGCAGGCCGTGCATCCCGGGTACGGGTTCCTCAGCGAGAACACCGCTTTCGCGCAGGCCTGCGCCGACGCGGGCCTGACGTTCATCGGCCCGCCGGTCGCGGCGATCGCGGCGATGGGCGACAAGATCCGGGCCAAGCAGACCGTCGTCGCCGCCGGGGTGCCGGTCGTCCCCGGCTCGAGCGGGCTCGGCCTGACCGACGCCGAGCTGGCGATCGACGCCGAACGGGTCGGCTACCCGGTGCTGCTCAAGCCGTCCGCCGGGGGCGGCGGCAAGGGCATGCGGGAGGTCCACGACCCGGCCGACCTGGTCGACGCCATCGCCGGGGCCCGCCGGGAGGCGCGGTCGTCCTTCGGGGACGACACCCTGTTGGTGGAACGGCTCGTCACCACCCCGCGGCACCTCGAGATCCAGGTGCTCGCCGACACCCACGGCGGCGTGGTGCATCTCGGCGAGCGGGAGTGTTCCCTGCAACGCCGCCACCAGAAGGTGATCGAGGAGGCGCCGTCGCCGCTGCTCACCCCGGCGCAACGCTCGGCGATGGGACAGGCCGCCTGCGCGGCTGCCCGCGCGTGCGGGTACGCCGGCGCCGGGACGGTCGAGTTCATCGTCGGCGGCGACCGGCCGGACGAGTTCTTCTTCCTGGAGATGAACACCCGGCTGCAGGTCGAGCACCCGGTCACCGAACTCGTCACCGGACTGGATCTCGTCGAATGGCAGGTGCGGGTCGCCGCCGGTCAGTCCCTGCCGTTCGCGCAGGACGACATCACCCTGACCGGCCACGCGGTCGAGGCCCGCCTCTACGCCGAGGACCCGGCCACCGGATTCCTGCCCACCGGGGGACCGGTGCTCGCCTGGGAGCCACCGGCGGACGCCCGGGTCGACGCCGGCATCGTCACGGGCTCGGTGGTCGGCTCCGACTACGACCCGATGCTGGCCAAGATCATCGCCCACGGCGACACCCGGGCCGCCGCGCTCGACCGACTGGCCCACGCGCTGCGATCCACCGTGCTGCTCGGACTGCCGACCAACCTGGCGTTCCTGCACGACCTCGTCACCGACCCCGACGTGCGGGCCGGCCGGCTCGACACCGGACTCATCGCCCGTCGACTCGACGACCGGCCCGCCGTGACCGCCGCGCCGCCCGGTGAGGTGCTGGCCGCGGTCGCCGCCGTCCACCTGCTGGCCGCCGAACCGGCGAGCCCGGTGATCGACCCGTTCGACCTGCCCGGTGGCTGGCGTCTGGGCCCGCCGGCCTGGACCCCGATCGCCGTGCAGGTCGACGGGGCTCCCCCTGTCACCCTGCGGATCCGGGGGCGGGCCGCGGCCGGCGAGTACGCCGTCCCCGGTGCCGACGGGGCCCGACCGGCCGTCGCGATCACCGCGGCCGCCACGGGGGGCCAGGGCGGCACCCGGGTCCGGGTGCAGAGCGACGGACTGACGACGGAGTGGGCGGTCGCCCACGACCCCGACGGCACCCTGTGGGTGGGCCGGGACGGCCACACCTGGGCCGTGCGACTGCGGGACCCGGCCGCGCCGGACACCGGCGGCGAGGAGACCGTCGGCGGACCGGTGCGCTCACCCATGCCCGGCACCGTCACGGTGGTCGCCGTGACCGAGGGGCAGACCGTGCACGCCGGCCAGACCCTCGTCGTCATCGAGGCGATGAAGATGGAACACGTGCTGTCCGCGACGACGGACGGGGTGGTGAGCGGGCTACGGGCCCGCGTCGGCGGCACCGTCGGCCGGGACGAGGTACTGCTCAGCGTCGGCCCCGACGACGACGCCCCCACCGCCTGACCGGTCCGGTCAGACCGACCGCCAGTCGTCGGACGTCAGGTGCGACCCGGCCTGTGGGCCCATGCGCTGCATGCCGCCGTCGACCACCCACGTCGCCCCACTGACGTAGCCCGCGCCGGCCGAGGCGAGAAAGGCGATCACCGCAGCGATCTCGCGGGCGTCCCCGGGACGCCGCAGCGGAATGCCCGGGCGCTCCACCGAGCGGGGATCAGCGTCGGTCTGTCCCGTCATCGGGGTGGCGATCTCCCCGGGGGCGACCGAGTTGGCGGTGATGTCGTACTGCCCGAGCTCCAGGGCCAGGGTCTTCATCAGGCCGCCCAGGCCGTGCTTGGCCGCGTCGTAGGCGGCCGACCCGACCCGGGGTTGCAGCTCGTGGACGCTGGTCACGGCGATCAGCCGCCCGCCCCGTCCGGCGGCGACCATGTGCCGGGCCGCCCGCTGCAGACAGACGAACGCGCCGTCCAGGTCGGCGGCCACCGTCGCCCGCCAGGTATCGAGATCCATGTCCAGGAAGGGGGTTCCGCCCCCGGCCCCGGCGTTGTTGACGAACACGTCCACGCGGCTCAACCGGGTGACCAGATCGTCGACGACGTCACCGCACCCGGGCAGGTCGGTGGTGTCCAGCCGGGCCACCTCTGCTCGCCGGCCCAGGCTGCGGACCTCGGCCGCGGTGTCCCGCGCCCCGGACTCGTCGGTGTGCCAGGTGATTCCCACGTCGAGCCCCGCGGTCGCCAGGGCGACCGCGGTGGCCCGACCGATCCCGGAGTCCGCTCCGGTGACGATGGCGGTCTGCGGCTGGAAGGTCATGTCCGCATGGTTCCGCCGCCGCCCCGTCGCAAACCCCGGGATCGCGCAGGGATCAGATCCGGTCGCGACCGGTGCCGGTCGTCGGGTCGTCCACCGCGATCTCCTCCTTGCGGACGTCCCCGGTCACCGTCTGCTGCTCGGTGACGGTCTCGGTGTCCAGGCGCACCCGCTCCACCGGGACGGCCTCGGTGGTGACGACCGGCCGCTCCTCGGTCAGGACGACCTCGTGCTCCTCCTCGGTGCCGACGACCGCCGTCGCCGCCCGCCCACCCCCGTTCGCGTCGGTGATCGGCTCGCGTTCGACCCGCACCTCCTCGCGGGTCACCGGCACCGTCACCGTCTCCTGCTCGGTGACGACGTACTTGCGCAGCCGGGCCCGGCCGGCCTCCACGCGTTCCGTCCCGACCTGCAGGTGCTCCTCCGAGCGGGTCATGGCGTCGTCGGTACTGGGTCCCGAGACGTCGTGCCCCGGGCCGCCGGTCGTCCCCGTCCCGACGAGTCCGGCCGAGTCGGTGCGGCGGTCGGTCTCCTGCCCGGACGACACCGAGGTCTCGCTCCCGGAGCGGCCGAGAGCGCCGTGCTGGCCGTAGTAGTCGTAGAGCATTCGCTCCTCGTCCTCGTCCAGGTGGTCGGCGTCGGCGATGTCCGGCGCGTCCTTGACGACGTCCTTGTCGAACGGCAGGACGACGTCGTCGCCGGTGGACGACGCCCCGGCCAGCGGCACGAACTTCTCCTTGTGCCCGAACAGGCCGGTGTTGACGGTGACCCAGTCCGGCTGGCCGGTGGCGTCGTCGAGATACACCTGGCCGATCGAGCCGATCTTGTCGCCGTTGCGGTCGACGGCATTTCGCCCGAGGTAGGAGTCGGGCGACAGCGCGTTGGTCATGCGAATGCCTTTCCGTGCGAGGGGTGATGGGGGAGAGGGGAAGTCAGCGCACCGGGAGGTCGTCGACGGAGCGGTCGACCTTGCGGTGGAAGCGCATGCCGGCGAGCCCGCCCAGCAGGGCGCCGACGAGCGCGGCGAGCAGGGCGGCGCCGATGACGATGGCGCCCACGGTCGTCACCTGGCCCTCGTTGACGGGCAGGCGCGGCAGGTTGAGCTGCGCGAGGACGTCGTACTGCGAACCGGCGATCGCGGCGACGGCCGCGACGATCAGGGCGGTGACGACACCCCAGATCCACACGGCCAGGCCCTGGCGGAGCCCGTTGAACCGGGCCATCCGGCCCGCGACGTACCCGCCGCAGTAGTAGGCGAGCAGCAGGACGACGAGGAAGACGATCCCGCCGACGAGCCCGACCGTCTGGGCGGTGTCGGTCGCCTGGCCCGCCTCGTTCACGGCCTGGTCGACGGTCGCGTCGTCGGCGATACCGAAGGCGACGCCGGCCGCGGCCAGGATGGCGATGAGGATGACGGCCATCCCGGTCGCGGTCAGCCACCCGAAGAACGCCGAGCCGAACTTGATGCCGCCGAAGCGTTCCTCCTGGCGGTGGGCCAGGTCCCGGGAGTCGACCGCCCCGGTCGGTCGGGTGGTCGGCGCGTCGTACCGGTCCCGATCGGCGGTGTGATCGCCGTCGGTCCAGGTCGGGTCGGAAGCCCGGGCGGACTCGCCATCGGGGTGCAGGGGACTGCTCATGGCACAACCTTCTGGGTGTGGAGTGACCCGGATCTGGGTAGTGACAGCGTCGACAACGCAATGGATGTCGCCGCCGCCCTGCCGGGCCGGTGGGGTGTCCGAACGGTTTCGCGGACGAGGGAGGACGATCATGAAGCGGTCGACCGAACGTGCTCCGCGACGCGAGCTCCAGGGTTCGGACGACGTCGGGGCGCACATGGTGCTGCGAAGGCACCGCCGGCGTCTGGCCACGAGCCGGGCGACGACCGTCAGGACGCACGGACCTCCGGGTTGAGGTCGCGTCATCCCAGGGGTACCCGGGTCGTCGAAGCACAAACGAGACCCGATGGACCCGAAGGGAAATGACCGACAGGACTACCGTGGAAGCCGACGCACCCCCCGTCGGGCCGGTTTCCCCGGACCCGAACCCGGTCGACCGCACACCGCGGCCGACCCCGCATCACCGGTCCAGCAGCGGGCCGCTCCGTCCGTTCCGAACACCGGGCCACCCACGGATCCGACCGGTGTTCCGAACGCCGCATCCCCCCGCGACCGGCCACCGCCTGGCCGGCTCCGCTCCATCCCGCACTGAGGAGTCATCATGCTCGGCCTCATCATCTCGATCATCATCGTCGGATTCATCGCCGGAGCGCTCGCCCGCTTCCTCGTCCCCGGCAAGCAGCCCATGTCGTGGGCGCAGACCCTGATCCTCGGCATCGTCGGCTCGTTCGTCGGCGGTTTCCTGGGCTACCTGCTGTTCCGCAACGACGCCCAGAACGGCTTCCTGCAGCCGTCCGGGATCATCGGCTCGGTCGTCGGCGCCATCATCGTGCTGCTGCTGTGGAACAAGTTCGGTCGTCGCTCGGCCGTCACCCGTTGATCTGACGCAGTCCCCGGGCGTCGTACACCGCGGCGCCCGGTCATCACCCTCGGACGAGCCGGCGGTCTTCCGTCGGCTCGTTCGCTTTCTCGAAGGATGGTTCGGTCATGAAGGGTCTGTTGCGCCGCTTCGGCGGCATCGGCGGTCTGATCGCCCTGGCTCGCAGCCCCATCGGGCGCCGGGTCCAGCGGGAGATCACCACGGCGATCCGCAACCGGCGTCAGCCCGCCGCCGGCGGTGCCGCCCCCAGGTCGCCGAGACGGTAGAGCCGCACGGCGTTCTCGCGGAGCACCGCGGGAACCAGGCCCGGGTCGACGGTGGCGACCGCCTCCGCGACCCGGGCCACGTCCTCGTCCCGGAACGGGACCCGGGCCCGGGTGGACGGCAGGTCGGTACCGAAGACCAACCCCGCCGGTGAGGTCCGCACGACGGCGGCCATCAGGGCCTCGGGATCGCTCACCGCGATCCGCCCGAAGCCGGTCGCCTTCACCACCGCCCCGCCCGCCACCAGATCCAGCAGCGTCCCGGTGGTGTCGTCCGACATCGCCAGGTGATCGATGGTGACCTGCGGGAGCGACCGCAACCGCGGCGCGAGATCGGCCAGATCGCCGGCGTCGACGTACAACTCGGTGTGCCACCCGGCCACCTCGTGGACCATCCGGGCCAACCGGTCCAGGTCCGCCGGCCCCGCCGAACCGCCGCGGTAGAGATTGATCCGGACCGCCCGCACCCCGGCCGCGTCCAACGCCAGCACCGTCTCCTCGGAGACCGTCGCCGGCAGATTCGTCACCCCGGCGAACCCGGGACCCAACTCGGCCAGCGCCGCCACCAGGTAACCCTGGTCGAAGGCCTGGAACGACCCGCTCACCACCGCGCCGCCGACAACCCCCAGCTCCCGCACCCGCGATCGGTAGTCCGACGCGGTGAAGGCCGGCGGGAGGTACCCCTGGTTCGGCACCAGCGGATACCGCGGGTCGATCACGTGGAAGTGGGCGTCGACGACCGCCCCGTACGGGGAACTCATGGGCCCAGTCTGCTCGGCCGGACCGACCTCACCGATAGTTTCCGCCCATGAGCTCGCTGGTCCAGCGCTACCTCGAGGACGTCCACACCGAGCTGCTGCAGGAGCGGTCGGGCGCTGTCGCCTCCTACATCCCCGAACTGGCGCGCGTCGACCCCGACGGGTTCGCCATCTGCCTGGCCACCAGCGACGGGCACGTCTACGAGGTCGGCGACAGCCGCCGGGAGTTCGCTATCCAGTCGATCTCCAAACCGTTCACCTACGCCCTGGCCCTCGCCGACCGGGGCATCGCCGCGGTGGGCGAGAAGGTCGACGTGGAACCCTCCGGGGAGGCGTTCAACGAGATCAGCCTGGACCCGACGACCGAACGCCCGCGCAACCCGATGATCAACGCCGGCGCCATCGCGAGCGCCTCCCTGATCGACGGATCCGATGCCGCCGAGAAGTTCGAACGCGTGCGCCGCCTCTACTCCCGGTGCGCCGGCCGGGACCTGACCGTGGACGAGGCCATGTTCGCCTCCGAGAGCGAGACCGGGCACCGCAACCGCGCCATCGGCCACCTCCTCCGGGGTTACGGGATCATCGAGGGCGACCCGCAGGAAGCCGTCGAGCTGTATTTCCGGCAATGCTCCATCGAGGTCAACTGCCGCGATCTCGCGCTGATGGCCGCCACCCTGGCCGATAACGGCGCCCACCCGCTCACCGGGGAGCGGGTGCTCGACCCCGCGCTGTGCGAGCGGGTCCTGTCGGTCATGACCACATGCGGCATGTACAACGGCGCCGGCGACTGGGTCGCCCGCGTCGGCCTGCCGGCCAAGAGTGGGGTCGGCGGCGGCATCCTCGCCGTCCTCCCCGGTCAGTTCGGGCTCGCGGTGTACTCGCCCCGCCTGGACCAGCACGGCAACAGCGTCCGCGGGGTGGCCGCGTGCCGCCGGCTGTCACAGGATCTGGAACTGCACTTCCTGCACGTCACCCGGGCGGCCCGGTCGGCCATCCGGAACAACTACGACATCGTGGACCGCCCGTCCCGGCACCGCCGCACCCCCGCCGAACAGCGGGCCCTGCTGACCTTCGGCCGACGGGCGCGGGTCTTCGAACTCCACGGCGACCTGCTCTTCGCCGGCGTCGAGTCCGTCATCCGCGAGATCACCGCCGAGCTCGACGAACTCGACGTCATCGTGCTGGACCTGCGCAACGTCGCCGAGACGGCGGAGGTGACGCGCCGGCTGATGGCCGCCGCCCGCGACCAGCTCCTCGAACGCGGCATCGAACCGGTCATCGTCGATCCGGACGCGGTGCTGCTGGACGCCGACCCGGGTCGGCTCGTCCGACATTTCCGCGACGTCGACTCCGCGGTCGAATACGCCGAGGACCGGCTCATCGAACGGCACGCCCCGGCCGACGACGCCCCCGATGCCATCGACACCGGTGAGCACCCGCTGCTGGCGGACCTGCCGGCCGCCGACCTCGACGCCCTCATGCCCTGGTTGCAGATCCGGCAGTGGGCGGCCGGCGATGCCGTCGTCCGGGCCGGGCAACCACCCCACGGCCTGTTCCTCGTCACCGCCGGGCTCATCGAACTGACCGTCGACCGCCGCGGCGTCCGCCACCACCTGTCGGTCTTCACCCCCGGCACGACGTTCGGGGTGGTCTATGCGATCGCCGGCCGGGACTACGACCTCGACGCGACCGCCCGGACGGACACCGTCGCCGCGGTGCTGCCGCAACAGGCCCTCACCGAACTCGGCGTCAGCCGACCCGGGGTGCTCCTCACCCTCCTCCGCCGGCTCGTCGTCGGATCCATGGACCAGCTGGACTGGGTCACCCGCAGCCTCGTGACTCCCAGCCGCTGAACCGACCCCGTCAGCGGGTCCCCGTCCAGTCCGCCCACAGGTCGGCGTACCGGCCGCCGCGGCCGCGCAGCTCGTCATGGCTGCCCTGCTCGACGATCGATCCGCGGTCCAGCACCACGATCCGGTCCGCCGCGGCGGCCTGCGTCAACCGGTGCGCGACCACCAGTGCGGTCCGCCCGCGGACGACCGCCTGCGCCGCATCCTCCAGGTCCCGCGCGCCGGCGCTGCCGGCCTCGGCCGTCGCCTCGTCGAGCACGACGATGGGCGGATCCATCAGCAGCACCCGGGCCAGTGCGATCTGCTGCGCGACCGCGGGCGACACCGGATGCGCGGTCTCGCCGATCACCGTGTCCAGGCCGGCCGGCAGCGTCGCCACCCAGCCGGCCAGGCCGACGGCGGCGAGCGCCGCCTCGACCCTGCCGTCGTCGACCGGCGTGCCGGCCGGCACGGCCAAGGCGACGTTGTCGCGGACGGTCCCGGCGAACACGTGCACCTCCTGGCTGACCAGGGCGATGTGCCGGGCCACGTCGTCCGGGGCGATCCGGTCCAGCGGGGCCCCGCCGACAGTCACCCGGCCGCCGGTCGCACGCACGAGACCGGTGGCGATCGCCGCCACCGTCGTCTTGCCGGCCCCGCTGGCGCCGACCAGGGCGACCCGCTCGCCCGGCGCCACCGTCAGCGAGATGCCGTTCAGCACCGGGGGACCGTCGCCGTACCGGTGGGTCAGCTCCCGCAGTTCCAGGGCACCGCCCACCGGAGTGGCCGGATCGACCGGCACCGCCGCCGCGGCCATCCGCGTCACCCCGACCAGCCGGGCCAACGCGACCCCGGCCTCCTGCACGTCGTCGAACGTCACCATCAACAGGGCCAACGGGTTGAACAGCCGATGGAAGTACAACGCGGCCGCCGTCGTCGCCCCGACCGTCACGACGTCGGCACGGACCAGCAGGAACCCGACGACCAGGACGGCGGCCAGGCCGATGCACTCGGCCCGGTTCATCCAGCCGGCCCACCCGCTGAACATGCGGAAGACCCCGTTGGACAGCGCGAACGCCCGCTCCGACCCGCCCCGCACGGCCGCCAGGTGCTCGTCGTGCACGCCGTAGGCCCGGACCGTCGGCAACCCGGACAGGCTGCCCAGCATGGCCTGCGAACGGTCGGACACGGCCGCCCGGGCCTGCGCGTACCGGGCCGCGGCCCGCGGCAGGTACCAGCGCAGCGCCAGCACGTACACCGGCAGGGCCGTGGCCCCGGCCAGCGCCAGCCGCCAGTCCAGCAGCCCGAGCCCGACCAGGGTCAGACCCAGCGTGAACAGGGCCGCCACGACCAGCGGGATCAGCCCGGTGAACGCGGCGGCGACCAGCTTCACGTCGTCGCCGGTCCGGGTCAGCAGATCGCCGGCCCCGATGCGCTCCAGGGTGGTCGGCGGGATGCGCACGGCCCGGTTCATCAGGTCCTCGCGCAGGTCGGCCAGCACGCGCTCGCCGAGCCGGGCGATGAGCACCCCGCCCACCCAGGTGAGCACCCCGGCGGCGAGCGCCGCCCCGGCCATCACCGCCACCAGCGGCAGCACACCGGCGACCGCGTCACCGGTGCCCGGCGCCGGACCACCCGGCAGGTCATCGATCCGGTCCACCAGCACCCCGAGCGTCCACGGGGCGACCAGCCCGCAGGCGCTGGCGGCCAGGGCCACGAGGACGGCGGCCAGCGCGGTACCCGGATACCGCCGGCACCGGGCGAGCAGGTCGCGGCCGGTCACCCGCCCGGTGGCCACCGGCAGGCGTTCCGGCCCGTCCGTCGGGGTGGTCGTCACGGCGTCGAGCGTCGCGGTCATCGCAGCACCAGCTCCCGGTAGTCGGCGCGTCGGGCGACCAGGTCGGCGTGGGTGCCGCGGTCGGCCACGGCGCCGTCGACGACCAGCACCACCTGGTCGGCGACGGCGAGGAGGGTCGGACTGTTGGTGAGCAGCACGGTCGTGCGAGGCCGGTCCGTGTCGGTGTGGCGTAGTCGGCGTAGACCGGCGGCGATGCGGGCCTCGGTAGCCGCGTCGACGGCGGTGGTGGGTTCGCTGAGCACCAGCACGTCCGGGTCGGCCAGCAGGGACCGGGCCAGCGCGAGCCGTTGCCGCTGGCCGCCGGACAGCGACGCCCCCCGGTGCGCCACCGGATGGTCCAGGCCGGCCGGGTGGCCGGCGACGAACTCGTCGGCCGCGCTGGCCCGCAGGGCGGGGTGGTCCACCGCGACTCCCGGGTCGTCCCCGGGCGCCCGGTCGTCGGTGGGCGCGCCCGGGAGGGCGCGCAGGTTCTCGGCCACGGTCCCGGCGAACAGATCGGTCTCGTGCGGTTCCACCAGCACCCGCCGCCGCAGTTCGACCAGCGGCACCGTCGAGACGGGTCGTCCACCGATCCGGACGCTCTCGTCGGTCGCCGCGTGTTCACCGGTCAGCAGGCCCCGGATCGCGACGGCGTCCCGGGGGTCGTTGCCGGCGACGGCGACCAGCCGGCCGACCGGGACCGGCAGGGTGAGCCCGCGCAGCGACCCGGCGTGCACGTTGTGGAGCTCCACCGCCGGCGCGCCCGGATCCGTCCGGTGGGCCGGGCGATCGGAGCTGGCCGCGTCGGTGACCGCGTCCGGGGCGGACAGCACCTCGGCGACCCGGCGGGCCGAGCCGTTGGCCACCGCGAGCTCCCGGGCCGCGAAGACGAGAGTGCCCAGCGGTTCGGCGACGAACTGGGCCAGGCCGACCACGGTGATGAGCTCGCCGATGGAGATGTCGCCGTGCCAGGCCCGGATGCCGGCGACCGCGGCGACGACGGCCAGGAACAGTCCGCTGAGCAGGACACCGGCGCCGGCCTGCGCCGACGACGTGGTCGCCGCCCGCAGGGACGCCGCGAGGGTGGTGCGACTGGCCGCCCGGTAGCGGTCGACGCTGGAGGCGGTGGCCCCGATCCCGCGGATCGCCCGCAGCCCGCGGATCAGGTCGGTGGCCAGCGCCGCGCTGCGACCGGCCGCCTGCTGGGCGGCTTCGCTGCGGCGGCTGATGACCGGGCCGAGGCCCTGCAGGAGCAGCAGGACCAGGGGAGTGCCGGCGATGACGAGCAGCCCCAGCCAGCCGTCGATGCGCAGCAACAGGACGGTGGCGCCGACGATGGCCACCCCCGCCGCGATCAGCCGGGCCCGCGCCTCGATGGCCGACGCGGTGGTGTCCGCATCGCCGGACGCGATCGACACCAGCTCGCCGGTGGCCCGATCGGTGCGCACCCCCGCCGGCTGCAACAGGCGGGCGGCGACGGCCGTCCGCAGACGGTGCCCCTCCCGGAGTTCGGCGAACTGCACGGCCCGGGCCCCCGTCCGCCAGCACAGTCGCAGGGCGGTGAACAGGACGACCAGGCCGCCGATGCACCAGGCCAGCGCCACCGGGTCGCCGGTCGTCACCGCCCGGTCGATCGTCAGGCCGATGACCACCGGCACCAGCACCTCGGTCAGCTGGTGCAGCGACAGGAACAGCACCCCGACGGACAGCGGGCGCAGCTGCGCCCGCCGCCCGGATCGCAGCAGTGCGCGGGCGTCCCGGGCGCGGACGGAACTCTCGGGTCGGTCAGCGGAGCGAACGGCGACGGGCGGAGCGAAGGACACCAGGTGAGGGTAGCCTTACTTTGGTGCCTGAGACATTCGCGGGTTGTCGACGGCCGGTCAGCTCGCGCCAGCCAACGGGTACGCCAGCACCCCGGCGGGGTCGATGAGCCCTTGCAGGCGGCGCAGCCGCGGCAGGTTCGCACCGTAGGCGGCGACGATCTCGTCCGGCGTCTCCAGGAACCCGGGACGCACCTCCACGCTGTAGACGCCGACGGTGTGGTCATCGAGCAGCCGCACGGTCCGCCGGGCCCAGTTCTGGGCGGCTTCCCGCTGGTCCGGGGAGTCCCAGATGGCGTTCAGCGGGATGTTCCACTCCCCGGACCGCCCGTGGAACGCCGTCGCGTCGTCCGCGACATCGCCGAGCGCTCCGCCGGTGTGCTGGAAATCGATGCGGCAGGCGCGCGTCGGGGCGTCCCGCAGGGCCGCCAGCAGTTGGTCGGCCACGGCGTCATCCAGGGTCGGGCCGGTGAACACCGACTTGCCGTAGAACCCACCGCGAACCTCCCCGGGCTCGGGCAGCGGGATGGGCGACGGGTCGGCGCCATCCGCACCGGGGGGTGCGAACTCGGGCAGACCGGCCAGGTACCGACCGCTCCGTTCGGACCGGTGCAGCAATAACGCCGAGGTCGCGGCCTGCACCTCGTCGTCCAGGGCCCGGGCCGCGTCGACCGCGCCCGGTTCGGCACAGGCGGTGTAGACGAGCAGCAGGGGTGTGCCCGGAGCCAGCTCGGAGTACCCGAGCACGGCGCCCATGGTCACCTCGCGCGGGCACTGCGGAGCGACCGCGAAGTAGGCGGCCAGGGCCGCCGCGCCATCGGTGCCGTCGAGCCCGAACACCAGGCGCTCCACCCACATCGGCCCCTGCTCGACGGTCCGGAACGTCGCCGCGGTGACGACCCCGAAGGCCGGGGCGCATCCGCGTACCGCCCACCACAGATCTGCGTCCTCACCCTGGCTCGCGGACGACAGATCGTGGGTGCGCCCGTCGGGGGTGACGAGCTCCACCGCCGTCAGGTGGTCGAGGGTCAGGCCCCGACTGCGGGTGAGGTAGCCGACGCCGCCGCGGGTGGCCAGTCCGAGGCCGGCGTGGCCGACGATGCCCACCGGCAGCACCCGACCCGTCGGGGCCAGCGCCGTCAGCACGGCCCCCACCCGGCAGCCGCCCTGGACCACCACGGCGCGGCCCTCGTCCCGCACGTCGACCCCGGTGAGGTGGGCGGACAGGTCGAGCAGGACGGCCCCGTCCTCGACACACGTCGAACTGAGGCCGCCGCCCCGGACCGTGACCCGGCCGCCGGTCCGGCCGGCGATGCGCAGGACCGCCGAGACGTCCCGCGCGTCGCGGGGTCGCACCACGCACGACGGGTGCCGGCGCGCGGCGTCCGGGAAGAAGATCCGACCGAGGGCGTCGGTGTAAGCCGGGTCGCCGGGCCGGGCGACGATGTCGCCCAATTCCGTCGCCAGGGCGGTCACGTGGGCGTCCTCGAGCGGCATGGGTCGGACGCTAATGAGCCGCGGGCCGGTCACGGCCAGGTCTGGACCACCGGTGCCCCATCCGGGGTGACCGGCTCAGCAGTCGATGGTGTGGTCGGGAGATTCCGTCCAGCTCAACCAGCGGCCGTAGGCGCCGGACGGCGCGACCTCCAGGGCTTTGCAGACATCGGCCCGGCTGTACCCGGCGGGCACGTACACGGCGTAGATCGGGTCGCCGGACGGCGTCGCGGGGGTCAGCGACGGACAGGTCACGTCGGTGCGCAGGTAGCTGCTGCCCGGCGTCGCCGCCAACGCGTCCGCCACATCGGCGGCGTAGGCCCCGGGGGTCGTGGCCGACTTCAGGACGAGGATGCCCAGTCCGTCGCAGGCCGGTGAACTGATCGGCTGGGCCAGGCCCAGGTCGCCCGGCAACCGGCCGGCCGGGGCGGGGTTCACGGGCACGGGCACCGCGAGGACGCTGGTCGCGGTCGCGGTGACCGTCGACGGGGGGACCGTGGTGGTCGCCGGCGCGGCGGTCACGGTGACCGGGGCCGGGCTCGGCGTCGCCCGCGCGGCCGTCGAACGGGCCGCCGCCGGGGACGTGGCCGGCGACCCGGGCGCGGTCGCGGGACCGGTGTTCGTGCCCACCGAGGCGACGCCGGTCGTCTGGTGGGCGCAGCCGGCCAGCAGGCCGAGCACGGCGATCAGGGCGAGCACACCGACCACGGCCAGGCCGATCGCCAGGGCCCCCGACCGCCGGACGGACCCGCCCGGTGTCGTCCGTTCCGCACTCTTCATCGTTTCCCGCCCTCGCTGCGCCCCGATGCCCGGACCCGCCGCCCCGGAGCTCGCCGTTCATCACACCGGATGTCCGGTTCGGGCGACAGTCCCGACGGGGTGAGTCGAGGTATCGGACGGGTCGATCTGGCCGGTTCAGGCCCGGACGCGCGGCTCGCGAGCGGCGAGCACCCCGAGCACAGTCAACAGGAAGAGCCCCCCGACGACGACCAGCAACGGGGCCACCCAGGCGCCGGTGGAAGCGTGCAGACCGCCGACCACCACCGGACCCAGGCTGGCGACCGCGTACCCGCCGGTCTGCACGATGGACGACAGCTGCCGGTTCTCCCGCTGCCCCCGGGTGCGCAGCACGACCACGGTGAAGACGGCCGTGAACCCGCCGCCCTGGGCCACGCCGGCGAACACGCTCCACAGCGCCCAGCCCCCCGGGGCCAGCAGCAGGCCGAGCGGCATGGTCAACCACAACGCCCCGTTGACGGCGAACGCGGTGGCCGGTCCGAAGCGGTTGATGACAACCGGGGTGAGGAAGGCGCCGGCGACCGCGCACACCTGGAAGATCGACGACGCCGCCCCGGCCGCGTCGTGCGACAGGCCCTCCTTGTCGGCCAGCAGGGTGGGCAACCAGGCGGTCAGGCCGTAATAGCCGAAGGCCTGCCCGGAGAAGGCGCCCGTCAGCATCCAGGTGGTCGGACGACGCAGCAGGGTCCCCAGCGACGGCCGCTGCTGCTCGCCGCCGGCTGCCGTCGGCTGCTGCTCCCGGTGGGCGGTCGCCATCCGGTCGCGGTGGGCCGGTCGCCGCACCAGTACCAGCCACACGGCCACCGCGGCCAGCGTGAGGACCGACGGCAGGGCGAGGGCGACGGCCCAGCCGGCCGATGCCGCGACCGATGCGGACACCGAGAGCGCGAGCATCGACCCGACGTTCAACGCGGCGGTGTAGGCGCCGGTGACCCCGGCCGCGGCGGAGCGGGGGAAGTCCCGCGCGATGATCATCGGGGCGACGATGTTGCCGACGGTGATGGCCAGGCCGACGATGACCGTGCCGACCATCGCCGTCGGGACGCCGCCGACGGACCGCACCGCGATACCGACCAGCAGCGTGAGCAGGCAGGCGAACACCGACCGTTCGATGCCGAGCCGACCGATCGCCGCCGACGCCAGCGGGGCGGAGAGGCCGAAGCACAGCACCGGCAGGCTGGTCAGCAGACCGACCGCCGCCGGGGACATGCCCAGGGCGCCCTCCAGGTCACCCGCCACCGCCGACACCGCCACGAACGGCGCCCGCAGGTTGAAGGCCAGCAGGATGAGGGCGATGAGGACGAACACCGGGAACGCGGCCCGACGGGCCGTCCGATCGGTCATCGTGTGCGGTCTCCTGCATCCGTCGGGCCCGGTCGCCGGGCACAGAGCTGCCCGACAGTTCGCCTCGCGAAACGCTACCCGGGCCGCGGAGCCGCCGTCCGGTCGCACCGACCTGGGTAGGGTGCGGCCCATGGGTCTGTTCTCGGACGAGCACACGGTGGCCATCGGTCCCTCGACGGTGCAGGTCACCGCGAAGACGGGGCTGGTGCACGCCACCTGGACCTTGCTGGTCGACGGCGAGGCGGTCGACGAGGCCACCGCCGCCGGTGACTTCCGGCTGCGCGGTCAACTGGCCGACGGGTCGCCGGTGGTCGCCGCCGTCTTCCAGAGCCTGCTGGGCCCGACCCGGGTCACCGTGGAGCACGCCGGCACCGAGATCGCCGAGTTCACCGGCTTCGTCGCGTGAGTGTGGTGGCCGATCCGGCCGTGGCCGAGCCGGCCGACTTCGGGTTCACCGTCGACCACCGCCTGCCCGGCCGCCTCGGCCGCACCGGCACGATCACCACCCCGCACGGGGAGATCCGGACTCCGGCGTTCATCGCCGTCGGCACGAAGGCCACCGTCAAGGCGGTGCTGCCCGAGTCGATGGCCGCGCTCGGTGCGCAGGCTGTCCTGGCCAACGCCTATCACCTGTACCTGCAGCCCGGCTCGGACCTGATCGACGAGGCCGGCGGGCTGGGCGCATTCATGAACTGGCCCGGGCCGACGTTCACCGACTCCGGCGGCTTCCAGGTGATGAGCCTGGGCGTCGGGTTCAAGAAGGTGCTGGCGATGGACGTCAGCGGGTTGCAGTCCGACAGCGTCATCGCCGCCGGCAAGACCCGGCTGGCAGCTGTCGACGACGACGGGGTGACCTTCAAGTCGCACCTGGACGGGTCCCGTCACCGGTTCACCCCCGAGGTGTCCATGGGCATCCAGCACCAGCTCGGCGCGGACGTCATGTTCGCCTTCGACGAGCTGACCACGCTGATGAACACCCGCGAGTACCAGGAACTCTCGGTCCGCCGCACCCACGAGTGGGCCATCCGCTGCCTGGCCGAGCACCGCCGGCTGACCGCGCAGCGGGTCGGCAAGCCGTACCAGGCGCTGTTCGCGGTCGTCCAGGGTGCGCAGTACGAGGACCTGCGCCGGCAGGCCACCGCCGATCTGGCCGCGCTGCGGGTCGACGGGCAGGCGTTCGACGGTTACGGGATCGGCGGGGCCATCGAGAAGCAGATCCTCGGCGACATCGTCGGCTGGGTCTGCGAGGAACTGCCGGAGGACAAGCCGCGGCACCTGCTGGGCATCAGCGAGCCGGACGACTTCTTCAACGCCATCGCCAACGGCGCCGACACCTTCGACTGCGTCTCGCCGTCCCGGGTCGCTCGCAACGGGCGGATCTTCGCCGACCGCGGCTACTACAACGTCAACAACGCCCGTTTCCGCCGCGACCTCACGCCGTTGGACGAGGGCTGCGACTGCTACGTCTGCGCCCACTACACCCGGGCCTACCTGCACCATCTGTTCAAGGCCAAGGAGATGCTGTCGGCCACCCTGGCCACCATCCACAACGAACGCTGGGTGGTCCGGCTGGTCGACCGGATCCGGGCGTCCATCGCCGACGGCACCTTCGACGAGTTCCGGGACGAGATGCTGGGGCGTTTTTACCGCAGCTGACGCCGTGCCTGCGTCGAAGGTGGAGCGTTCTACCCGGTGAGCGGGAGAAATCCCCTACCGCCGCTGGTCATCGAGGGGTAGTTGCTACGCTTGCTACAGCGTCACGCACTTCGAGGGAGCCGACGATGACAAGAACGATCCCGCACCGCGAACTGCGGAACAACAGCAGCGCGATCCTGCGTGAGGTCGCCGGCGGCGAGTCGTTCGCCATCACCAACAATGGTGAGGTGGTCGCCCTGCTGGTCCCCCCGGCGGGTCCGTCGTCGCCACCGCTCCGTCGACGGTCGGCTCGGGTCCGTGGCGGCTTCGGTGAGATCGTCCGAGCCGGTCTCGATCACCCGATCCAGGACGATCTCGACGCCCTGCGCGGCGATCGGTGATCGTCTACATCGAGAGTTCCGCGGCGGCCAAGCTGCTCGTCGCGGAGGCCGAGTCGAGCGCCCTGGTGCGTCACCTCGACCACCTCGCGCAGGACGGCGGTGAGCTGGTGGCCGGAGCCCTGCTCGACACCGAGCTTCGGCGCCTGGCGGTACGGACCGGGCTCGACCAGACCTCGGTCTCGGCGGTGCTCGACCGGATCGACGTGGTGGACCTCGACCGGGACGTCTTCCGCGCCGCCGGTCTGTTGCCCGGTGCCAACCTGCGGAGTCTTGACGCCCTGCACGTCGCCGTCGCCCTGCGTCTGGACGTCGATGCGTTCCTGACCTACGACGAACGGCAGGCGCAGGCCGCCCACGCGTCGGGACTGGCGACGATCGCCCCGCGGTGACCGCCGGGTGGCGCACGTGCAGTCACAGGCGGCTGCCGATGCGCCACTCGCTTCGGTCGGAGGGCCTACCGGGTGACCGGGAGGACGAACTGCCCGGTGACGTAGTCCGGCTCGTACTTCTTGACCAACCGGATGGTCGGATAGGTGACCGGGAGCAGGACGACCTCGACCAGCACCTTGTAGAGGTAACCGGTGATGACGTAGTTGAGGAACTCGCCGCCGGTGATGACGCCGTAGAAGGCGATGGTGCAGAACACGACGGTGTCGGCCAGTTCACCGACGACCGTGGAGCCGATCAGCCGCACCCAGAGGTTCTTCTCCTTGGTGCGCTGCTTGATCTTCACCAACACCCAGGCGTTGAGCAGCTGCCCGACCAGGAACCCGCACAGGCTGGCCAGCACGATCCGCGGCACGAACCCGAGCACCGCCTCGAAGGCGGACTGGTTCTCGTAGGCGGCGGCGGCCGGGGCGATCTGCACGATCCAGAACACCAGCGAGGCCAGGATGCTGATCGCGAAGCCCAGCACGATGGCCCGGCGCGCCCGCTTGAACCCGTATACCTCGGACAGCACGTCGCCGAAGATGTAGGTCAGCGGGAACAGGAACGCGCCGCCGTCGGTGATGAACGGCCCGAACTCGATGAGCTTGGTGGCGCCGATGTTGGAGATCAGCAGCATCGCGCAGAACAGCGCGACGATGATGTCGTAGTTGCCGGCCCGCAACGGGGAATGCGGCGGGGTTCGGTCGGAGAGTGGAGATGTCACGGCGGAAATGATCCCCGCTCGCCGGGGGGCCTGACGACCAGATCGTCCGGACGCACGATCCAGGGTTCGCGCGGCAGCTGTTGCGGGTCGAATTTCTCGAGCAGGGCGTCCGGCGTCGCCGGCTCGCCGACGGCGGCCAGGCCGAGCGAGGTGGCCAGGATTCCGAGCACGTCGGTGGGGGTCAGCCCTTGGTCGACGAGTTCGGCCAGGGTGACCGCGCCGTCCCGTTTGGCCAGGCGCTGCCCGGCGGTGTTGAGCGCCAGCGGGACGTGGGCGTAGACCGGCGCGGGCACGCCGAGCAGTGCCGCCAGGTAGGCCTGACGGGGCGCCGAGGCCAGCAGGTCGTCGCCGCGGACCACCTGGTCGACGCCCTGGGCGGCGTCGTCGACCACGACGGCCAGGTTGTAGGCGGCCACCCCGTCGTTGCGGCGCAGCACCAGGTCGTCGACCACGCCGGTGTACTCGCCGTGCAGCACGTCGATGACGGTCCAGGTGCGGACGTCGGCCCGCAGCCGCAGGGCACTCGGCCGGCCCTGCGCGCGCCGCTCGGCGATCTGATCGGGGGTGAGCTCACGACAGGTACCCGGGTAGAGCTGGGCGGCGACCGCGGCCGGGTCGGCGCTCGGATGCGGGGCCGAGGCGGCCTCCCGGATCTCCCGGCGGGTGCAGAAGCACTCGTAGGTCTGGCCATCGGCGACCAACTTCCCGATCGCCTGGTCGTAGACGGCGGTGCGCTCGGACTGCACGAGCACGGCGCCGTCGTGGTCGAGGCCCAGGGCGGCCAGGTCGGCCAGCTGACGCTCGGCGGCCCCGGCCGCGACGCGGTCCAGGTCCTCGAGCCGGACGAGGAACCGGCGGCCGGTCGAGCGGGCGAACAGCCAGGCCAGCAGCGCGGTCCGCAGGTTGCCGACGTGCAGGTCGCCGGAGGGGCTGGGCGCGAAGCGACCGGCGGCGGACGGGACGGAGGCGGGCACGGGTGGCGTACTCATCACCGTCCATCCTGACGGGCATCGGTGGGCATGATGGTGGTCGCCTCCGTGACCGGGGACGGAAGGAGTCACCGATGACGACAACGCAGACGGATCGCCCGCACGCCCGGCGGGGCCCGCACCCGACCCGTGACCTCGACGTCGACCTGCTGCCCGAGGTGTGGCACTACCTCCGCGAGATGGCCGACCGGACCGGACGGATCCTCGGCCGGGACCTGGTCGGCGTCTACGCGGCCGGTTCACTGGCGCTGCACGCCTACCAGCCCGGCCGCAGCGACATCGACATCGCCATCGTGTGTTCCGGTCCGTTGACCCGGCCGGCGAAGCGGGCGCTGGTCGATGCCCTGCGTCACGAGGCCCTGCCGTGCCCGGCCCGCGGACTCGAGCTCGTCGTCTACCGGGCCGAGTTCGCCGCTGCCGGCACTTCCGAACCGGGCTTCGAGGTCGAGCTGAACTCGGGTCCGCGGATGCCGTTCCGGGTCACCTGGTCCGGGGCGGACCGCGGTACGGCCGACGGCACGTTCTGGTACGCGGTGGACCGCAGCATCCTGGCCGCGGCCGGCCGCGCCGTGGCCGGACCGCCGGCCGGTGCCGTGTTCCGCTCGGTCCCTGACGGCGTGCTGGCCACCGTCCTGGCCGAGAGCCTGCGCTGGCACCTGACTCTCGACCGTCCAGCGGAGCCGCCGGAGGACGAGCCCGGTCCGCCCGGCACCGACGACGCCGTGCTGAACGCCTGCCGGGCCCGGCAGCGCATCCGTACCGGCCGGTGGAGCGACAAGGTTTCCGCGGGCCGGGATGTGCTCGCCGATGCGCCGACCCCGGTCGTCGAGCAGGCGTTGGCCGCCCGGTCCGGGGGACCGATGCCGTCGCGGGCCGCCGCCCGCGCGTGGCAGGAAGCCGTGCTGGCCGAGTTGGCGGCGACCCGCCCGTGACCGACCAGCTCGCACCGGGACCACCCGAGGGCGTCGACGTCGTCATCGTCGGCGCCGGGCTCTCCGGCATCGGCGCCGCCTGCCAGTACCGACAGGCCTTCCCGGACCTGGCGATCGCCGTCCTGGAGGAACGAGCGGCCATCGGCGGGACCTGGGACCTGTTCCGGTACCCCGGAGTGCGTTCGGACTCGGACATGTCGACGTTGGGGTACTCGTTCCGGCCGTTCGGGTTGGGGTTGGACGACCCGCCGACCATCGCCGACGGGGCACTGATCCGTGACTACATCGAGCAGACGGCCCGGGAGTTCGGGGTCGATCGGTGCGTCCGGTTCGGTCACCGGGTGGTCCGGGCCGACTGGAACTGGACGACGGCGCGATGGACGGTCACGGCCGAGACGACGGGTCCGGACGGCCGCCGCACGGTCCGGCTGAGCGCCCGCTGGCTCTCGGCCT
This sequence comes from Nakamurella flava, assembly GCF_005298075.1. NCBI lineage: Bacteria > Bacillati > Actinomycetota > Actinomycetes > Nakamurellales > Nakamurellaceae > Nakamurella > Nakamurella flava. The sequence goes on from NZ_SZZH01000007.1 coordinate 162,877, forward strand.
GCGCCGGGTACTACGACACCGCCCGTGGCCATCGCCCGGCCCTGCCCGGCGCCGACGAGTTCACCGGCGTCTGGGCCGACCCGCAGCACTGGCCGGCCGACCTCGACTGGACCGACCGGCGGGTCGTCGTCATCGGGTCGGGGGCGACGGCCATCAGCATCGTGCCGGCGCTGGCGCAGCGGGCGGCCCGGGTCACCATGCTGCAGCGCACGCCGAGCGATGTCCTCGCCATCCCGCGGGGCGACGCGCTGTCCGCGCGGCTGCGCCGGGTGCTGCCGCCGCGGTCGGTCGCGCGGGTCGTCCGGGGCAAGAACGCGGTGGTGGCGTTGGGCTTTCACCAGTTCGCCCGCCGGCTGCCCACCCGGGCCCGGCGGTTCATCCAGGCCGGCGCCCGCCGGTCCCTCCCGCCGTCGGTCGACGTCGACGTGCACTTCGCCCCGCCGTACGCGCCCTGGGACCAGCGGGTCTGCTTCGTCCCCGACGGCGACCTGTTCCAGGCCCTGTCCGGCGAGCGGGCCGAGATCGTCACCGACCACATCGACACGCTCACGCCGGACGGCATCCGGCTGCGGTCCGGCCGGCACCTGCCGGCCGACGTCATCGTCCCGGCGACCGGTCTGCAGGTCCGGTTGCTCGGTGGTCTGCGCCTGCACGTCGACGGCGCCCTGATCGAGCCGCAGGACACCGTCGTCTACAAGGGCACGATGCTGTCGGGTGTCCCCAACTTCAACCAGGTCGTCGGCTATCCGAACGCGTCGTGGACGCTCAAGGCCGACCTGGCCAGCGGTTTCGTCGTCCGCGTCCTCCGCGAACTCGGCAAGCGTGGCGCCGACTGGGCGGTGCCCGATCGGCCTGATCCCGCTGACGTCTCCGATCGCCCGCTGCTGGACCTGCAGTCGGGGTACATCCGCCGGGCCGCGGGCACCATGCCCCGGCAGGGTCGCCGGGGACCGTGGCGGATGCATCAGAACTGGTTGCGGGATGTAGTGCTGCTCCGCTGGCGGCCGGTGACCGACACCGGCCTGCGGTTCGGCCGGCAACCCGGGCACCCGAACGACGGGCGCCCGCAGCACGAGACGACAGGAGCACTCACGGTATGAAGCGGTTCGACTTCCGGCGCGGCACCGCAGTGGTGACCGGCGCGGCCAGCGGCATCGGCGAGCAGGTCTCCCGCCAGCTGGCCGAGCGGGGCAGCGCGTTGGCCCTGGTGGATCGGGACGGCGACCGGCTCGACGCGGTGGCCTCCGGGATCCGTAGTCGCAGCAGCGTTCCCGTCGCCACCTACGTCGTCGACCTGGCCGACGAGGACGCCACCCGCAACCTCGGGCGCACCCTCGCCGACACCCACGAAGACACGACGCTGCTGGTCAACAATGCCGGCGTCGCCCTGGGTGGAGCCTTCGCGCAGACCAGCGCCGAGGAGTTCGACTGGCTGCTGGCGATCAACCTGCGCGCGCCGATCACGCTGACCCGGGCCCTGCTGCCGGTGCTGCAGTCCCGGCCCGGCTCGCACCTGGTCAACCTGTCGAGCGTCTTCGGCATCATGGCCCCGCCCGGCCAGGTCGCCTACGCCACCAGCAAGTTCGCGCTGCGCGGGTTCAGCGAGTCGCTGAGGGCCGAGATCGGCGGGACCGTCGGGGTGACCGTCGTGCATCCCGGCGGCATCCGCACCCGCATCGCCGCGAATGCGCGGGTGGCCGCCGCCACGGACCCCCGGGAGGTCGAGGCCGGTAAGGCCGCGTTCGAGAAGTTCCTCAGTTACCCGGCTGACAAGGCCGCTGCCCAGATCGTCGCCGCCGTCGAGAAGCGCAAGCCGCGCGTCCTCATCGGCAGCTCGGCCGTGGTGCCCGATCTCGTCGTCCGGCTGACCCCGCAGCACTACCCGCGGATCCTGGCCCTGCTGCAGCGGGAGAAGTAGTCAGTTGCCCGGGGTGGTCTTCAGCCGACCAGCCCTGACCGGAACACGGGCATATCGCTAGCATCTCGGCACATCCCACGATGCAGAAGCCGTCGTCCGACGGTGGACGGGAGGTCCCCAGCGATGTCACATCACAATTCCGGACCCCGGGCGCACGCGTTGCCGGCCGGCGACATCACCGACATGTACGTGTTTCCGGCTCCGGACCACCCGGGTCGGCTGGTCCTGGTTCTGGACGTGGTGCCCTTCGCGGATCCGCAGGGCACCTTCGCGCCCGAGTTGATCTACCGCTTCCGCGCCCGGCCGGTCACCGCGGACCCGGACGCACCCGCCCGGTTCGTGGCGGCCGGCCCCGACTCCGAGGTCGTCGTCGACTGCACGTTCGCGGCGCCACAGGGCGCGGAACAGGCCGGGACGTGCACCGTGTCCTCCGGCCCGTCGGTGACGTTCACCGTCGGCGACGAGGCCGGCGGCGCCTCCGACCAGCTCCGGGTCTTCGCCGGTCCCCGCTGGGATCCGTTCTTCGACGACGCGATGGCCCTGGTCACCACGCTCACCACCGGGAAAATGGCGTTCACGCCTTCCGGGACGATCCTGGGCGACGGCAAGAACGTGCTCAGCATCGTCGTCCAGATCGACACTGCACTGCTCGGCGACGTGACCCTCGTCGGAGTGGTCGGGGAGACGCTGATCGGCGGGGCGATCCCGGTCCGCTGGGAGCGTTTCGGGCGGCCCGAATTCGCCAACGCCATCCTCGGTCCGAAGAACCACGATCCGGTCAACCGGGATCTGGAGATCCGCGACCTGTTCAATGCCGAGGACGTGTTCGCCCTCGGACCGGACTACGTGTCGGCCTATCGGGCCCGCGTGAACGCCAACCTGGCTTTCTGGGACGGCCTCGACGGGCGGACGGACTGGCCGCCGGCGGCCGACGGCACGCATCCGCTGACCGAGCTGCTTCTTACCGACCTACAGGTCGTCGACGTCACCCGGCCGTACGCGGAGGACAGCTTCCTGGAGATCGAGCGGGCCGCCGTCGAGGGGCGCGCGCACAAGACATGCGGGGGCCGGTCGCCCAACGACGCGTGCATGCCGACCCTCTACACGTTCCTGATCAGCGCGGACTCTGGACCGCGCATCGTGGACGGCGTCGACAGCGCGACCCGGCCGGCCACGCGCTCCTTCCCCTACCTGGTGTCACCGAACCCGACCCCGCCGGCGCACGCGGCGCACTGACGTTCCTCGCCGGGCAGACCCGGGACCGATGGACGCCGCCGCCCGGATCATGGCCGCCGCCGAGAAGCGCAGCGTCAGCGGTGCTCAGCCGCCGGGCGAGTACAGCGCGCCGATGACCTTCTTGGCCAGCTCCACCGCCGGCCCCTGCCCGTCGGTGGTCGGCGCCGGGGTCGCCCAGGTGACGATCGTGGTGTCGGTGACCGGGTCGTAGCCCATGAACGAGTTGAACCCGGGCAGCTCGCCGCTGTGCCCGTACAGCGGGCCGAACTGGGCCAGCGCGTAGCCGTACTTGACCGTCGGATCCGCCGGGTCCCGTGGCTGCAGACTGTCCAACCGCTGCTGCTGCATCTGCGGGCTCAGCAGTCCGCCGCCGACCAGGGCCTTGACGTAGGTGGCCAGGTCGTCGGCGGTGGAGATGCCGGCGCCGGCCGCGCCGCCCCAGCTGGGGTTGACGTCGGTGACGTCCTTCGGGTCCAGCGTGCCGGCCTTGGCCGCGGCCTGGATCTCCGGGGAGAGCACCGAGCTGTCGATGGTCTCGACGTTGGTGCCCCACGCGTAGCCCTGGGGATGCGGCGACGGGATCGATGCGTCGTCGGCGGCCGGGTACGAGGTCTGGGTCAGCCCGATCTTGTCGAAGATCCGCGTCTGGAAGTTCTGTTGCAACGACTGCCCGGTGAGCTGTTCGATGATCGCGCCGAGCAGCACCGTGTTGGTGTTCGAGTAGTAGAAACCCTGTCCCGGCGCGAATTCCACCGGCTGGGCCAGGCCCTTGGCGATCAGCTCCTCCGTCGTCCAGGCCCGGCTCGGGTTGCTGTCGTTCTGCTCGTTGAGCTCGCGGTCGACGGTGTAGTTGCCCAGGCCGCTGCGCATGTTGAGCAGCTGCGCGATGGTGATGTTCTCGCCGTTGGGGACGTCCGGTCGGTACTTCGACACCGGATCGTCCAGCGCGATCTTGCCCTCCTCGACCAGTTGCAGGACCACGGTGCCGGTCCAGGTCTTGGTGTTGCTGCCGATCCGCACGTGGTCGTCGACGGTGACCGGCTCGCTGCCCTTCCAGGTCTGGGTGCCGAACGTCTTCGTCCAGTCGCCCTGCGGGGAACGGACGAGCACGACCGCGCCGGAGATGGTGTTGTCGGTGATCGCCTGTTCGAGCTGGGGTTCCAGCGCGGCGACGTAGGCCGGGGTGCCGTCGGCGGACGAACTGCCGGTGCCGCTCGATCCGGCGGGTGCGCTCGACGACGCCACGCTGCTGGACGCCGCCGAGCTGCTGGCGGGGGCGGCGCTGCTGGACGCAGCCGACGTCGCACCGCTGGTCGTGCTGGTCGCGGACGGGGTCGAGGACCCGCAGGCGGCGAGCAGCAGGACGGCGGCGGCGCCGAGCGGCACCCATGCCCGGCGACCGGAACGGAATGACACCTGGACCACGATTCTCGACCCCCGACTGATGCGAACGTGCGGTCGCCGTGCGCTGGTGACGGCGACCCGCCCGCCCAGTGGTCGGCGGACCCTGTCACCCTCGCCGTTCGAACCGGTCCCGGACAATGGACCCAGGTCCCCAGTCGCCGGGAGGGTCAGGCGGAGGCGCGACCGGACGGGACGGGTGCCGGGTCGGTGCTGGTCGGCACCGGCAGCACCGCGGGTGGGTCGGTGAGGGTGGGCGCGCCGGCGATGAAATCGCTCAGCCAGCGCCACCGCGGGTCCCACCGGTGGTCGAACTTCGCGGCCCGACGTTCGGCGCGGGCCATCCGGCGGTGACCGTAGAAGTGGCGCGCCCACCAGGAGCCCGGGCGGCCGAGCCGGATGGCCGCGACCCAGGCGATGAACGGGATGAAGCAGCTAATCAGGGCGGTCCGGTACTTGGCCTTGAGGACACAGATCAGGGTGCAGATCAGCTGAATGACCAGGCCGGTGACGAAGGTGACCCGCAGGGTGACGTCCCCGAGCTCGACACTGTCGACGCCCCAGGGGCTGAACCCGAGCAGGGTCATCCCCAGGCAGGCGACGGTGAGTCCGATCAGCTCGACCGAGACCCGGCCCTCGTTGGTCCAGTAGACGTCCTGCAGGTGCAGGATCAACGCGAACTCGTCGAGGATGAGCGAGGCGCCCATGCCGATGAGCACGGCGGCGACGCATCGCCAGGCGATGTGGTTGGCGCTCACCGACATGAGCGCCCCGGTGATCAGCAGGATGAGACCGGGCACGGCGTGGTGGATGTGGACGCCGGTCGTCGACACGTTGTTCTTGAACGGTCCGACCCCGGCGCGGATCATCCGGGTGATGATGCGGGTGGCCAGGAACGTCACCACGAAGGCGAGCAGGCACAACAGGAGCGGCAGCTTGCCGGGCTCCACGATGTTGACCTCGAACCACTCGACCACGATCCGATCGTAGGGTCCGCCGTGCCGCGGCCGTCTCGTTCCGCGGTCAGTGCAGCCGCGGGAGCACCTGATCGTGACGCAGGACCGGTGCGAAGAGGTCGCCCCGCTCGGCGATCCGCGTCGGCATCGTCCGGAGGGTGAAGCCGTCGGGACGCAGGTCCGGGTCGTCCAACTCGTCCCAGTCGATCGGCGCGGACACCGGCGCGCCCGGCGCGGCCCGCGGGCTGTAGGGCGCGACGAGGGTCTTGTTGATCGCGTTCTGGGTGTAATCCAGGCGGGCCAGGCCGCCGCGTTCGTTTGTGTGCCACCGCCAGCTCACCAGGTCCGGGGCCACCTTGCCGACCGTTTTCGACAGCTTCTCCACCCAGGCGCGGATGTCGTCGAAGGTGGGTCCGGAGCGGATGGGGATCCAGATCTGGATGCCGCGCCGGCCGGTGACCTTGGCCCGCGCGGTGATGCCCAGGTGCTCGACGGCGGTGCGGTGCAGCCGGGCCAGGTGCAGCAGCTCGTCCCAGGTGGTCCGTCCGCCGGGGTCGAGATCGACCAGGGCGTAGGTGGGTTCGTGTGGCGCGTCGACCATCGACGTCCAGGCGTGCCATTCCAGGGCCCCGTAGTTGGCCGCCCAGATCAGCGCGGCCGGTTCGTCGACGACGAGGTACGTGCGGCTCTCGTCGTCGTCGGCGTCCGGGTTGTCCCAGCGCGGCAACCAGTCCGGTGCGTGCGAGGGCAGCTCCTTGTGCCAGAAGCCCTTCGTCTGCGCGCCCTGCGGGAAGCGGTGCATGTTCAGGGCCCGACGGGTCAGGTACGGCAGCAGGGTGGGCGCGACCAGCGCCGTGTACCGGATGAGATCCCGCTTCGTGACGGGCGGCTCGCCGTCCCGGCCGGGGAACAGCTCCTTGTCCAGGTTGGTCAGCCGCAGCTCCCGGCTTAAGACGGTCCACGTGCCCTTGGCGCCGAGACCGTCCAGCGCGGCCAGCTCGTCGTCGGTGGGCGGGTCCACCGGGTCGGGCCGCAGCCGCACCGATGCCTGGTCGGCCGGCGCGTCCGACCGCCACAGCCGGTCCGGGTCGGCCTTCACCTCGTCGTTGGTGCGCTGCGTCAGCACCGACCGGGGATGGTCCTCGGCGTCCCAGCCGCTGACGGCGAACTCGTCGTGCTTGTGCTTGAGCAGCCAGGCTTCCTTGCCGTGCTGGTCGGTACGGGTGCGGATCAGCACGAATCGCCCACGCAGCTTCTCGCCCTCGAGATCGAAGTGCAGTTCGCCCTTCAAGAGCTGGCGAGCGGTGGGTCCCTTGTCGGGGGCGGGGATCCACCGCCCGACGTCCCAGACGATGACGTCGCCGCCGCCGTACTCGCCGGCCGGGATGACGCCCTCGAAGTCGAAGTACTCCAGGGGGTGGTCCTCGACCTTGAACGCGCCCCGTTTGACGTCCGGGTCGAGGGTGGGGCCCTTGGGGACGGCCCAGCTGAGCAGCACCCCGTCCCATTGGAGCCGGAAGTCGTAGTGCAGGCGGGACGCCCGGTGCCGCTGGACGACGAAACTCAGCGGTGCCGGGCCGTCCCCGGTGGTCGTCGACGTGGAGTCGCCGGCCGGTTCCGGGGTGCGGTCGAAGTCGCGTTTGGCCCGGTACGTCGAGAGCAGGTCGCGGTCCGCCGGGGGCATGTCTGGTCGGTTCCCGGGTCGTCCCGTTCCGACGCTTTCGTCAGCCCGGGCAGTTCGGGGTGGCCGGCCGCCCGGCGAGGCGGTCCCGGGTCCACGAGACGAGGTCGTCGATCAGCGGGGAGTCGGGGGCGACGACGCCCATGTGGGTGCGGCCGGGGTACTCCCGGAAGTCGACCGGCTGATCCCCGCGGCAGAGGTTCCCGACGAAGTCCCGGTTGATGCCGATGTCGATGACCTCGTCGGCGGTGCCCTGCCCGATGAACAGCGGCGCCGGCCACGGCCCGTTCGGGGTGTTGCTGGTCAGCAGGTCGGCGAACGACCCGTCGACCGCCCCGGGTCGGACGATCGGCTGATCCCGGGCGATGGACAACCCGGTCAGCACCGTGATGAGCGTGGCCCCCTGGGTGGTGCAGCGGGCGGCGGCCTCGCGGACGATCGAGCGGGCCGACGGTTCGACCAGGGCGTCGAGGTCGACGCCCGGGTAGTAGCGGGCGTAGGCGGTGAGCACGAAGGAGATGCCCAGGCTCGCGCCGAGCGCGTCCGGGTGGGCCAGCACCCGATCGGCCAGCGCGCGGGGGTCGCTGGCCGGGGACATGGCCGCCGTCCCGACCACGTTCACGTCCGTCGCGGCGGCGGCCAGTTGACCGGCCCACAGCGCCGCGTGCCCACCCTGCGAGTGCCCCCAGATCACGGTCTGGTCGGCCAGCGAGACGTCGGGGACCTGACGGGCCGCGCGGGCCGCGTCCAGCACCGCGTGCCCCTCGCCGAGCCCGATGAGATACGGGAACCGGCCCTCGGCGCCCATGCCCGGGTAGTCGGTCGCGACCATCGCCCAGCCCAGTTGCGCGAGCCGGTTGACGGCGGGCACGCCGGGCTCGCCGAGCGCGCTCGGTCGCAGCGACGGCGCGCACTCGCGGGCGATGCCGACGGTGCCGTGGGCCCAGGTGATCAGCGGCGCGGGGGTGGACCGGTCGGCCGGGGTGAGCAGGATGCCGCTGCTGGGCACGATCGCGCCGAACGCGTCGGTGGTCGTGTAGTAGATGCGGTCACCGGTCATTCCGGCCGGCACGGTGCCCGGGAACGGCTCGGACCGGATGAGGACGCCGGCCTGCGCCGGCAGATCGGCGGGGGTGTCGTAGAAGTCGTCGGGCACGCCGGCGCCCCTGCTCAGTGCGGTGCCCAGCCAGATGGTGGCCACGGCCAGGGCGAGGACGGTCACGGCCCCGGTCAGCCGGAGCCCGGTACGCCGGCGTCGCCGCGCCGCCCCCGCATCCGGTGGGGGTCGCAGCGCCCGGAGCAGCAGCAGGATCCCGAAGATCACCGTCCGGCCGCCGAACAGCACCCCGACGACGACCAGCGTCGCGTCCGGCCACAGCACCGCCAGGACCCCGAACAGCAGCTGGGCGACCCCGAACAGGGCCGCGATGGCCCGGTCCATCCCGGGGCGCACGGCCCATCGAACGACGGCCACCAGCCCGGACAGCACAAGCAGGACCCCGACCGCCGGGCCGAGCAGGTCGACGTCCCGGCCGAACCACACCGCGATCAGCAGCCCGCCGATGATCCAGAGCAGCGGAACGACGACCGCCCACCGGGACGATTCCGTGTCGTCGTCATCGCGGACGGCCGACAGGTCGGCGATCCCGGAAAGCACGCAGCTGATCCCGATGTAGACGCCGAGGACGGCCAGTGCGGTCAGGGGCCGCAGTAGCAGGAACCCGCCGGCGGCGATCAGCACGACGCCCAGCAGTGCCCCGACCCAGCGCGGGGCGCCGGCGACCAGCCAGGGCAGGGCGCGCAGCCGGGAGCGGACGTCGCCGGGACCTCGCTGGTTCGTCACCGTTGGACCCTGTCATCCCCGGCCGGGGTCGCCGGCCACCGGCACCGTGCGGGCACCGGAGACCCTAGAAGTAGACGTCGCGACCGACCGAGATGGTCCGGTCGGTGGGCAACCCGAGGACGTCGGCCCGCTCGGGGCCGAGCCGGTGCAGCGCGCTGAAGATCCGTTGCCGCCAGGACAGGGCCAGGGCGGTCGCCTGGTGGCGGGGGGACACGTGCGACAGCACGAAGTGGATGTCGGCGGTGTCGGTGGCCGCCAGCTCCGGGTGGGCGTCGCGCACCTGGGCGATCAGTTCGGGGACGGTGAACCGTTCGTAGTACCCGACCCGGCACTCGATCTCGTAGACGCCGGGGTCGTGGACGACGACCGTCGTCCGGTCGGTGGGCGGCAGGATCGCCTGGTCGGAGACCTGCACGCGCAGGATGAGGACGGTGCGGTGCACGCCCCGGGTGAAGTCGACCATCGCTCGCAGGGCCAGCGGGGCGACGTTCGCGCCCTGGGTGAAGTACACGGCAGTGCCGGGCACGCGATGGTCCAGCGGGACGCCGGCCAGGGTCGCGTCGATGCTGTGCTCGGCGGTGCTGACGTCCTTCTGCAGGGCGGCGCGCATCCGCCGGCTGCCCCACGTCCAGATGCCCATGATGGTGCCCAGCGCGGCCCCGATGGTCAGCGGCAGCCAGCCGCCGGTGGGGATCTTCAGCAGGTTCGCGGCCAGGAAGAACAGCATCACCAGCAGGATGCCGGCGGCGACGAAGAACCCGGCCGACCACGGCCTCTGGGTCTGCCGCAGCACCAGGTAGATGACCGTCGTGATCACGATGGTGATCGTCACGGCGAGCCCGTAGGCGTCGGTCAGGGCGGCCGAACTCTGGAACGTCACCACCAGGGTGAGCACCGCGACCGCGACCATCATGTTGACCGCGGGCAGGAAGATCTGCCGGGAGTTGTGGGTCGAGGTGTGCTTGACCTGCAGGTGGGGGAGCAGCCCGAGCCGACCGGCCTGGTGGACGACGCTGAAGCTGCCCGAGATGACCGCCTGCGACGCGATGATCGTGGCCAGGCAGGCCAGGACGACCATCGGGATGGTCGCCCAGTCCGGGACCAGGGTCCAGAACGGGTTGGCGGCGTCGTCGGGGGTGCGCAGCACCTCGGCGCCCTGGCCCAGGTAGTTGACGATCAGTGCGGGCAGCACGACCGCCAGCCAGGCCAGCACGATCGGCCGCCGACCGAAGTGGCCCATGTCGGCGTAGAGCGCCTCGGCGCCGGTGATCGCCAGCACCACCCCGCCGAGCGCGACGAACGCGACCCACGGCTGGTGGATCACCAGGAAGACGATCCAGTGCGGCGACAGCGCCTCGAGGATCTCGGGGGTGCGGACCAGCGAGGTCAGGCCGAGGAACGCCGCGATCAGGAACCAGACGATCATGATCGGTCCGAACAGCCGGCCGATCCGGTCGGTGCCGAAGCGTTGCAGCACGAACAGCCCGGCCAGGATGACGACCGCGATCGGGACGACCGCCTCCTGCAGCCCGGTGTCGGCCGACTCCAGACCCTCCACCGCGGAGAGGACGGACACGGCGGGGGTGATGACGGCGTCGCCGAGGAAGGTGGCCGCGCCGATCATCGCCAGCGCGGCGCAGACTCCGACGACCCTCCGGTTGCGACTGCGCAGCCGCAGCAGGCCGAACAGGGCGAGCAGACCGCCTTCCCCGGCGTTGTCGGCCCGCATCAACAGCCGGGTGTAGAGCACGGTGACGACCAGCAGCAGCGCCCAGATGATCATCGAGGTGGTGCCCATGATCAGGTCGCGGTCCAGCGTGCTGTCGGGCGTGTTGACCACGGTTTGGTACGTGTACAGCGGGCTCGTCCCGATGTCGCCGAAGACGACGCCCAGCGCCCCGATCACCGCGGCGGCCCCCGCCGGAGCAGCCGTCCTGTTCGCCATGTCGTCAGCATGACGGCGCACCGGTCGTCACAGAGGGCGCCCCGCCCGAACGAGCGACGCGCTGGACGCCGGACACGGCGCCAGTGGCGCACCTGCGGTCGAGGTGGACCCCCGGGGTCAATGTCGGTGGGCGGGCCTACGGTGGCAGCGGCGGTGGGTGATCCGCTGACGATGCTGCGGCCGGTGCGAACGCCGGACCGATGGGAACGGGAGACGGCGTGACGGGGACGGAGCTGGCGCAGGAGCTGCGGCAGGACGCGGAACGGATCCTGCGTGCACTCGTCGGGCGGGACGATGCCCGCCTGCGCGAGGACCAGTGGGCGGCGATCGAGGCGCTGGTCGTCGGGCATCGACGGGTGCTGGTCGTGCAGCGCACCGGCTGGGGCAAGTCGGCGGTCTATTTCGTCGCCACCGCGTTGCTGCGCGAGCGGGGCGCCGGGCCGACGGTGATCGTGTCGCCCCTGCTGTCGCTGATGCGCAACCAGATCGCCGCGGCCGAACGGGCCGGCATCCACGCGGTGACCGTCAACTCGGCCAACTCCCAGGACTGGGGCCAGGTCTACGACCAGGTCCGCGGCGGCGACGTCGACGTGCTACTCGTCTCGCCGGAACGGCTCAACAACCCCGGCTTCCGGGACGAGGTACTGCCGTCACTGGCCGCCGGGGCCGGCCTGGTCGTCGTCGACGAGGCCCACTGCATCTCCGACTGGGGCCACGACTTCCGTCCCGACTACCGGCGCATCCGCACCCTGCTGGCCGACCTGCCGACCGGGATCCCGGTGCTGGCCACCACCGCCACCGCCAACGCCCGGGTCACCCAGGACGTCGCCGAGCAGCTCGGATCGACCGACGACGTGCTGGTGCTCCGCGGCACCCTGGACCGGGAGTCGTTGCGGCTGGCCGTGCTTCGGCTGCCCGACCACCCGGCCCGGCTCGCCTGGCTGGCCACGCACCTGCGGGACCTGCCCGGCTCGGGGATCATCTACTGCCTGACGGTCGCGGCCACCGAACAGGTCGCCGACCACCTGCGCGCCGCCGGCTACGACGTCGCCGCGTACTCCGGAAAGACGGAGAACTCCGAACGGCTGCAGGCCGAGGACGACCTGCTCGGCAACCGCATCAAGGCGCTCGTCGCGACGTCCGCGCTCGGGATGGGTTTCGACAAACCGGATCTCGGCTTCGTCATCCACCTCGGGGCGCCCCCGTCGCCGATCGCCTACTACCAGCAGGTCGGCCGGGCCGGCCGCGGCGTCGAGCGCGCCGACGTGCTGCTGCTGCCCGGTCACGAGGACCCCGACGTCTGGGCCTACTTCGGCTCGCTGGCCTTCCCGCCGCCCGAGGCGGTGCGGGCCACCCTGGCCGAGCTGGGGGAGGCGGGTCGGCCGCTGTCGCTGCCGGCCCTCGAACCGCTGGTGCCGCTGCGGCGCTCGCGCCTGGAGATGATGCTCAAGGTGCTGGACGTCGACGGCGCGGTGAAGCGGGTCAAGGGTGGCTGGGAGTCGACCGGGGAGCCGTGGGAGTACGACACCGAGCGGTACCAACGGGTCGATCAGGCCCGTAAGGCCGAGCAGCAGGCAATGCTCGACTACGAGGCCACCGACCGGTGCCGGCTGCAGTTCCTGCGCCAGCAGCTCGACGACCCGGACGCCGCGCCCTGCGGTCGCTGCGACAACTGCGGGGGTTTCCAGCCGGACGCCTCGGTCGACGAGACCGTCGTCGGGCAGGCCCGGGACCGGCTGCAGCTGCCCGGGGTGCCGGTGGAACCACGGTCGCAGTGGCCTACCGGGATGGCGCAGCTCGGGGTCCCGCTGTCCGGCCGGATCGCCGCCGGCGACAAGGCCGATGTCGGGCGGGCGGTCGGCCGCCTCGACGGGATCGGCTGGGGGTCGGCGCTGCGCGAGGTGTTCCGCCCGGGCGCCGACGACGCCGAGGTGCCGGTGCCCCTACGGCACGCGGCCGTGCAGACCCTGGACGCCTGGCTCGGTCCGCGGGACGCCCCGAACGGCAGCCCGGCGATCGACGGGGTGGTCTGGATCGACTCGGCCACCCGGGCCCACCTCATCGGCCATCTGGCCCGGGGCCTGGCGAAGTACCGGGGCTGGCCGGTGCTGGCCGGGCTCGAACTCCGCAACCCCGACGGGTTCGCGCCCGCCGACACCAACTCGGCCCGGCGGCTCGCCGCGGTGGCCGACCGTTTTCGGCTGACCGATCCGGACGCCGTCCGCGGGCAGCGGATCCTGCTGATCGACGATTACACCGACACCGGTTGGACACTGACGGTGGCAGCCCGGCTGCTGCGGCAGGCCGGGGCGGCCGCCGTTCACCCGTTCGTCCTGGGGGTCCGATGAACATGTTCAGTCCCGGCGCCAAGCGGCGGGTCGAGCCCGGTCCTGGCCAGGAGTCGGTGTGGGACTACCCGCGACCGCCCGCCCTGGTCCCGTCCGACCGGCTGGTGCGCGTCGAGTTCGGCGGCGACCTGATCGCCGAGACCCGCGGCGCGTACCGCGTTCTGGAGACGAGCCACCCGCCGACGTGGTACCTGCCGTCGGCCGATGCGGTCGCCGGGAAGCTGCAACGGTCCCGGGCCCGTTCGACCATGTGCGAATGGAAGGGCGCGGCCCGCTACTGGGACGTCCTCGGCCCCGACGGCGCGGTGCTGGCCGAGGCGGCGGCGTGGAGCTACCCGAGACCGACTCCCCGCTTCGTCCCCATCACCGACTACCTGGCGTTCCGTCCGGAGGTCTTCGACTGCTTCGTCGACGGCGAGCGGGTTCGCGCGCAGGCCGGCGGGTTCTACGGCGGGTGGATCACCGACGACGTCGTGGGTCCGTTCAAAGGCGAGCCGGGCACCTGGGGATGGTGACCCCCGTCCACCGACCGCGTCCGGGGCACGCTCAGCTCCGCCGACGCGGTGACGCGGCCGCCAGCGTCGTCACACTCGATGTAACGATTCGGCCGCACCGTGTGACCAACGGCGGTCTCGTCCGTCCACCGTGCATGAACTCGAGCACGAATCGCCACCGATCACTGCGCATCGCCGCTGCGTCCGCCGTGATCGCCCTGTCCGCCGCCCTGACCGCCTGTGCGGCCCCCGTGACCGCCCCGGCGGGTGACCCGGTCGTCGTCACGACGTCGTCGACCACCCCGGCCCCGCCGGTGGTCTCCTCCGCGCCCGCCGAGGAGCAGGCGGCCGCCCGGTCGAGCAGTGCGGCCTCGGTGTCATCGGCGGCGTCGGAGTCGTCCGAATCGGCGGCGTCGGTGGCGTCGGAGGCATCCCGGGCCGCAGCCGAGCAGGCCGCCGCCGCGCAGGCCGCGCAGGAGCAGGCCGCCGCTGAGGCCGAGGCGCAGCGGGCGGTCGCGGCCGAGGCCGAGCGGGTCGCGGCCGAACAGGTCGCCGCCGCGCAGGCCGCGCGGGAGCAGGCCGCCGCCGACGCGCAGGCCCGGTTCGACGCCGCGGTGGCCGCCGGGAACTGCACGGACGCACCGGCCGACCGGGTCACCGAGTGTGTGGGCGTGGTCGAGGACGCCGCCGGTGATCCGGTGCCGTCCGGGGCCGAGTTGGCCGACGGGTGGGACGGCACGGGCGTCCGGGGATGGTGGGACTCCCGCGGGTGGGTCTCGGAGGAGACCGCGGCCCGGGCCGTGGCCGCCGGCATCCCGGTCGGTGGGGACGTCCCCAACTACCTGCGCTGCGGCACCATCTGCGGCGAGTCCCCGACGTCCGGCGAAATCCAGTCCCAGAACCTGGAGCAGCAGGAGCAGGCCGACACGGGGCAGACCACCGGCGGCTGACCCCGTCCGGCGGCAGTCCGGTCCTGGAGGTTCCGGCCCGCCCAGCGGGCGGGAGGCTCCAGGATCAGCGGGCGCCGCGGGCCCGGAGGAACCGACTGGATGATCATACGAAAGTCTGTATAGTCAACGGCTCCGAAGGAGGAGCCCATGACCGTGTCCGTGGCGGTGGCCGGAACGAGCGGCTACGCCGGGGGAGAGCTGCTGCGCCTGCTGCTCACGCACCCCAAGGTGTCGATCGGTGCGTTGACCGCGCACAGCAATGCCGGCGAACGACTGGGGAGCCAGCAGCCGCACCTGTGGCCGCTGGCCGACCGCGTGCTGCAGCCGACCACCGTCGATGTGCTGCGCGGACACGACGTCGTCTTCCTCGCCCTCCCGCACGGTCAGTCCCACGAGGTCGCCGCCCAGCTCGACGAGAGCACCCTGGTCGTCGACTGCGGCGCCGACCATCGGCTGGCCGACGCCCAGGACTGGGCCACGTTCTACGGCGGCGACCACCCGGGTACGTGGCCCTACGGCCTGCCGGAGCTGCCCGGCGCCCGGACGGCCCTGGCCGGTAGCAACCGGGTCGCCGTACCCGGTTGCTACCCGACGACGGCGTCGCTGGCGCTGGTCCCCGCGGTCGCCGCGGGGCTGGTGACCCCCGACGTCGTGGTGGTCGCCGCGTCCGGCACCTCCGGGGCGGGCAAGTCGCCCAAGGTGAACCTGCTGGGTTCCGAGGTGATGGGCAGTGCCAGCGCGTACGGCGTCGGCGGCGTGCACCGGCACACCCCGGAGATCACCCAGAACCTGCGCCGGGTCGCCGGTGACGCACCGGTGACGGTGTCGTTCACCCCCGTCCTGGTGCCGATGAGCCGGGGCATCCTGGCCACCTGCAGCGCCCCGCTGACCGACCCGGCGATCGACCTGGCCCAGGCCCGGGCCGCCTACGAGAAGGCCTACGGCGACGAGCCGTTCGTCCATCTGTTGCCGGAGGGCCAGTGGCCGGCCACCGCGTCGACACTCGGCGCGAACACGGTGCTGATCCAGGTCGGGGTGGACCGCGCCGCCCAGCGCCTTGTTGTGATCGCCGCGCTCGACAACCTGACCAAGGGCACCGCTGGCGGTGCCATCCAGAGCATGAACGTCGCCCTCGGCCTCACCGAGACCCTGGGCCTGCCGATGACCGGAGTCGCACCATGAGCCACGCCGTTCCCACCGGCCGGACCGGGGTGACCGCCGCGGGCGGCTTCCGGGCCGCCGGGATCACCGCCGGTCTGAAGGCGTCGGGCAAGCCCGACGTGGCCCTGGTCGTCAACGACGGCCCGCGTTTCGACGCGGCCGGGGTGTTCACCAGCAATCGCGTCTTCGCCGCCCCGGTGCGGTGGACCCGGCAGCTGGTGTCCACCGGTCCTGGGGTCGACGGAGTCCCCGGCGGCGCCATCCGAGCGGTGGTCCTCAATTCCGGCGGGGCGAATGCCTGCACCGGCCCCGAGGGTTTCGACGACACCGTGGCGACGGCCGAGCACGTCGGCTCGGTCCTGGGCGTACCGGCCACCGAGGTGGCGGTCTGTTCGACCGGTCTCATCGGGGAGCGCCTGCCGATGGACCTGCTGCTCTCCGGGATCGGTGCCGCGCACGGCGCGCTGGCCGACGAGGGCGGGCTGGACGCGGCGACCGCGATCATGACGACCGACACGGTCGCCAAGACCGCCCAGGTCAGCGCGCACGGCTTCACGGTGGGCGGGATGGCCAAGGGCGCGGGCATGCTCGCGCCGGGCCTGGCCACCATGCTCGTCGTGGTGACCACGGACGCCGTGAGCGACCCGGCGACCCTGGATGCCGCGCTCCGGCAGGCCACCCGGGTCACCTTCGACCGGCTCGACTCGGACGGCGCCATGTCCACCAACGACACGGTGCTGCTGCTCGCCTCCGGCGCGTCCGGAGTCACCCCGCCGGTCGAGGACCTCACCACCGCGGTCACCGCCGTCTGCGCCGACCTGGCCGCCCAGCTGCTGGCCGACGCCGAGGGGGCGACCAAGGAGATCGCGATCGAGGTGGTGCACGCCGTCACCGAGGACGACGCCGTCGCCGTCGGCCGCTCGGTGGCCCGCAACAACCTGGTCAAGACGGCGTTCTTCGGGCAGGACCCCAACTGGGGCCGCATCCTGGCCGCCGTCGGGACCGTCCCGGAGACCGTGGTCTTTGACGCCGACCTCATCGACGTCAGCATCAACGGCGTGCAGATCTGCCGGGCCGGCGGCGTCGGTGAGGACCGGTCGCTGGTCGACCTGACCGGTCGCAAGGCGCACGTCCTCATCGACCTGCACGCGGGCACCGAGACGGCGACGGTCACCACCAACGACCTCTCGCACGCCTACGTGCACGAGAACTCGGCGTACTCGACATGAGCGGGCCGATCGACGACACCGTCGAGCCGCGGCGCTGGGCCGACCTGGACAGCGCCCAGGAGCGGGCCACGGTGCTGGCCGACGCGCTGCCGTGGTTGCGACGGTTCTCCGGCGAGATCGTCGTCGTCAAGTACGGCGGCAACGCGATGACCGACGAGAAACTCAAGGCCGCGTTCGCCGCGGACATGGTCTTCCTGCGGACGGTCGGGCTCAAGCCGGTCGTCGTGCACGGCGGGGGCCCGCAGATCAGCGCCATGCTGAGCCGGCTCGGGCTGGCCGGCGAGTTCCGCGGCGGGTTCCGGGTGACGACCCCGGAGACCATGGACGTCGTGCGGATGGTGCTGGTCGGCCAGGTCGGCCGGGAACTGGTGGGCCTCATCAACTCGCACGGCCCGCTGGCCGTCGGCATGTCCGGGGAGGACGCGGGTCTGTTCACCGCGGCCCGCCGGACGGTGCTGGTCGACGGGGTGGAGACCGACATCGGGCTGGTCGGTGACGTCGTCGACGTGAACCCCACGGCGGTGCTCGACCTGGTGCAGGCCGGACGTATCCCGGTCGTCTCGACCGTCGCGCCGGACGCCGACGGCGTCGTGCACAACGTCAACGCCGACACCGCGGCCGCCGCGCTGGCCATCGCGCTGGGCGCGGCGAAGCTGGTCATGTTGACCGACGTCGAGGGTCTGTACGCGAACTGGCCGGACCGCGACTCGCTGCTGTCCCGCATCTCGGTGGACGCGCTGGAGCGCATGCTGCCCACCCTCGAGGCCGGAATGGTGCCCAAGATGGAGGGCTGCCTGCGGGCGGTCCGCGGCGGGGTCGCCGCCGCCCACGTCATCGACGGTCGCGTCCCGCACGCGGCCCTGCTGGAGATCGTCACCTCGGAGGGCGTCGGCACCATGGTGCTGCCCTCCCTCGAACCCGCCCGGGAGCACTGATGAGCGCCTTACCGACACCTGCTGCGGAGGAACACCTCTCGGGTAACCAGCGGGCCGCGCAGCGCTGGTCGCACGCGCTGATGAGCAACTTCGGCACCCCGCCGGTGGAGCTGGTGCGCGGGACGGGGGCCGTGGTCGTCGACGCCGACGGCAAGGAATACCTCGACCTACTCGGCGGCATCGCCGTCAACGCCCTGGGCCACGGGCACCCGGCGCTGGTCGCCGCGGTGTCCAGCCAGATCGCCACCCTGGGTCACGTCTCCAACTTCTTCACCCACCCCACGGTGCTGACCCTGGCCGAGAAGCTCGTCGACATCACGGGTGTCACCGACCAGGACGTGCGGGTCATCTTCGGCAACTCCGGGGCCGAGGCCAACGAGGCCGCGTTCAAGCTGGCCCGGCGCACCGGCCGGCCGCGCATCATCGCCGCCGAGAACGCCTTCCACGGCCGCACCATGGGCGCGCTGGCGATGACCGGTCAGCCGGCCAAGCGGGCGCCGTTCGAGCCGATGCCGGCGGGGGTCGAGTTCGTGCCCTACGGCGACGAGGCGGCGTTGCGCGCGGCCGTCGACCGCGACCCGGGCTCGGTGGCCGCCGTCATTCTCGAACCCATCCTGGGCGAGGCGGGCGTCGTCCCGGCCCCCGACGGCTACCTGGCCGTCGCCCGGGAGGTCACCACGCAGGCCGGGGCGCTGCTCATCCTGGACGAGGTGCAGACCGGGATCGGCCGGACCGGGACGTGGTTCGCGTTCCAGGGCGCCGGGATCGTGCCGGACGTCATCAGCCTGGCCAAGGGGCTCGGCGGCGGCCTGCCGATCGGCGCGGTCATCGGCATCGGCCGGGCCGCCCACCTTTTCGAGCCGGGGCAGCACGGCTCCACCTTCGCCGGCAACCCGGTGTCCGCGGCGGCGGCGATCGCCGTCCTGCAGACCATCGAGAAGGAGGGTCTGCTCGACCACGTCGGCGCCCTGGGCAAGCACATCGCGGGCGCCGTCGAGGATCTCGGTCACCCGCTCGTCGACCACGTCCGCGGCCGCGGTCTGCTGCTGGGCATCGTGCTGACCGCCCCGGTCTCGGCGGCCGTCGCCACGGCCGCCCGGGACGCCGGGTTCATCGTGAACGCCCCGGCGGCCGACGTGATCCGGTTGGCCCCGCCGCTGAACCTGACCGTCGAGCAGGCCGACAGTTTCGTCGCCGCCCTGCCCGCCCTGCTCGATTCCGCCACCACCACCCAGAACGCCTGAGGACCCGACGATGACGACCACGACCTCCGCCGCCCCGGCCCCGGCCGGGACCGCTACGCCGCTGCGGCACTTCCTGCGGGACGACGACCTGAGCCCCGAGGAACTGCTCGGCGTCCTGGACCTGGCCGACGTCTACAAACGGGATCGCAACGGGTACAAGCCGCTGGCCGGCAAGTCGGTCGCCGTGGTGTTCGAGAAGAACTCCACCCGGACCCGCCTGTCGTTCGAGGTCGGCATCGCCCAGCTCGGCGGCCAGCCGGTCATCGTCGACGGGCGCACGTCGCAGCTCGGCCGCGAGGAGACCATCGAGGACACCTCCCGGGTGCTGTCCCGCTTCGTCGACGCGGTCGCCATCCGGACGTTCGCGCAGCGGCGGATCGACGCCCTGGCCGGGGTGTCGAGCGTGCCGGTGGTCAACGCGCTGACCGACGAGTTCCACCCCTGCCAGGTGCTCGCCGACCTGCAGACCGTTCGGGAGCGGCTCGGCCGGCTGACCGGGGTGCGGCTGACCTACCTGGGCGACGGGGCCAACAACATGGCCAACTCGCTGATGCTCGGTGGCGCCAACGCCGGTCTGCACGTCACCGTCGCCGCCCCGGCCGGATTCGCGCCGCACGCCGAGTTCGTCGACGCGGCGAAGGCCCGGGCGGCCGACACCGGCGCCAGCATCACGCTGTCCGACGACCCGCAGGCCGCAGTCGACGGGGCGGACGTGCTGGTCACCGACACCTGGGTGTCCATGGGCCAGGAGAACGACGGCCTGGACCGGGTCGGCCCGTTCCGGCCGTTCCAGGTCAACCAGGCGTTGCTGGACCGGGCGGCGGACGGGGCGATCGTCCTGCACTGCCTGCCCGCGCACCGGGGCTGGGAGATCACCGACGACGTGCTCGACGGCCCGTCGGCCGCGGTCTGGGACGAGGCCGAGAACCGGCTGCACGCCCAGAAGGCGCTGCTGGCGTTCCTGGTCGGGGACGCGGCAGCCGCGGTATGAGCGGATCGGTCGCCGGCACCGGTTCGGGCGCTGCGGGCGCGGTCTCCAAGGTCGCCCGGCACGGGCGCATCACCGAGCTGGTCCGCGACCACGCCATCCGTTCGCAGACGGACCTGGCCGAGCGCCTGGCCGCCGACGGCATCGACGTCACCCAGGCCACCCTGTCGCGGGATCTGGAGGAGCTGGGCGCGGTCAAGCTGCGCGGGGTCGACGGCGGCGCCGCCATCTACCGGATCCCGGAGGACGGCGGCCCCCGCCCGATGACCGGTGGCACCTCACGGCTGTCCCGGTTGGTCGGTGAGCTGCTCATCTCGCACGCCGGTTCGGGCAACCTCGCGGTGCTGCGGACTCCGCCCGGGGCGGCGCAGTACCTGGCCTCGGCCATCGACCGGGCCGGCCTGCCGGACGTGCTCGGCACCATCGCCGGTGACGACACCGTGGTCGTCGTGGCGACGGAGGGTCTGACGGGCGCCGAGGTGGGGCGGCGGATCGCCGCCCTGGCCGGTTGAGACGCCCCCGCATCCGGTCCCACCCTCATCCCCACGAACGATCACCGACGCCGCCCGCCGGGGCGGCCGTCCAGCACAGATAGGCTCCCGTCGTGTCCAAGGTTCTCGATTCCCTCCCGAAGGGCCAGAAGGTCGGCATCGCGTTCTCCGGGGGGCTCGACACATCCGTCGCGGTCGCCTGGATGCGCGAGAACGGTGCCGTCCCCTGTGCCTACACCGCCGATCTCGGTCAGTACGACGAGCCCGATCTGTCCGGCGTGCCCGGCCGGGCCCAGGAGTACGGGGCCGAGATCGCCCGCATCGTCGACTGCCGGGCCGCGCTGGTCGAGGAGGGCCTGGTCGCGCTGGCCTGCGGCGCCTTCCACATCCGGTCGGCCGGGCTGACCTACTTCAACACCACGCCGCTGGGCCGCGCCGTCACCGGCACCCTGCTGGTCCGGGCGATGGCCGACGACGAGGTCGACATCTGGGGCGACGGCTCCACCTACAAGGGCAACGACATCGAGCGGTTCTACCGCTACGGCCTGCTCGCCAACCCGCGGCTGCGCATCTACAAGCCCTGGCTGGACGACCGGTTCGTGACCGAGCTGGGTGGGCGGACCGAGATGAGCGAGTGGCTGCTCGCCCGGGACCTGCCCTACCGGGCGTCGACGGAGAAGGCCTACTCGACGGACGCCAACATCTGGGGCGCGACGCACGAGGCCAAGCGCCTGGAGCACCTGGACGCCTCGGTCGAGATCGTGCAGCCCATCATGGGCGTGGCCCACTGGGACCAGTCGGTGGAGATCGCGCCGGAGGACGTCGAGATCCGCTTCGAGGCCGGCCGGCCGGTGGCGATCAACGGCGTCGAGCTCGACCCGGTCGCCCTCGTCCTGGAGGCCAACGCCATCGGTGGCCGCCACGGCCTGGGGATGAGCGACCAGATCGAGAACCGCATCATCGAGGCGAAGTCGCGCGGCATCTACGAGGCGCCGGGCATGGCGCTGCTGTTCATCGCCTACGAGCGGCTGGTCAACGCCATCCACAACGAGGACACCGTCGCGTCCTACCACGACCAGGGCCGGCGCCTGGGTCGTCTGCTGTACGAGGGCCGCTGGCTGGACCCGCAGGGTCTGATGCTGCGCGAGTCGCTGCAGCGCTGGGTCGGCTCGGCCGTCACCGGATCGGTGACGCTGCGGCTGCGGCGCGGGAACGACTACACGATCCTCGACACCACCGGGCCGGCGCTGTCCTACCACCCGGAGAAGTTGTCGATGGAGCGGGTCAGCGAGGCCGCCTTCGGCCCGAGCGACCGGATCGGTCAGCTCACCATGCGCAACCTCGACATCGCCGACACCCGGGCCAAGCTGGAGCTCTACGCCGAGCGCGGTCAGCTCAGCGCCGAGGAGACGCTGGTCGGGGTGCTGCGCGCCGGCGAGTCGGCGGCCATCGCCACCCTGCCGCCGGAGGAGAGCACCGAGGTCGCCCAGGCGATCGACCAGGCCGGCGAGGCCGCGGCCTTCGACCTCGGGACCGACTGACCGATGACGGAGAACGCAGACGCCTCCCGGACGGCCGCCGGCGCCCTGTGGGGCGGCCGGTTCAGTTCGGGGCCGGCCCCGGAGATGGCGGCCCTGTCGGTCAGCACCCATTTCGACTGGGTGCTGGCGCCGTACGACATCGCGGCGAGCAAGGCCCACGCGTCGGTGCTGGCCGCCGCCGGTCTGCTGTCCGACGAGGAGCTGGCCGGCATGCACGCCGCGCTGGACCGGTTGGCCGCCGACGTGGCCTCCGGGGAGTTCCAGCCGGCCCCGACCGACGAGGACGTCCATTCGGCTCTGGAACGTGGCCTCATCGCCCGGGCCGGCGCCGAGCTGGGCGGCAAGCTGCGGGCCGGGCGGTCCCGCAACGACCAGGTCGCGACGCTGTACCGGCTGTACCTGCGGGACGCGGCCCGGCGGGTCGGCGGCCTCGTCCTCGACCTGCAGACCGCCCTGCTCGACCAGGCGGAGGCGCACCCGGGTGCGGCCATGCCCGGCCGCACCCACTTCCAGCACGCCCAGCCGGTCCTGCTGGCCCACCATCTGGCCGCGCACGTCCAGGCCCTCGGCCGGGACGTCGACCGGCTGGTCGACTGGGACCGTCGGCACGCGGTGTCGGCCTACGGTTCCGGCGCCCTGGCCGGGTCGTCGTTGCGGCTGGACCCGAAGGTGGTGGCCCACCAGTTGGGTCTGGACCGGGTGACCGGTAATTCCATCGACGGCACGTCCGCGCGGGATTTCGCGGCCGAGCTGGCATTCGTCTTCGCCATGTTGGCGGTCGACATCTCGCGCTGGGCCGAGGAAGTCGTGGTGTTCACGACCGCGGAATTCGGTTATGCCCGGTTGCACGACGCATTCGCGACGGGCTCGTCGATCATGCCGCAGAAGAAGAATCCCGATATCGCCGAACTGGCCCGCGGCAAGGCGGGGCGGTTGATCGGCAATCTGACCGGTCTGCTGGCCACCCTCAAGGCGCTGCCCCTGGCGTACAACCGGGATCTGCAGGAGGACAAGGAGCCGCTGATCGACTCGGTCGCGCAGCTGGAGCTGGTGCTCCCGGCGATGACGGGCATGACGGCGACCCTGACGTTCGACACCGGACGGATGGCGGCGATGGCCCCGGCCGGGTTCTCGTTGGCCACCGACGTCGCCGAGTGGTTGGTGCGTCAGGGCGTGCCGTTCCGGGTGGCCCACGAGGCGGCCGGTGCGTGCGTGTCGCGGGCCGAGTCGACCGGCCGTGACCTCGACGACCTGACGGACGAGGAGCTCGCCGACATTGATCCGGCCCTGACGCCGCAGGTCCGCGAGGTCCTGACGGTCGCCGGGTCGCTGGCGTCGCGGGACGCCGTGGGCGGTACGGCGCCGGTGCGGGTGGCCGAGCAACTGGCCGAACTGCGCGCGCTGGTCGGGGCCGATCGGGCCCGTCTGGTCTGACGGCGGTACCTGCACAACGCCAAGGGGCGG
>NZ_SZZH01000008.1 GCF_005298075.1 Nakamurella flava
ATCCCCCTTCGCCGGCACCGTCGCCCGCCTCGTCGCCCAACCCGGCGACACCATCGCCGTCGGCGCCCCCATCGCCTACCTGCTGTCGGAGTCGGACGACCTGATGGCCGGCCTCTTCGACGACCCGGCCCCCACCGGCCCGAACGGGTCGACCGCCGAACCGGCCGTCCCCGGCTCCGACGTCCCCCCCAACCTGGACGCCGAACCCAGCACCAACGGCACCCCGAACCGGGGCCTGCTGGACGCAACCCCCGTCTCCCGCCGCGGACCCATCCCCACCGTCCCCCGCGCCCGCCGCCGCGCGGCCGAACTGCGGGTCAAGCTCGAGAACGTCACCGCGACCCGCGCCGACGGGGTCATCACCGTGGAGGACGTCGAAAAAGCCGCCCAGGCAACCGCTCCCACCCCGGTCGCTGCCCCGGCACCGGTCGCGGCGGCCCCGGTCGCCGCCCCGGCACCAGCTGCCGCTCCGGCCCGACCCGCCCCCGCACCAGCCCCGGCCGCCGCGGCCCCCGCGCCGGCCGCTGCGGCCACCGGCGACGCCGACCCGGGCTTCGCCGACGCCCTGGCCGCCCGGCGTCGCTCCATCCGGTCGGCCGTGGCCCGGACCATGACCTCCAGCGCCGCGGTCCCCCAGTTCACCGTGTTCGCCGAACTGGACCTCGATGCCGCCGCCCGTGCCCGCGGACGGATCGGCTGGACCACCCTGCTGCTGCGGGCGCTGTCGCGCGCGTTGCGCAACAACCCGCAGGTCAACGCCGGCTGGGACGAGCAGGCCGGCACCCCCGCCGCCCCGCACACCAACGTCGGCGTCGCCCTCGCCGTCGACTCCGCGGTCGGGCTGCTGGCCCCCGTCGTCCGCGACCCCGACCTGCTGCCGGTCGAGGAGCAGGACCAGCTGGTCCGGGCCACCATCAACCGGGCCCGCACGGGAGCGCTCACCGGAGCGGACATCACCGGCGGCACCACCACCCTGTCCAACCTCGGCGGATTCGGGGTGCCGTACTTCACCAGCCTGCTCACCCCACCCCAAGCCACCGCCCTGTCGATCGGCGCCATCACCGAACGGCCGGTCGTCCACCGCGGCGGCCTGACCATCCGCCTCGGCGCCACCATCGGACTCACCCTCGACCACCGACCCGTCGACGGGGCCGACGGCGCCAAGGTCCTCGCCGAGATCGGTGAGCTGTTCCGCAACCCGGACCGGTTGCTCGACTGAGACCGAACGCGAGTGGTGCAGGTGCGGTTGTCTTCGACTGCACCTGCACCACTCGACGGGGCCGACCGTCGACGTCGCGGCGGACGGCGGCGGCCCTCGCCGTATCCTGAGGACTCACCCTCCGAGCGACGGGAGCGACATCATGTCCGGAGCCTCTTCCGGACCGTCGCCGACCGTTCGGGCCGCTGGCATCGTGCTCGGCGCCGGCAGTGGCACCCGGGTGGGCGCTTCCCTCAACAAGGTGTTCCTCCCTTTGGCCGGCCGCCGGGTCCTGGCCTGGAGCCTGCTGGCCTTCGCCCGCGTCCCGGCGATCCGCCGGCTGCTGCTGGTGGTCCGGGACGGAGACCAGGATCTGGCCGACGAGATGATCGACCGCGAGGTGGCCCCGGCGATCGGTTCGGGCCGCCGGGTGGAGGTGATCACCGGGGGCAGCACCCGTCACGAATCCGAGCTCTTCGCCCTCCGGCACCTGGCCGCCGACATCGCTGCCGACCGGGTCGACACCGTCCTCATCCACGACGGCGCCCGCCCCATCATCGGCCCGTCGCTGGTGCACCGACTCCTCGACGAGGTCGCCGTCACCGGCGCCGTCTACCCCGGCCTGGAGGACGAGCAGATCTGCGCGACCGGCGAGGACGGCCACCTGGTCGTCGATCCGGCCGCCCGATACGTGAGAGCCCAAACCCCGCAGGTATTCTCCGCCGCCCCCCTGTTGCGGGCGTACGAGCAGGCCTTCCAGGACGGTTTCGACACCACCGACACCGTGTCCTGCTGGAACGCCTACCAGCCGACCCTGTCGTCGTGGATCCCCGGGGACGTCCGCAACATCAAGATCACCTACCCCGACGACCTGGTCGACGCCGAGCGAATGCTGCGGGCCACCGGATTCCAGGTGCAGTGAGATGGCCACCGACGAAACCGAACTCGCCGATCTGCTGTGCTCGTCCTGCGGACGGGTCACCGAACACGACGTCGTCTACGCCGGCCGGCTGCTGCTGCACACCGAATGCCACCGCTGTCACCACATCGTCCGCTACCCGCACGAGTCATTACCCGACGAGTACCTCGAAGACCTCAAGGACCGGGTTCGCACCAAACCGCGGCGGCTGTTGCGGCGGGCCAACCGGCACCCCCGACGGTTCCTCGCCGGGCTGCCGGGTGCGGTCCTGCGACAGCCCCGCAAGATGATCGGTGAACTGCGCCGCGTGCGCCGGGAAAGCGCCGAGGAACGCCGCCGTCAGGATCCCGGTTCGACCTGAGAACGCGGCAACCCGACACGGATTCAGTTCAGCGGACGCTGACCAGCGACGGGTCGGTGACGTCGTACTGCGACCCCTTCTGCTCCAGCAGCGTCGGCAGCACCTGCATCTTGCGAGCGGACTGATCCGCTCCGCCCCAGACCACGGTGCGGCCGTCGGTCAGGGTCAGCTGCACGTCGTAGGCGGTCCGCGCGCTCACCGCGGCGACCTGGCCGCGGAAGGAGTCGGTGAACGACTCGATGACCGTCATCGCCGCCTCCGTGGCCGGATCCCCCGGTCCCGGAGTGGCCAGCTTCAGAGTCACCAGGCCGGCCGGGGCCGCGGCGACCGGGAGATAGGCGACACCCTGCCGATCCATCAACCACAGCTGACCGTTGGCCGACGTGACCGCCACCGGGACGCGCGGGGTGATGGTGACCGTCACCGCGTTCGGCCAGGAGCGGCCGACACTCACCGCGTCGACCTGCGGAACGTCCCGCACCCGCTCGGCGATCCCGCCGAGATCGATACGGGCCAAGGGGGTTCCGTCGGGCACATCGACGACCGCACGCACCGCCGCGTCGAGCGAGGGGTCGAGTGTGCCGCCCGCCACCGCGGCGCCGTCGGCCCCGGTGATGGATCCCGCGGTGATGACGACGGACCGCAGACCGAGCAGCGGAGTGAAGAAGATGACGACCCCGGCCGCCACCAGCAGCGTCGCGGTCAGGGCGGCACCCAGGATCCAGGGCCACCGGCGCACCTGCTGCGGCGCCCGCCGCGGACGCACATCGGGCGCCGGTCGGTCGGCGGTCAGCACTCCCCCGGCCGGAGCGGCCTTCGTCGTCGCCTTCGCGCCGGACCGGCCGCCGGTCGACCGGGACCGACCCGATCCGCCGTCCTTGCGGGCTTCCCGCGACAACCGCGGCAGCCGCGTCATCGGGTTGCCTCCGCCGACAACCGCGCCAGCAGTTCGGGACCGATGGCCGTCACGTCACCGGCGCCCATGGTGATCACCACGTCGCCGTCCCGCAGCACCCGGGCCGCCGACACGGTGGCCGCGGCGCGGTCCGGCTCGTAGACCAGCGGCACCGCCGCGTCGACCGCCCGGGCGATCAACTCACCGGACACCCCCGGCCGCGGATCCTCCCGGGCCGCGAACACGTCGAGCAGCACGACCACGTCGGCCGCCGACAGGGCCCGCCCGAACTCGGTCGCGAACGTCTCGGTCCGCGAGTACAGGTGTGGCTGGAAGATCACCACCAGCCGACCGGTGGAGGGGACCACCGACCGGGCCGCGGCCAGCTGGGCGGCCACCTCGGTCGGGTGGTGGGCGTAGTCGTCGTAGACGGTGACGCCGGCCGCCGCGCCCTTGTGTTCGAAACGTCGGCGGACGCCGCCGTAAGTGGCGAGCCCCGCGGCCAGCGACGCCGGGTCGACGCCCAGCTCGGCGCCGGCGGCCACCGTCGCCGCGGCGTTCAGCATCATGTGGTCACCGGGGACCTGCAGGCGCAGCACCACCGGCGGCCCGCCGGGCAGGGTCAGCACCGCGGTCTGCGGACCTCCGTCCACCGCCGGGGAACCGTCGCGCTCCAGCCGGACCTCCGCGTCGGCCGATCGACCGTAGGTGACGACGCGGCGCAGACCCGAACGCCGGGCCGACGCCGCCAGCGCGGCCGAACCCGGATCGTCGGCGCAGGCGACGAGGAACCCACCCGGCTCGATGCGTTCGACGAACTGCTCGAAGACCGCCTCGTAGGCCTCGGCGGTGCCGTGATGGTCCAGGTGGTCCGGTTCGAGGTTGGTGACGATCGCACCGTGCGGGGCGAAGGCCAGGAACGATCCGTCGGACTCGTCGGCCTCGGCGACGAACACGTCACCCCGGCCGGCATGGGCGGCCAACCCGGAATCAGTCAGTTCGCCGCCGATCATGAACGACGGGTCCAGGTCGGCGGCCCGTAACGCCACCGTGAGCATCGAGGTGGTCGAGGTCTTGCCGTGGGTGCCGGCCACACAGACGGCCCGCTGCCCCGTCATCAACGCGGCCAACGCCACCGCCCGCCGGACCACCGGGATGCCCCGTTCCCGGGCGGCGACCAGCTCGGGATTGTCCGGCCGGACCGCCGTCGACACCACCACGGCCGTCGGCCCCCCGGCCAGCAGGTCCAGCCGATCGGCGCCGTGACCGACCGCGACCTGCACCCCGCGCTCGATCAGCGCGGACACGGTGGCCGACTGCTTGGCGTCCGACCCGGAGACCGGCAGCCCGCGGTCCACCAGGATGCGGGCGATGCCGCTCATCCCGGCGCCGCCCACGCCGACCAGGTGGGTACGGGCCAACGACACCCCTTCGGCGGTCACCGGGACCTCGGCGGCCGGGACGCTGCCGGAGTGGTCCGCGCTCATCGGGCGTTCCCGCCGGATCGGGCCGCGGCCGCGACGTCGAGCACCATCCGGGCCAACACCTCGTCCACCGGGTGGGCGGCCATGCCGGCCGCCGCGGCGGTCATGCCATCGCGGACGATGCCGTCGATCACCAACGGCACGACCTTCTCCACCACGACCGTCGGGGTGAGGTCGGCGTCGTCGATGACGACGGCCGAACCGGCCGCGACCTGCCCGGAGGCGTTCAGCCGCTGCTCGCCGTTGCCGTGCGGCAACGGCACATAGACCGCGGGCAGCCCGACCGCCCCGATCTCGGCGACGGTCATCGCGCCGGACCGGGCCAGCACCAGGTCGGCGGCCGCGTAGGCGAGGTCCATCCGGTCCAGGTACGGGACGGCGACGTACCGGGGCGACAGTCCACCGGGCACGGTCACCTCGTTCTTGCGGCCGTAGGCGTGCAGGACGCCGATCCCGTGGGCGGCCAGCTCGTTAGCCGCCCCCGACACCGCGTCGTTGATGCGCTGCGCGCCCTGCGAGCCGCCGAAGACCAGCAGCGTCGGGGCATCCGGGTCGAGCCCGAAGAACTCCCGGGCCTGCGCCCGCAGCGCCGCCCGATCCAGCTGGGACAGCGAGCGGCGCACCGGATTGCCGACGACGCGGGCTCCGGACAGGCCCGAGCCCTCGACGGCCGCCGCCACCGCGGCGGCGAACCGGGCACCCACCTTGTTGGCCAGACCGGCCCGGGCGTTGGCCTCGTGCACGACGATCGGCACCCGACCGCGGGCGGCCAGATACGCGGGCAGGGCCACGTACCCGCCGAAGCCCACGACGACATCGACATCACGTTCGTCCATGACGGCCCGCGTCGCCTTGATCGCCGACCGCATCCGGCCCGGCAGGGTCAACAGGTCACCGGACGGTTTGCGGGGCAGCGGCACCGGCGGCACCAGCCGCAGCTCGTAGCCGCGTTCCGGCACCAGGCGCGTCTCCAATCCCCGCTCGGTGCCCAGTGCGGTGATCACCACGTCGTCCCCGGCCAGCGCGACCAGCGCGTCGGCAACGGCCAGGGCCGGTTCGATGTGCCCCGCCGTACCGCCTCCGGCGAGCAGGACACTCGTCGTCACCACTGCGGGGAACCTCCTGAGGACGGGTTGCGGCGGGGATTCGCCGACGGGGTGGATCGGGCGGGTCGGGCACCGGCTGCGCCCCGCCGCCCGTCGGGCTGCCGGGGGATGGCTCCCGGTCGCTGTGTCCCGGTGGTCGGTCGGGGCGCGGCACCCCGGCTGCGGGGCTCCGCGCGGACCGCGTCCGGAGTACGCCGGGTCGGGCTCGCGGGCTTCCGCGCCGGGGCGGGCTTGGCGGCCGCGGCCCGCTTGGCCGATTTCGCGGCCCGCCGTTCGGCCTTGGCGGTCCGCTTGGCCGCCCGTTTGGCCCCGGCGCCCGGCTTGGGATTGACCCCGAGGAAGCGGGCCAGGCGGTTGCCGCCGTTGGCCTGCAGGACGGCGGCCGCCTCCGGCTCGCTCCGGGCGAAGTTGGCCAGCAGACCGAAGACGACCATGGTGATGATCAGCGAGGTGCCACCGGCGGAGATCATCGGCAGCGGGATGCCGGTGACCGGCAGCAGACCCACGACGTAGCAGATGTTGATGCCGGCCTGGCCGACCAGCCACACCGTGCCCGCCGAGGCGACGATCTTGACGAACGGGTCGACGTTGCGGCGGGCGATCCGCAGGCCCGTGTAGGCCAGCAGACCGAACAGCAGGAGCAGCAACGCGGCCCCGATGAAGCCGAGTTCCTCGCCGACGATCGCGAAGATGAAGTCCGAATCGGCGTTCGGCAGATAGCTCCACTTGGCCCGGGACTGCCCGAGACCGACCCCGAAGATGCCGCCGTTGCCCATCCCGTACAGGCTCTGCGCGAGCTGCCACCCGGAGGCACTCGTGGGATCCGGGTTGAGGAAGGACAGCACCCGGGCCAGCCGGTAGGTGGCGGACAGGGCCAGCGCGGTGACCCCGAGCACCGCCAGGCCGGCCAGGGTGGCGAACATCCACCACGGAGCGCCGGCGAAGAACAGGCACGCCATGAAGACGATGAGCAGGGCGGTGGTGGTGCCGAGGTCGGGCTGCATCATGATCAACCCGGCGATGAGGATGAACACCGGTAGCACCGGGATCAGCAACGAACGCGGCGAGGCCAGCGTCGACCGCCGGGCGGCCAGCACGTGCCCCATCCACAGCAGCAGCGCCAGCTTGGCCACCTCGCTGGGTTGGAACTGGAAACCGCCGATCGCGATCCAGCTCCGGGCCCCGTTGACGAGCTTGCCGACCCCCGGGATGAGCACGGCGACCAGCAGCAGGATCGAGAACATCACCGCCGCGGTCGACAGCGAACGCATCAGCCGGACCGGCAGGTACTGGGTCGCCCCGAACAGGACCAGACCGACGAGCGCGAAGGTGGCCTGGTTGGCGAACACCCCGAACGAGGAGCCTCCGGTGCGGAACGCCGTCACCGAGGACGAGGACAGCACCATCAGCAGACCGAAGCCCAGCAGCAGGGCGAAGATCGCCTGGATCAGGTGTAGCGAGGCCATCGGACGATCGAGCCAGTCCGAGGCGTAGCGGACACCGGCCCGCAGCCGCGTGCGCACCGGCCCCACGGCCCGGTCAGCCGGACCGCGAGCAGGGCGTCGTCGGTCGTCGCGCTGCTCCGACCCACCACCGGCCGGTCGGGGCGAGGTGACGGTCACGCCGGACCCTCCGAGCCGGTCAGTTCGCCGACAGCCTGAGCGAACGCCTGACCCCGCGCCGCGTAGGACCGGAACATGTCCAGCGAGGCCGCGGCCGGGGCCAGCAGGACGACGTCACCGGGTCCGGCCATGTCGGCGGCCGTTCGCACCACTGTTCGCATCACGTCATCGTCCCGGCCCTGCACGACCACCCTGGGCACATCGGGGGCGTGTCGGGAAAGAGCAGCCGCGACGAGTGGCGCGTCGACCCCGAGCAGCACGACCCCGACCAACCGGTCACGGACGGCGACCACCAGGTCATCGACGGTCGCCCCCTTGAGCTGGCCGCCGGCCACCCACACCACCCGGTCGTAGGCGGTTAGGGAGGCCAGCGCCGCATGCGGGTTGGTGGCCTTGGAGTCGTCGACGAACCGCACCATTCCCGCACCGTCGGTCCCGGCCCCTCGTCGCGCCGGCCGGGCGCCGACCAGGACGTTGCGGTGCGCGCCGGGGGCGTAGGCCCGCAGGCCCGCGGCCACCTGCTCGGCCGTGACGTCGCCGGACAGGGCCAGGGCCGCCGCGGCGAGCGCGTTGGTGACGTTGTGCGCCCCGGGCGGTCGGACGTCGGCGGCCGGCAGCAGCTCGCCGGCGCGGAAGGCGGCGTCGACCAGGGCGCCACCCCGGACGCCGAGCATGCCCGTCCGCGGGTCCCCGGCCGTGACGCCGACGCGGGTCCCCGCCCGGTCCGCCGCTTTCAGCAGGGCCAACGCCCCCGGGTCGTCGACCACGGCGACCGCGATCTCCCCGGTCAGGGCCCGCGCCTTGGCGCCCGCGTAGGCGGCCATCGATCCGTGCCAGTCCAGGTGGTCCTCGGCGACGTTGAGGACGACACCCGCCCGGGGCCACACGCTGGGTGCCCAGTGCAGCTGGAAGCTGGACAGCTCGACGGCGATGACGTCCTGCCGGGGCTCCGCGAGCACCGCCTCGAGCACCGGCCAGCCGATGTTCCCGCATGCGGTCACCTGGCGGCCGGCGGCCCGCAGGATCGACTCGAGCATCCCGGTGGTCGTCGTCTTGCCGTTGGTGCCGGTGACCACCAACCAGTCGCGCGGCTCGGCCGCCGGGTCGGTCAGCGGCCAGGGGGCCGCCCCGGCCAGCTCGTCGGGGTCGCCCTGGTGATCCAACCGCCAGGCCAGTTCCACCTCCCCGATCACTTCGAGTCCGTGGGCCTGCGCAGCCGTCAGCAGTGGGTGGTGCGGCGGCAGGCCGGCGGAGGTGACGACCGCGCTGAGCGCCCGCTCCCCCATCTCGGTGTCGACCAACTCCGGCGGCTCGACCGGGTCGCCGACGAACCGGATGTCGCCGGGGATGTCGGCGAGTTCGGCCGGCGGCGTCCGGTTCGACGTCACCAGCACGGTCGCCCCGGTGGCCGCCAGGTAGCGGACGACCGGCAGACCGGTGACCCCCACCCCGGCGGCCAGGACGACGACCCCGGGGCCGGGACGCCAGCGCGCGCGGTGACGAGCCAGGCCGGCCTCGGTGCTGGTGCTGCGGTCGGTGCCGGGCTCGTCGGGTGCGCCCATCGGCTCAGCCACCGGTCAGCGAGAGCCACTCGGCGTAGAACAGGCCGAGGCCCAGCGCCGCCGACATGGCCGCCAGCAGCCAGAACCGGACCATGACGGTCGTCTCGGCCCAGCCGGACAGCTCGAAATGGTGGTGGAACGGGGCCATCTTGAAGATACGGGTGCCGCGGGTCCGGAAGACGGCGATCTGGATGATCACCGACAGCATCTCGATGACGAACAGGCCGGCGATGACCACCAGCAGCAGCTCGGTGCGGGTCATGATCGACAACCCGGCGATGAGACCGCCCAAAGCCAGCGAACCGGTGTCGCCCATCATGATCCGGGCCGGGTGGGCGTTCCACCACAGGAACCCGATGCAGCCGCCCAACGCCGCTGCCGCGACCACGGCCAGGTCCAGCGGGTCCCGGACCTCGTAACAGCCGGCCGCGGCCGCGTCGCTCAACGGCTGCCAGCAGGCGTTGCGGAACTGGAAGAACCCGATCGCCACGTAGGTGAAGAGCACCATCACCGACGACCCGGCGGCCAGGCCGTCCAGCCCGTCGGTGAAGTTGACCGCATTGGACCAGGCCGACACCAGCAACCAGGCCAGGGCCACGAACCCCACGGTGCCGACCGACAGCAGCGCGATGTCCCGCGTGTAGGAGATGTAGACCGACGCCGGCGCGAAGCCGGACGAGCTGCGGAACTGCAGGGCCAGCACCCCGAACGACAGGGCGATGAACGTCTGGCCGAGGAACTTCATCCGCTTGTTCAGACCCAGGTTGCGCTGCTTGCGGATCTTGATGAAGTCGTCGAGGAAGCCGACCAGACCCATCCCGGTCGTCAGGTAAAGCAGCAGCCAGGCCGAGGCCGTGGGGCCACCTTCGCCGGTGATCATCTGCACGATCACCGCGGCCAGGTAGCCGGCCCACATCGCGACGATGATCGCGGTACCACCCATCGTGGGGGTGCCGCGCTTCTTCTTGTGGTGCTGCGGGCCGTCCTCGCGGATCTCCTGGCCGAACCCCTGCCGGGAGAACACCTTGATGAGGTACGGGGTCAGCATGATCGACACCGCGAGGGCGACGATCGCGGCGATGAGGATGGACTTCACGCCCCGGCCTCCCCGGTGCGGTCAGCAGTTCCGATGCGGTCGATCAACGCCGTTGCCACCCGTTCCAGACCGACGGACCGCGATGCCTTGACCAGCACCACGTCACCGTCGGCGAGTTCCTCGATCAGGACGGCGACCGCTTCGTCGACGTCGGACACGGGCAGCGACTCGCCACCCCACGAACCTTCCAGATGCGCTCCGAGATGCAGCGCGCGGGCCAGTGAGCTGCGACCCGCTCCCTCGGCGCCGACCACGATCAGCTGGTCGATGCCCAGGCGGACCACCAGCCGGCCGACCTCGTCGTGCGCCTCGATGGCACTGTCCCCGAGCTCGGCCATCTCCCCGAGCACCGCCCAGGCCCGCCCCGGACGGGACCGCTTCATCTTCGCCAGGGAGCGCAGCGCGGCCTTCGTCGAATGCGGGTTGGCGTTGTAGGCGTCATTGACGAGCAGCACGCCACCGGCCAGTTCGGTGACGTCCATCCGCCACTTGGATGCGGGACCGGCGGCGCTGAGCGCGTCGGCCACCTGCTCCACCGGCATCCCGACCGCGCGACCGACCGCGGCCGCGCTCAGGGCGTTGCCGATCTGGTGCGCGCCCACCACGGACAACCGGACCGGGGCCGAGCCCTCCGGGGTGACCAGGGTGAAGACGGCGCGGTCGGCGTCGTCGGCGGTGACGTCCTCCGCCCGGACCGTCGCGGCCGGGTCCTGACCGACGAGCACGACCTCGGCGTCCGTGCGGTCGGCCATCGCGGCCACCCGCTCGTCGTCGGCATTGAGGATGGCGACTCCGCCCCGGCCGGGCAGGACGGATCCCGACGGCAGGGCCTGCACCAGCTCGGACTTGGCCTCGGCAATGCCCTCGACCGACCCGAACTCACCCAGGTGGGCCGACCCGACGTTCAGCACGGCGCCGATGCGGGGCGGGGCGATCCGGGCCAGTTCGGCGATGTGGCCCTTGCCGCGGGCCGACAGTTCCAGCACCAGGTACCGGGTCTGCGGGGTGGCCCGCAACGCGGTGTACGGATGGCCGAGCTCGTTGTTGAACGACTCCGGCGGGGCGACGACCGGATCACCGGAGGCCGACAGCACGGCCGCGATGAGGTCCTTGGTCGACGTCTTGCCGGACGAGCCGGTCACCCCGACCACCTGCAGATCGTGTCCGACGACGAGCGCCTTCACCGATGCCTGGGCCAGTCGGGCCAACGCGGCGAGCACCCCGGCGTTCGGATCCCCGCCGTCGCCGTCCGGGACCCGGAGCAGCGGCAGACCGGCATCGGCCGGCAGGTCGCGCGAGCCCAGCACCGCGACCGCACCCGCGCCCCGCGCGGCGGCGGCGAAGTCGTGGCCGTCGGCGTGGTCGCCGACCAGGGCGACGAACAGGGCGCCCGGCTGCACGCGCCGGGTGTCGAACTCCGCGGACGTCACCAGCAGTTCGCCGGGGGCGTCGGCGGGCAGGGCCGCGCCGGTCGCCTCGGCGACCTGGGCGAGGGTCATCTCGATCACGCCGGGCCGCCCGTCCCGCCGGCGTCCGCCGGCGTCACCCGTGCGTCCAGCGCCTGGAGCGCCTGCTCCAGCTCCTGCCGATCGGAGAACGGCAACAGCTCGTCACCCACCTTTTGTCCCGTCTCGTGTCCCTTGCCGGCGATGACGATCGCGTCACCCGGCCCGGCCGCGGCCACGGCCGCGCGGATGGCCTCCCGCCGGTCGCCGATCTCCCGGAGTTCGACCGCCCGGTCCCCGACCCCCTCGGCCACCACGGCCCGGGCCCCGGCCAGCACGGCCGCGCGGATCCCGCCCGGGTCCTCGGACCGCGGGTTGTCGTCGGTGACGATCACCAGGTCCGCCCGGCGGGCCGCTTCGGCGCCCATCATCGGCCGCTTGCCGTGGTCGCGGTCGCCGCCGGCGCCGATGACCAGGATCAGCCGGCCGACCAGCCCGTGGCGGACGGCGTCGAGCACGGCGGCCAGCGCGCCCGGCTTGTGCGCGTAATCGACGACGGCCAGAAAATCCTGACCGGCCAGGACGCGCTCCATCCGACCGGGGACCACCACGTCGTCGAGCGCGGCGGCCGCCTCGTGCGGATCGCGGCCGAGCGCGTTCACGCAGGCCACAGCCAGCCCGGCGTTCGCGACGTTGAACGGCCCGGGCAGTGCCAGGTTGAACCCGATCGCGGCATCGTCCGGGCCGAGCAGGGACACCTGCTGGCGCCCGGCCGGCAACGGCACCGCGCCACACACCCGCCAGTCCGCCGGTCGACCCGGATGCGTGGAGACCGTCACCGCCTCGGGATGATCGGCCGCGAGCCGCTGACCCCACTCGTCGTCGACCATCACGACCGGACGACGGGCCCGACCGTCGAACAGCTGCGCCTTGGCCTGGAAGTAGTCCTCCATGTCGCGGTGGAAATCCAGGTGATCCTGCGACAGGTTGGTGAACGCCCCCACCTCGAAGTGGGTCCCGTCGACCCGGCCCAGGGACAACGCGTGCGAGGAGACCTCCATCGCCACCGCGTCGACGCCCTGCTCGACCATGACCGCGAACAGCGCCTGCAGGTCGGGGGCCTCGGGGGTGGTCAGGCTGCTGGGCAGCACGGTGACGCCGCCGTCGGGATCGCCCCAGCGGGTCTGCACGGTGCCGATCAGTCCGGTGCGGGACCCGTCGGCGGCCAACGCCCGCTCGAGCAGGTACCCGGTGGTCGTCTTGCCCGCGGTGCCGGTCACCCCGACGACCTGCAGGCGCCGGCTGGGGTCGCCGTAGACCTGCGCGGCGACCGCGCCGAGCACGCGGCGCGGCTCGTCCACGATCAGCCGGGGCAGGTCCGCGGTCACCGGGTCGGTGTCCAGCCGGGCCGCCCCGGCCGGGTCGGTCAGCACCGCCACGGCCCCGGCGTTCACCGCGGCGGCGGCGAACTCGGCCCCGTGCACCCGGGTACCGGGCAGGGCCGCGAACAGGTCGCCCGGCCGGGCCTCCTGGGCCCGATGGGTGATCCCCGTGATGAGGAGGTCGTCGAGACCGGCCCCGGACGAGGGACCGCCGGTCGGGGCGCAAGCACCGGCGGAACTCGCGTTCCGAACGCCGGCGGCGGTGGCCGGTCGCCCGGTCGGGCGAGTGCCGGCCGTCCGGGCGAGGTCGACGAGCCTGGCCCCGACCGGTCGCTGCGGGCGCAACGAGGTCGGAGCGACAGGGGAAGTCACGGCGCGCACGTTACCCGCTACGGCAGATACAGGTCGTAGACCGGAGCCGGCGTCGCCGACGGCGGCACGTCCCCGGCCCGCAGCACGTACGAGGCCACGTCATGGAACAGCGGAGCGCAGCTTGTCGTCCCGACGGACGAATCCCCGCGCGGGTTGTCCAGCATGATCGAGATGGCGTACTGCGGGTTGTCGGCCGGGACGATCCCACCGAAGGTGGACGTGATCAGGCTCTGCGAGTACTCACCGGTGTCCTCGTCGACCTGCTGCGCGGTACCCGTCTTGCCGGCCACCTGGTAGCCGGTGATCTGCGCCTGCGGGGCGGTGCCGCGGTGTGCCGTGTCGCCGCTCTGGATGGTGCCGCGCAGCATCTGCAGCAGAGTGGCCGCCGACTCGGGCTTCATCACCTGGGTGGTGGTGCCGGTCGGGAACGGGGTGGTCACGCCATCGCTGGTGGTGGACGCCACCAGCGTCGGCTGGATGCGGACGCCGCCGTTGGCGATCGTCTGATACATGCTGGCCAGCTCGACCAGGTTGTACGAGACGCCCTGGCCGATGGGCAGGTTCGCGAACGTCGCCGCCGACCAGGTGGACATGGCGGGCAGGTTGCCGCTGGTCTCCGCGGGCAGCTGCACGCCCGTGCGGGCCCCCTGGCCGAAGCGCTTGGCCATGGCCATGAAGTCGTCCTGACCGACCTGCTGGGCGATCATCAGGGTGCCGACGTTGGAGGACTTGGCCAGGATGCCGGTCGCCGTCATCTTCGTCGGGCCGTGGGCCCACGCGTCCTTGACGGTGATGCCGCCCATCTCGATGCTGCCGTCCACCGTGAACGGGGTGGTCGGCGTGATGAGGCCCTTGTCGAGGGCGGCGGCCATGGTGACGACCTTGTTGACCGAGCCCATCTCGAACGCCGCGGTGGCCGCGAGGTTGCCGGTCTGCCGGGTGGTCTGACCCGGCTGGTAGCAGGCCATCACCGGAATGTGGGCGTCCTTGACGGCCATGACGACGATGCAGCCCTTCTTGGCCTGCGAAGCGTCGACGTACTTCTGCAGCTGCTGCATCACCGCGTACTGCAGGTCGCTGTCGATGGTCAGCTGCACGTCCATGCCGTCGACCGCGGGGACCTGGTCGCGAGTCGAGTTCGGGATGACGAGGTGGGTGGCGTCGACGTCGACCGTGCGGGTGCCGTCCTTGCCGGCGAGCCGGGTGTCCCACTTGGACTCGATACCGGACAGGCCGTTGCCGTCGTAGTCGGTGTTGCCGACGATCGCGGCCATGGCGCTGTTGTCCGGGTACTCGCGCATGTCCTGCCGCTCGGTGGCCACCGCGTTGATGTGCGCCTGGTCGAACAGCGGCGAGATCTCCTTCATCATCGCGGCGGCCTGCTCGGGCAGCAGGTTGCGGGCCAGGTAGACGTAGGTGCGGCTGGACTGCAGCTTCTCCAGGATGTCGGCCTCGGTGACCGGCGCCCCCGTGGAGGCGACGTCCGGGGCGCCGCCCTGGGCCAGCCCCGCGACGATGATGCGGGCGACCGCCTGCCGCTGGGCGTCGTCGGTGAACAGCTTGGGCCGGGCGGCGATGGCCCGACCCTCCACCGTGAAGGCCACGTTGTTGCCGTTCACGTCGGTGATGGTGCCGCGCTGGGCGATCAGCGGGATCTCGCGGGTGCGCTGCTGGGCACTCTGGGCCGCGTAGTTGCCGATGTCGAAGACCTGGATGGTCGTCAGCTTGACGAGCGCCGCCACCAGGACCAGGACCAGCGCGAACAGCGCCAGCCGACCCCGGCGGGCCGGGCTGAACGAGGACTGACGGGCGCGCTTGGCGCGGCGGCCGCGGACCGACGCGGACGGGTGGCCCGTACGCAGTGGCCGCCCGGCGAAACCCGCGCCGCGCGCCGGCCGGGCGGTCGCGGTCGGTGCCGGACGGTCGACCGGACGGACGCCGTCGGTCCGGATGCGCCGGGGACGGGCGCTCTGCGGGGCGCTCGACCCGGAGACCGGCCCGGGGCGGGTGGGCCGGGCCCGGCGAGGATCCACCGGTCCACCGGACCCGACGCGACCAGTGTCGCGGGCGGGACGGCCGCCGCCGATTCCCGTCGTCATCCGACGGTTCCCGTCGCGGTGACGGCGGACGGGGCGGCGGTCACCGGGGCCGGAGCCGCCGGGGCGGCCGCCTCGGGTGCTGCGGCTTCGGGGGCGGCAGTCGTCGGAGCGGCGGTCGTCGGAGCGGCCTCGGCCGCCGGGGCGGGAGCCGGGGTGGTGGCCGGGGTGGCCGCCGCTCCGGCGGCCGCCGGATCGGTGGTCGGTGCGGCCGCGGCCGGCGCCGGCGTGGGCACGGCCGACGGCGTTCCGACGACGGTGCCGTGGCCGGCGCCGTCGATCTCGAGCATGGCGGAATCGCCGGCGATGGTCAGGCCGAGCTGGGCGGCGACCTGGGCGATGCGCGGAGTCGAGTCCAGGCCGGCGACCTCCCGCTGCAGGGCCTCGATGTCCAGGCGGAGGCTCGCGCTGTCCGTCCGCGCCTTCGCCGCCTTCATTCCGGCCTCGTCGGTCAGGGTGTTGAGGTAGAGCACCCCGGCCACGCCGGCGGTCAGCAGGACGATGACCGCGATGACGAACGGAGCCCGGTCGAGGGCGGCCGCCACCGGACGGCCGGGCGAGCCGAGCCGGGTCTCCCCCGACTTCTGCAGGCGCCGCTGCCGACGTTCATACGCCCGCCGCGACGACTCCGTCGACGACCGACCCGACCGGGCCCGCCGTCCGGTGTCCGGTCCTGCCGTCCGTACCTCGTCCTGGATCGTCACGCCGCAGCCTTCCTGTACCGGACCATCTGCCCCACCCCGTTCGTGCCACTGATCGCCGTCCGGCGTCCCGCCGATTCGTTCGTCGCCGGTTCGTTGGTCATCGCCGGCCCCCGCCGGTCGTCAACCGCTCGGCCGCCCGCATCCGCGCCGACGCGGCCCGCGGGTTCGCCTGCACCTCGTCGTCGGTCGGCAACTCGGCCCCACGGGTCAGCCACCGGAACTCCGGCTCGGTGCCGGGGAGCTCGACGGGTAGGCCGGGGGGTGAGGTCGAGAGCGTCGACGGCTGGATCGCCCGCTTGACGATGCGGTCCTCGAGCGACTGGTAGGACAGCAGCACGATCCGGCCGCCCACGGCGATCCGCTCGAGCACGGCGGGCAACGCGCGGCGGAGCGCCCCCAGCTCGTCGTTGACCTCGATGCGCAGGGCCTGGAAGGTGCGCTTGGCCGGGTTGCCCCCGGTCCGGCGGGTGGCCGCCGGGATGTTGCTGCGGACCAGGTCGACCAGCCGGGCGCTGGTGGTGAACGGCTCCCGGGCCCGCTCGGCGACGATCGCGGCGGCGATCCGCCCGGCGAACCGTTCCTCTCCGTACTCCCGCAGGATCCGGGCGAGCTCACCGGTGGCGTAGGTGTTGAGGACGTCGGCCGCGGACGGCCCCGTGGTCGGGTCCATCCGCATGTCCAGTGGGCCGTCCTGGGCGTAGGCGAAGCCCCGGTCCGCCCGGTCCAGCTGCACGGACGACACCCCGAGGTCGAACAGCACACCCTGGACGCGGGCCCCTGGGACGTGCTCGTCGATGGCGTCACCGATGCGGTCGTACACGGCGTGGACCAGGACGGCCCGGTCGATCACGCCCGCCTCGGTCAGCCGCCGCTCGGCGATCTCCAGGGCCTGCGGGTCGCGGTCGATACCGACGATCCGCAGGTGCGGGTGGGCCTGCAACAGGGCCAGCGTGTGGCCGCCCATGCCGAGAGTGGCGTCCACACACCAGCTCTGATCCGGCGCGCCATCCAGAGCCGGGGTCAGCAGCTCGTCGACCCGGCCGAGCAGGACGGGGACGTGTCCCGCCGGCACCGGCTGCGACCGCTGCCCCATCGGCGTCCCCTCCGGTGTCTGACGTGGTGATCGGGTTCTGCTGGCACGTGCCGGGTGGCGCGCACGGGAAAGAACCGGAGCACGGCCGTGACGGCCGGTCCGGTGGGTGCTGGTCGGGTGCGGGTGGAGCGGGGCCGGGCGGTGCTGGTGGGAGACGGGTGTCGGAGCGGGATCCGGTGGACCGGGGTGTTCCTGCTTCCTGGTCCCCATCCGCGTCGGGCCCTGGCACGGGGGAAGTCGTGTCAGCGCCGGTCGGTCCTGGCACGGGGGAAGTCGTGTCAGGGCTGGAGCGGATGCGGGCCGGGCGGCAGGTCCATCGCCGTCGGTCCGGTGGATCAACTGGTGAGCAACCCCCGTTCCGGCGCGGCGTATGCGGCCTCCTGGCGGGCCTCGTACTCCTGCCACTCGGTGGCGTCCCAGATCTCCATCCGCAGGCCGACACCGGTGATGACGATGTCCTTGGTGAGGCCGGCGTACTCCCGCATGCGGGCGGGGATGGAGATGCGGCCCTGGCCGTCCGGACGCTGCTCGTCGGTGTTGGCCAGCATGTAGCGCTGGTAACCGCGGGCGCGTTCGTCGGTGATCGGGGCATTGATGGCGGCGTCGGCGAAGGTGTTGAAACCGTCAGGGGTGAAGACGTAAAGGCAGTGATCCTGTCCCCGCACCACCATCACCCCCGCCGCGAACTGGTCCCGGTATCTCGCGGGCAACGTGACCCGCCCCTTGTCGTCCATCCGCGGCGTGTAAGTGCCGAAGAAACCGGAAGGCATCCCCGAACACCTCCCCCGGATCCAAGTTGCACCACCTTAACCCACTTTCTGCCACCCACCTCCACCCAACACCCCCGATCGCGGTACGGCGGAGCATCACTGCAGGTCGTGGCGGTGGGGCGGAGTGGGGAGGCCGGCGGGGTCCACCCGTCCGGGGTGTGTCGCGGTGGCCGCGCGACCCGGGACCAGGCTTTCTCGGCGGTCCGGGGCGACCGCTCGCTGCCGGGACGCATGCACATCACCCCAGGTCAGCGCATCCGTCCGCGACCTACCGACGTCCCGGCGACGGCGGACACCCGGCCGGCACCGCCCGGGTGGGGCGCGGTGGGGGGAACCAGTGGGGCGCGGTGGGGGGATCCGGTGGGGCGCGGTGGCAGGCGGTGTGGGGACCGTGGCCAGAACCGGTGGGGCCCGGTGGCAGAAGGGGTGTCAGGTCGCAGCGACGGCGGGCGCGGCCGTGCCGGTGAAGACGAACCTCTTGTAGGCCCAGAACCGGAACGTGGTGCCGAGCAGCAACCCGACCACGTTGGCCGCGATGTTGTCGGCCAACGGCGAGGTGAACCCGAGGAGGTAGTGCGAGACCCACAGGCAGGACAGGGCGATGCCGAGGCCGATCGTGCACATCACGAAGTAGAGGACGGCCTCGCGGCCGGCGTCGGCCCGGCGGGTGTGCCGGAACGTCCAGTACCGATTACCGAGCCAGGCCACCAGCGTCGCGGCGGCGGTCGAGATCACCTTGGCCACCAGGGGCTGACCATCGAGCAGCGGATCGGAGCCGACATAGCTCAACAGATTGAACAGCCCGATGTCGACGGTGAGCGCGACGATGCCGACCATCCCGAACTTGGCCAGCTGCCGGACCAATCCCTGCCCGGCGGTCCAGAGGCGGCGCACCAGGGTGGGTGGCGTCGGCGACGGCCCGCCCGGGGCGTCGGGGGCCGCGGGCGCGGGGGCGGCCCGACCGGACGGGGAACTGGACATCGACGCCATGCTACGGCGACCGCTCCCCCGTACCGGGACATCCGGCGCCCGATCCCCCGGCCGACGGAACCCCCGACCGATCCACGCAGCTGCGTGGAACGGCTGCCCGCGGCAGCGTGCTGGCAGACTGGCCGCCAGGGGTTCGACCGGTTCGTGGGGACCGACCGTGCAGGGACGTCCAGCTCGATCGACCGGGATGTCCCACCGGTGGGTGCCGTCGGTCCGCATCGGGCAGCGATCGCTGGGAGGACACGCGTGACTTCGAACGTCGAGCTGGACCGGGCCGCGGCCCCGCAGGACGGCACCGCCGTGCCCGACCGGGTCGCCATCGCCGACGTGGCCGCGCTGGGCGGACGTATCGCCGCCGCGGTCTCCCAGGTGGTGCTCGGCAAGCCCGACGTGATCCGGCTGGCGCTCATCACCCTGCTGTCCGAAGGGCACCTCCTGCTGGAGGACGTCCCCGGGACCGGGAAGACCGTGCTGGCCAAGTCCCTGGCCCGCTCCGTCGACGGGACGGTCAGCCGGGTGCAGTTCACCCCCGACCTCATGCCCGGCGACGTCACGGGCGTCAGCGTCTACGACCGCTCGACGTCGCAGTTCGAGTTCCGGCCCGGCCCGGTGTTCGCCAACATCGTCGTGGCCGACGAGATCAACCGGGCCTCCCCCAAGACGCAGTCCGCCCTCCTGGAGTGCATGGAGGAGCACCAGGTCACGGTCGACGGCACCAGCTACCGGCTGGGACGCCCGTTCCTCGTCGTCGCCACCCAGAACCCGGTCGAGATG
Organism: Nakamurella flava; assembly: GCF_005298075.1. Classification (NCBI taxonomy): domain Bacteria; kingdom Bacillati; phylum Actinomycetota; class Actinomycetes; order Nakamurellales; family Nakamurellaceae; genus Nakamurella; species Nakamurella flava. The sequence goes on from NZ_SZZH01000008.1 coordinate 19,870, forward strand.
GAAGGCACCTACCCGCTGCCGGAGGCGCAGCGCGACCGGTTCTTCGCGCGGGTGAGCATCGGCTACCCGGACCGCTCGGCCGAGGTCGCCATGCTGGCCGATCGCGACCGGGGGGATCCGCTCGCGGCCATCAGCCCGGTGGCGGACGCCGCCACGATCGCCGCGCTCATCGACACCGTCGGCACCGTCCACCTGGCCCCGGCCCTGCGGCAGTACCTGGTCGACATCGTCGGCACCACCCGCACCATCCCCGAGATCCGCCTGGGCGCCTCACCCCGGTCGGTGCTGCACCTGGCCCGCGCGGCCAAGGCGGCCGCCGCCCTGGACGGTCGGAACTTCGTCGTCCCCGACGACATCCAGCGGCTCGCCGTCCCGGTACTCGCGCACCGGCTGCTGTTGACGGTCGAGGCCCACGCCGCCCGGCGGTCGGCCGAGGACATCGTCGCCGGGCTGGTCGGGCGTCTGCGGGTACCGCGCGGTGGCTGATCCGGCCGGTTCCGACCCCCGGGCCGTCGCCCGGGGCCTGACCACCCGGGGCCGTTGCCTGCTGGCCGGCGGTGTCGCCGCGGGGGCGTGCGCCTTCGTGCTGGACGAACGGGATCTGTTGCGGGCGGGTGTCTTCGCCGTGGGGCTGGCGCTGCTGGCCGTGGTGGTGGGCCTGACCCGCCGGGTGCGGCTGGCCGCCGACCACCGCGTCACCCCCGCCCGGCTCGAGCCGGGGACGCAGGGCCTCGTGCGCATCACCGTGACGAACACCGGGACCGGGCGGACGTCGCCCCTGGAACTGACCGAGCCGGCCACCGACGGACTGACCGCGGGCTTGTGCTGCCTGCTGCCCCCGTTGCGGCGCGGCCGGTCCGCGCAGACCGACTTCCCGCTGCGGGCCGAGCGGCGGGGCCGCTTCGAGCTGGGCCCGCCGCTGGTGCGCATCGGCGACCCGTTCGGACTCTGGCAGGAACACCGGGTGCTGCCCGCCCGCACGCAGGTGCTCGTCGTCCCGAGCGTCGTACCCCTGGCCGGTATGCCCAGCAGCCGCGGCACGCGGTCGGCGGCCAGTGACCGGGCCCGGTCCGGTTCGGTCGGCGGGGACCCGGACGTCGGCGTCCGGCCCTACCAGCACGGCGACGACATCCGCACGGTGCACTGGCGCGCCTCGGCCCGGACCGAGGACCTGATGGTGCGGCTGGCCGAGCCGGTGTCCCACGGCGGCGCCACCGTCGTCCTGGACCACCGCGCAGCCGGTGTCCGCGGCCCCGGGGCCGCGAGCAGCCTGGAGACCGCGGTCAGCCTGGTGGCGTCGGTCTGTCTGCACCTGCTGCAGGCCGAACATCAGATCAGGCTGACCACGCACAGCGGACACGACCTGGCCAGCGGACGGGACATCACCGACGACGTCCTCGCCGCCCTGGCCGTCGTCGAACCCGACCCCGCCGGAATCCTGCACCCGTCCGCCCTGGCCCGGACCGGGCTGACGATCGCCGTCCTCGGCGGCCTCGACTCCGCCTCCGCCCACCTGCTGGTCGCCGGCCGGACCCCGGGCACGAACGCCGTGGCCCTGCTGCTGGACGTGTCCGACTGGGACGGGACGGACCGCGCGGTTCAGGCGGCGCAGCGGGCGGCGGCCGAGATCCTGCGCTCCGGCGGCTGGCGGGTCGTCCGGGTACGGCGGGGCGAGCCGTTGGCCGCCGCCTGGGAACGGGCCTGCAGCGGGCGTCCCGCCCTCTGGTCGACGGGCCCAGGTGATCCGGGCGCGGTCGGTGAACCGTCGCGGCCCCCGCACGCCGGGCCGACCGTAGCGACGACGAGCGTGGGAGTCCGGCGATGAGCACTGCCCGCACCGACCGGAACCGGGCCGACGGCCGGGTCGCGTCCCCGGCCGTCGCGGCGCCCGCCGATCCCCCCGACCGGCCGGTCGGCGTGATCGGGTCGCTGGTCGGGGCGATCGCCGTCCTCGCGTCCTGCCTGTCGATCCCGCCCCTGGTGGAAGGGTCGGCCTGGGTGTGGCCGACGGTCGAGGTCGTCGCGGTCGTCTGGCTGGTCGGGGTCGGATGCCGGTTGTCCCGGCTGCCCCTGTGGGGCACGGTGCCGGTGCAGCTCGCCGCACTGGCGATCGCGTTGACCGCGCTGTTCACCACCGGCGGATACGGCGGGGTGATCCCCAACGCCCGGGTGGTCGCCGAGGCCGGGCAGCTTCTGGACGGCGCGTTCGGTCAGATCCGCACCTCGGTGGCGACCGCCGAGTCGTCGACCGCCATCGCCTTCCTCATCGCGGCCGCCGTCGGCCTGGTCGCCGTCGCCGTCGACGTCCTCATCGCCGCCAGGGCGCCGGCGATGACGGCGTTGCCGCTGCTGTGCATGTTCTCGGTGCCCGCCGCCGTCGACGTCGACCTGTTGCCGTGGCCGGCCTTCGTCGCTCCCGCCGTGCTGTATGCCGTCCTGCTGGCGGTGACCGGCATGGACGGCCGCCGACGCGGTGCGGGCGCCGCCGGGGCGGTCGTCGCCGGCGGCCTCGCGCTGGGGTCCGTCGCGGTCGTGGCGGCTCTCCTGACGTCCTCGACGGTGACCACCGTGGGCACGGCCGGACGGCTGGAACGGACGGGGAACTCCGCCGACACCGGCATCGGGTTGTCGCCGTTCACGTCCTTGCAGGGTGACCTGCAGCAGAGCGATCCGGTCCCCGTGCTGCGGGTGGAGGGTCTGACCGGGCCGGACTACCTGCGCACCGTCGGTTTGCAGCGCTGGACCCCGGGAGTGGGGTGGTCGCCCTCCGAGCTGGCCGCGGGTTCACTGCCGTCCACCGTCGACGCCTCGGCGACCACCGTGCAGGTGACGTCCCTGGCCTACCGGGCCCCCTTCCTGCCCATCTTCGACGGGACGGACGGCATCCGTGGCGTCGACGGTGACTGGTCCTACGACGCGGCCGTCGAATCGGTGCACCGCGACAACCCGACCAACCCGGGGACGTACCAGCTGCAGGTGGCCAAGGTGCAGGCGTCGGCGGCGGACCTGCGCACCGACGACGTGACCCCTGGGGGTCTGCTCACCGAGACCGGCGATCTGCGCCCGGAGGTCACCGCCCTGGCCGTGCAGGCCACCGCCGGCGCGACCACCGCTTTCGACAAGGCCGACGCGTTGCGCCAGTGGTTCACCGACCCGGCCAACGGCTTCGTGTATTCGCTGCAGGTCCCGGCGGGCAACAGCGGGGACGCGCTCGTCGACTTCCTCACCAATCGACGCGGCTACTGCGAGCAGTACGCCTCGGCGATGGCCGTCATGCTGCGCGCCATCGGCATCCCCGCCCGGGTCGCCGTCGGCTTCACCCAGGGTGAGCAGAACGCCGACGGCAGCTGGACGATCAGCAGCAACGACGCCCACGCGTGGGTCGAGGTGCCGTTCAACCGGGCCGGCTGGGTGCGCTTCGATCCCACCCCGCTGGGCGGCGGCCGGGGCGGCCAGCAGGGTTTCACCGAGAACAGCGATCCCGCCCAGACCACCGCGTCGACCAGCGCCGCCCCCACGTCGGCCGGCGCAGAACCCACCAGCCCGACCGCGGCGACCGAGCCCGGCGGGGCGGCGACCCCCACGGCGCCGACCGCCGGTCAGCAGGCCGGGGCGGGGACGTCCGGTGGATCCTCGATCTCGCCGACGGTGCTGTTCACGCTGGCGGCCCTACTGCTCCTGGCAGCCGCGGCGGCGACCCCGACCGTCGTGCGGGAACGACGACGTCGGCGGCGGGCCGCGACGGTGACGGCGGGCGGCCCGGGGGCGGCCCTGGCGGCCTGGGCCGAACTCGAGGACCTGCTGGTCGATCACGGGGTGGGCGGCGACCCGTCGGAGTCCGCCCGGGTGCGGGCGAACCGGCTGGCCCGGACGGCCCACCTCGGCGAGCCACACCGCGAGGTCCTGCGGGACATCGTCGGAGCCGCCGAGAAATCCTGGTACGCCCCGTCCCCGGACGGCAGCCGCGGCGCGTCCCGCCCGACCGCCCCGCCCGGTGCGGGAGCCGATGCGTCCGGCGGGGTGGCGACCCTGGCCGTGGAACCGGTGGGGGATCCCGCCCGCGGCGCCGCGTTGTGGTCCGGCGTGCAGGGCATCGCGCGGGACCTGGATCACGCGGCTCCGCGCTCGTTCCTGGACCGGTGGGTGCCGCTGTCCGTCCGACCCGCGTCCTGGCGGGATTGAGCGGAAGCGCGGAGAAGGAGGTCCCCGGGCGGTCTGTTCGAGGGTCGGTCCGGGGGGACGACGACGGGTCGGCTGAGCCCTCGTGGGCCGGCGGAACGGCTCGTCCGGCTGAGTCGGACGAACGGTCCGGCGCGGCGGCCGGTCACCGACCCCCCAACGGCAGCAGGGCCGGTCCGCGAGGACCGGCCCTGCTGACGTCACGCCCGACGGGGCGGGACGGGGAGCTACTGGTTGGGCTCGTCGAAACGCCGACGGAAGCGTTCTTCCATCCGGTTGCCGAGCGAGGAGTTGGGGCGCGGGGCGCGTTCGGCGTTCCGCGCGGCGCGGGCGCCGGGTTGACCGAAGACGAACAGTCCCACCGCGGTCACCATCGTCAGGAAACCGATCACGCTGACCACTACGCCCAGGGCGAGCAGACTTTGCGTGGCGATCACACCGACGACGAGTGCGACAAGACCGGCAACGAACAGTCCACCTGCGACGATCGGGCGACGACGACGGATGCGACTGACGTTGACACTGGTCGCAAACTTCGGGTCGTCCTCATACAAGGCGCGCTCGATCTCGTCGAGCATCCGCTGTTCGTGCTCGGAGAGCGGCATGGTCCCCTCCTCCGGCACCTCACCCCATGGCGGGGTCCATCTTACGACCGCCGACCGGCGGTCTGTTACCACAATACGAGCCGATCGCGCGCGACGCCTACCTGTGTCGAGATTCTCGCGAGAATCTCCACTCGGTCGGTGATCTTGAACGACGGGCTTCGCTCAGCGACAGGGCGCTGCTCTCCGGTTTACCCGATCGACGGTGCTCTGACGCCGTTTTCAGGCTGGGACTTCGCTGTGGCGACGGGCCACCAGATGCATGTCGGGGGCGATGTCCCGCAGCACGGGCGAGGCCGCGACGGCCGCCACCAATGCCGGTTGCGCGGCCTCGTCGGCCGCCGACAGCTGACGGGCGGAACCCACGGTCAACCCGGCGACCCCACCCACCCCGGAGAACGACTCGACCGCCAGACCGGCCGTCTCCAGCAGCCCGTAGAGCTGTCCGGGTTCGAAGCGACGCAGGAGCGGGTCGGTCGGCCCGAACCGACCCTCCGGGTCGTGGATGAGGGCCAGGGCCGCGGCCGAGCGACCGGCGAGGATGAGGCGGACCACCATGCCCCAGCGGGACGGAGCCAGCAGCGACAGCCGGCCACCGGGCCGCAGGGCGGCGGCCACCGCGGCCAGCACGGCCGCCGGGTCGTCCACCGACTCGAGCAGGTGGTGGCAGATCACCAGGTCGACGGAACCGGCCGGGACCACTGCCGTCGGCTGTTCGGCGTCGGCCTGGACAGCGGTCACCCGGTCGGCGACGCCGGCGTCCACCGCCCGGCGGCGCAGGATGGCCAGGGCGTCGACGGACGTGTCGGCCACGGTCACCTGGCAGCCGAGGGCGGCCAGGGGGACCGCACGCGTCCCGCTGCCACCTCCGAGGTCGAGCACGCGGGGACTCTCACCCGGAGGACCGATCGTGGCGACCAGCTCGGCCAGCACGGCATCGACCGGATCGGTCGGCTCGCCCGGCCCGCCCGGAGCCGCTGGCCGATCGTTCCTCCGGTTCGACTCGATCACCCGTTGCCGCTCGTCCACCGCGACTCCTCCACGTTCGACTGCGATCGCACAGTTCTGACGCCTTCACTGTCCCTGCTCGGCGTCCGGCCGGCGCGCCGATCCTCGACCCGATCCGTGCCATCCACGACGCCGCTGGTCGAATCGTCCCGTCGTCGGTCGTCAGCGTCCCCGCCGGAGGCCATCGTCACCGGTCAGAGCCTATCGACGGGAACGGAGGCCCTCCGAAGGCGGCACCGGGCGACCTATAGGGTTTGGCCCATGCTGGTGGCGAGTGTTCTGAGCCTCAAGGGTGGGGTCGGCAAGACGACGGTGACCCTCGGTCTGGCGTCGGCGGCGGTGGCCCGGGGTATCGACACCGTCCTGGTCGACCTCGATCCGCAGTTGAACGCGACGGCTACGGTCGCGGCGGACTGGGTGGCGGGCCAGTCCGACCGGGCGGCCGACGGGTCGGCGACCGAGGGGCGGAACGGCAAGAAGGGCAAGGCCGCCCGGGACAAGAAGGCCTCCCCCGCCGCGCTCACGGTGGCCGACGTCCTGGATGCGGACGGGGACAAGGCGATCGCCAAGGCCGTCAACCGGGCCGTGCGTGCGGCCGAGTGGGAACCACTGCGGCTCCTGCCGGGCAGCGAGGCCGCCGAGGCCCACAACCATCCCGATCCGAGCAGTAAGCGACTGCGCCGGCTGGCCACCGCTCTCGCGGCCATCGACCCGGCACCTGCTCTGGTGCTCATCGACTGCCCGCCGTCCCTCGGACAGCTGACCCGCAGCGCCCTGGTCGCCTCCCAACGGGCCGTCCTGGTGACCGAGCCCTCCCTGTTCGCCGTGACCGGCGTCCAGCGGGCGCTGGAAGCGGTCCAGACCGAGCGCGCCACCCACCACCCTGCGCTGCAGCCGCTGGGTGTCGTGATCAACCGGTTCCGCCCGCGGGTGAGCGAACACGAGTTCCGCCTGGCCGAACTGCGGGACCTTTTCGGCCCGCTGGTCCTCAGCCCGGTGCTGCCCGACCGGTCGGCCGTCCAGCAGGCCCAGGGAGCGGCCGTGCCCATCCATCAGTGGCCCACCAACGGTGCCCGCGAGATCGCCCAGAGCTTCGACGCCCTGCTCGACCGACTGCTGCGAGCCAACCGCGCCCGCCCCCGACCAGCCGCGCTCGCCGGCGCCTGACCGACCGCATCAGCCGGCGTCGAGGCCCTCGGCGTCCTGGACCAAGGTGGTCTCGACCAGATCGAGGAACGCTGCGGCCTGACGCACGATGTCGTCGGCCTCCCGGGGCGTGATGAGGCGGCTGATCCCCGCCTGCGCCGCTTGCCGTTTGGCCGAGCCGGCCGCGAAATAGGCCGCCCACTCCCCGAACTCAGGGGCGACAGCCGGCAGCAGCTGCCACACACTGCCCCGCCGACCCCGGGTCGGCCGGGCGCGGGCGGCGATGAGCGCGGCGGCGGCCCGCAGCGCCGACAGGTGAGCGGCGGCGTACCGATCGGCCACGTCTGTCGCACGGACGGCGGAACCCAACCCGCGACCGGCGTCGGCCAGCAGATCACGGACGGCCGGGGACAACGGAGCCGACAGACCGGGCAGGCCGACCGGGCTCGGCGTGACCCGACGGGGCCGTGCCCGCCCGCCCGCACGACCGGCGCCGGCTCCGGGACGACCGCGGCCACGCCCGGACGGCGAGCCGTCCCGGACGCCCCGTCCGCACCCGACCGGGCCGTCGATCCGCTCACCGGCCACCACCAGGCCGTGGTCGTCGATCATTGCAATGGTCACCGCCGACTCCCCTCTCCGGTCCCGTCCGGTCGACGCGGCGCCTCCGGACCCGGCGTTCGAGCGATCACGCGGTCTCGAACGCTGGTTCGAGCGTACGCCCGTTCGACATGGTCCACAAGGGTGCACTGTTCGACGGTGTTCGAATCCCGTCCGTCGCTCGCGGACCAGCGGATCAGACGACCCCCGACCGCGACCGGCGGTCCTTCGGCCGGGCGTGATCTGATGGTCGCCATGGCACCCACCGCCGGTCCCGACCCCGCCCGGTCGATCGCCACCCTCGGACCGGACGGATTCCGCCGGGACATCCATTCCCTGGTCGCGATCTACCTCGCCGCCATGGACTACCCCCGGGAGATCGCCCCCCAACGCACCGCCCTGTGGGTGGAACACAGCCGCCGGGTGGGCTTCGACGCGCGGGTGGCGCGGGACGCGGACGGCGATCCCATCGGGCTGGCCTACGGCTACCGGGGCGCGCCGGGACAGTGGTGGTTCTCCGAGATCGCCCGCGGCCTGGGCTCGACGACGGCGCCCGTGCTGCACGACTTCTTCGAGCTCACCGAGCTGCACATCCGCCCCGACCACCAGGGCCACGGGCTCGGCGAATCACTGCTGCGGTCGCTGGCCGCTCCCCGCCCCGAACGCCGGATGCTGCTGTCGACACCCGAGGGTGAGAACCGCGCCTGGCGCCTCTACCGCCGCCTGGGTTTCACCGACGTCCTGCGGCACTACCGGTTCACCGGCGACGCCCGGCCGTTCGGCATCCTGGGCCGCGAACTGCCGTTGGCCGTGGCCGATGGGGCCGCTGGGCACTGACCGTCGCGGCCGCGCCGACCACCAGCGACGTCATGGGGCGAGCGGACGGGAGCCGTTCGTCTCGGGCGTGGACCCGGTGCGACCGGCCAGTTCGGACCGCAGCGCGGCGACCTCCGCCGCCAGCGCCTCCAACCGGGCGGTCATCCGCTCGTCGGCGGCCCGCTCCCGGCGGGACTCCTCCGCCTCCCGGGTGTCCGCCTCGTCCTGGACCGCCTCCCGGGTCTCCACCCCGACCCGCTCCACCAGCCAGGACGCCAGCGCCGCGGTCACCGTGCCGAGCAGTGCCACGCCACCGATCATCAGGACGACGGCGATGAGCCGCCCCTCGAAGGTGACCGGGGTGATGTCCCCGTAGCCGACCGTGGTGATCGTGGCGAAGGCCCACCAGATGGCCTCGCCGAACGAGTGGATCTTCGAGGCCGGGTCGTGGCGTTCGACCTCGAGCATGGCCAGGGAGCACAGGTACACCAGCCCGACGGTCGAGCCGACGACGTAGACCAGCACCCGGCCGCGCATGGTCCGCCCGGCCAGGCGCTGGAAGGCGGCGAGCAGGATGATCAGCCGGAGCAGTCGCAGCGGCCGCAGCATCGGCAGGGCCACCAGCGCGAGATCGGGCAGATGCCGAACGAACCACCGTCCGCGCTGCTCGGCGAGCACCAGCCGGACCACGTAGTCGACGGCGAACGCCGCCCAGCAGAGCCACAGCAGGACATTCGCGCGGAAAGCCTCCTCGCCCCGCACGTCCCCGATGACGGCCCAGGAGAAGACAACGAGGAAGACCACGGCGACGCCGATCAGCGGCCACTCCGTCACAGCCCGCCAGCGCTCAGAGGTCACGCGCGCAGCATCGCACACAGTGATCGAAGAGCACTCCGAGTAAGCGCCAGCCCGCCCCCTCCGCGTGAGCCGCGCGGTGGTGGGCGACACCGGCGCTCAGAGCGCGGCGAGCCGCCCGGCCAGTGGATCGAGGCCCATCCCGCCGAGCCGAAGGGCCCGGTCGTGGAACGAGCGGAGATCGAAGGCGGCGCCGTGCCGGGCCCGGGCGGCCTCCCGGCCGGCCAGCCAGATGCGCTCCCCCACCTTGTAGGCCGGGGCCTGCCCCGCCCATCCGAGGTACCGGTCGATCTCGTCGCGGCAGTGGGCGGGATCGCTGATCGTGCGGGTGAGCAGGAACTCGAGCCCGAGTTCGCCGTTCCACCGCTCCCCTTCGTGGAACCCGGTACCGGCGGGGATGGGCAACTCGAGGTGCATGCCGATATCGACGACGACCCGCGCGGCCCGGAACAGCTGGGAATCCAGGAAGCCCAGCAGGGTCCCGGGGGTGTCGAAGTAGCCCAGCTCGCGCATCAGTCGTTCGGCGTACAGGGCCCAGCCTTCGACGTAGCCGGAGCAGTCGGCGGCCAGACGCTGGAAGTCGTTGAGCGACTCCCGCTGGCAGACGGCGGTACCGATCTGCAGGTGATGCCCGGGGACACCCTCGTGGTACACGACGGTCGCCTCCCGCCAGGTGCTGAAGACCTCCCGGCCCTGCTCCACCGACCACCACATGGCTCCGGGCCGGGACAGGTCGTCGCTCGGACCGGTGTAGTAGGCGCCGACCGGCCCGCCGGGCGGGGCGATCCGGCAGCGCAGGTCCCGTAACGGCGGCGCGACGGTGACGTGGTGGGCGCCGACGTCGGCGAGCACCCGGTCGGACAGATCCTGCATCCAGGCCTGCAGGCCGTCCTGGCCGCGCACCTGATAGGTCGGGTCCTCGTCCAGGATCGCGGCCGCACCGGCCGGTCCCTGGCCCGGGGCGATCTCCTCGGCCACCGCCCGCAGTTCTCGTTCCAGTTCCAGGAATTCGTGCCACCCCCAGGCGTAGGTCTCCTCGAGATCGATCGTGGCGCCGAGGAACTCGCGGGAGGCCAGCGCATACCGCTCCCGGCCGACGGCGTCGGCCCGAGGTGCCCGGGGGGCCAGTTCGGCCCGCAGGAAGTCGCCGAGCTCGCCGTAGGCGGCATCGGCGGCATCGGCAGCCCGCTGCAGATCGGCCGACAGGGCCGACCCGCGGTCCTGATCCGCGCCGAGGGACCGCGCCAACCCGCGGAAGAAGCCGTCCGGCGCGGTCCGCCCGCTGTAGGTGTCGCACTGTTCGGCGCAGCGGTCGATCTGCCGCAGCGCCACCACCCGGCCGGAGTCGGCGGCGGCCAGCAGCGAGGTCCGGTAGTCCCGTAGGGCCCGCGGGACGGCGGCCATCCGCCGGGCGATGGTGGCGACGTCCTCGTCCGACTCGTGGGGCATCAGGTCGAAGACCATGCGGACGTTCTGCACCGGCGAGTCGATGACGTTCAACGAGGCCTGTGCCCACCCCGACTCGTACAGGTCGCGGGCCACGCCGAGCCGCTCGGTGAGCACCTCGTAGGCGATCCCGGCCGGGCTGTCCGGGGAGGCGGGCGCCGGAACGGCGTGCAAGGTGCGGGTCACGAGCGCGTGCTTCTCGGCCAGCCCGTCCGGGGTGAAGTCGTCCAACCGGTCGTCGTGCCCGGCGACCCCCAGGTACGACGCCATGATCGGCGACAGCCGGGCGTACTCGGCCAGGTACTCGTCGGACAGCCGGTCGATCAGCGCCCGGTCGGCGTCACCCGCCGGGGCGCCGGCGGACACGGGAGGCCGTGAGGTGTCGCTGCGGTCGTCGGGGGTCGAAGGATGCGCGGGCATCCCCGCACGTTAACCCCGTCCGGCCGGCCGATCGGATTCGTCGGCCGTCGCCTGCCCCATCTGTTGCGGGCCGTCGTCCGACGCCGGCAGCCGTTCGTCCAGGTGGGCGCGGTCCTCCGGTGTCACGGACTGGTCCTCGTCGTCCTGCTCGGCGTTGCGGTAGGCCACCCGCACCGTCAGGTGGGCCGAGACGGGGGCGGTGACGAACTGCAGGATGACGATGAGCAGCAGCAGGCCGATGACCCCGGGGGTCTGCAGACGCAGCCCGACCCCGAGCATCAGCAGCATGATGCCGAGCACCTGCGGTTTGGTGGCCGCGTGGATGCGGGCCATCGTGTCCGGGAACCGCAGGACGGCCAACCCGGCGAACAGGGACAGCGAGGCCCCGAGGATCAGCGCGGCCGACGCGATCCAGTCGACGACAGTCATGGCTGCTCCCTCCGGTGGCGACGGGTGGTCCGGTGGTGGCAGGCCCCGGTCATTGGCGGTCCCGGGGCAGCAGCTTGGCGAGTCCGGCCGACCCCATGAAGCCGAGCAGGGACACGACGACGGCGACGACCAAGGTGGAATCGGACTCCGTGTAGGCGGCCAGCAGGACGATGACGCCGACCACGATGGCCAGCAGGACGTCGAGCGCCACCGCCCGGTCGATCTGGGTCGGCCCCTTGACCAGCCGGATGACGGCCAGCAGACCGCCCACGGTGAAGAGCGTCCCGGCGATGAGGATGGTGGCGGTCACCGGCGGCTCCCCTTCTCGGTCCCGGAACGTCCGGTGGCGGCGGGCCGGGGCTCGGGGGCCCGGTCCGTGGTCTCGTCACGGCCGAGCGCGGCGCGGATCCGTCGTTCCTGGTCGCGGACCTGCTCGTGGAACTCGGCCATCGTCTTCTGGTCGGCGTCCAGCACGTGGATCATCAGCGTGCGCCGACGGGGGTCGATCTCGATGATGAGGCTGCCCGGAACGAGGGAGACCGCCAGCGCGGTCAGCGCCTGCAGCAGATCCGAGTCGGACTCGAGCTGTACGACGGTGGTCTCCGAATGCGGGGGGCGCGGCCGGACCGCCAGCCAGGCCACATGCACGCTGGCCACGACGACGTCGCCCAGGAAACGTCCGATCAGCACCAGGGTGCGCCACGGGTGCAGACCGAACGAGAAGTACATCTGCGGCAGCGGGAAGAGCAACAGCACCACCGCGCCGACCAGCACTCCGAGCAGGATGACGATGAGCGAGGCGGAACCCCACAGCGCCATCCAGACCAGGACGAGGAAACCCAACGTCAACAGGTAGGGCCGCCAGCGGCTGGATCCGGGCGCCGGCTCGCCGCGGATCGCTTCGGCGCGTTGCCGCAGGCGCCGGACGCCGGTCATCGGCCACCTCCGGCTTGTCCGTTCGCCGCGGCCGGCGAACCCGGGTCGAGACCGGGTAGTGGTTCGCCGCTGGAGAAGACGGCCTGCACGTACTGGTTGCGGTCCGACAGTGCCTCCGCAGCGTCCTGGGCGACCTGGTAGATCGGGCCGGCAGCCACCGTCAGCAGCAGGCCCACGGCGACCATGGCCGTGGTCGCGCCCACCATGCCGAGCGGCAGGCGCGCGGCCTTCTCGCCGGCCTCTCGGCGCTTGGCCTGCCGCAGGGCCTCACGCTGGGCGGCCCGGCGGGTGGCCAGCGACCGCCCCGACTCGGTCTGCAGCGCGTCGTCCGGCTCCTCCAGCGCCGTCACCTCGGGCGCGGGTCGCCAGAACGTGCGGCCCCAGACCCGGACGATGGCGTACAGGGTGAGCAGGCTCGTCAGGGTGCCGCCGATGACCAGGATCAGCGAGAGGACCCGACCGTCCTGCACGCCGGCCTCGAACAGGCCGACCTTGCCCAGGAACCCGGAGAACGGGGGCATCCCCGCCAGGTTCATGGCCGGCAGGAAGAACAGCGCGGCCAGCAGCGGGGAGGCCGACGCGAGCCCGCCCAGCCGGGCCAGCACGGTGGACCCGGCCACCCGCTCGATGAGGCCCACCCCGAGGAACAGCGCGGTCTGGACGAGGATGTGGTGTGCGACGTAGTAGATCGCGGCCGCGGTGCCGGCGGTCGACCCGAGAGCGACGCCGAACAGCATGTAGCCGATGTGCGAGACCAGCGTGAACGACAGCATCCGCTTGATGCCGGACTGGGCCACCGCGCCGAGGATGCCGATCACCATCGTCAACAGGGCCGCGATCATCAGCAGGGTGCCGAACGAGCCCGTCGGGAACAGCAGGTTCTGCACGCGGATGATCGCGTAGATGCCGACCTTGGTCAGCAGCCCGGCGAACACCGCGGTCACCGGCGCGGGCGCCGACGGGTACGAATCCGGCAGCCAGGCATACATCGGGAAGACCGCCGCCTTCACCCCGAACGCGACCAGCAGCATCGCCTGCAGGGTCGCGACGATGTCCGGGTCGACCGCCGGCAGTTTCACCGAGAGGTCGGCCAGGTTGATGGTCCCGGTGGCCGCGTAGGTCAGGGCGATCGCGGACAGGAAGATCAGGGACGACAGCAGGGAGACGACGATGTACGGCGCTCCGGCCCGTAGCCGTTCCTTCGTCCCGCCCAGGGTGATGAGCACGAAGCTGGCGGTCAGCAGGATCTCGAAGCTGACGAAGAGGTTGAACAGGTCACCGGCGACGAAGGCGTTGGAGACGCCGGTGGCCAGGATCAGGAACGTCGGGTGGAAGATCGAGACCGGGGTCTCCGGGGTCTCCGACTCGTCGGCCATGCCCTGCGAGATCGCGTAGACGAGAACGGCCAGCGCCACCGTCGTCGACACGACCAGCATGAACGCGGCCAGTTCGTCGGCCACCAGGGTGATGCCGAAGGGCGCCGTCCAGCCGCCGACGTTCACGACGATGGTGCCGTTCTGCACCACCCGGGCCAGCATCAGGATCTCCACCGCCAGCTGGACCGCCAGGGTGCCGACCGAGATGAACCGCTGGACGCGGGGGCGCCGGCTGACCACCAGGGTGGTGGCGGCGCCGGCCATCGGCAGGACGATGGCCAGTGGGAGCAGGAAGTCCAGTGCGCTGCCGTTCATCACTCGTCCCCCGCTCCGGGACTCGCGTCCTCCAGTTCGACGTCCTCGGTGTCGTCGCCGATCTCCGGCTCCTCGGTGACCTTGTAATTGCGGTACGCCATGGCGAGCAGGAACGTCGTCACGGCCAGGCTGATGACGATGGCCGTGAGGATCAGCGCCTGCGGCACCGGATCGGCCATCGGCTCACCGTTGGACGGTTCGCCGACGATGGGCGCGGCGCCGTCGCTGTTGGACAGCAGCAGCAGGTTGACGGCGTGCCCGGCGAGCAGGAAGCCCAGCAGCACCCGGATCAGGTTCCGCGACAACATCAGGTAGATGCCGCACGCGAACAGAGCGCCGACGGTGACGGCCAGCACGACACTGGTGGTCATCGGGACCGCCCTCCCGTCGGGGTCTGTTCTTCGCGGGCCCGCCGCTCCAGCACGCCCTGCCGGTCCAGTTCGGCGCCCAGCGACCGCAGCACGTCGAGCACCAGGCCGACGACGATGAAGTAGACGCCGATGTCGAACACGGACGAGGTGACGAACTTGAGGTCACCGAGCACCGGGACGGTGGCCCGCAGGATGGTGGACTGCAGCGCGTCGCCGCCGGCGACCAGGCCGTAGGCGGCCGTCGCCGCGGAGATCAGCAGCCCGACCCCCATCAACTTGCCCGGGTCCACGGGCGCGGCCTCACCGAGCTCGAACGCCCCGCCGGCGATGTAGCGCAGCGTCAGGGCGAGCCCGCCGATCAGGCCGGCGGCGAAACCGCCGCCCGGTTCGTCGTGGCCGACGAACAGCACGTAGATCGAGAACACGATGATCGTGTGGAAGATGAGCCGGGTGACCACCTCGAGCAGCAGCGACCGGCGGGGCATCCAGTTGGTGACGAGCCACGGTGACGGCTTCGCGGGGGCCTTGGCCGAGGGCAGGCTGGTGGGTTTGCGCGGGGTCCGCCCGGTGCGGCCGACCAGGAAGATCAGCGAGGCGACGCCGGTGGCCGCGGCGATCAGCACGGTCAGCTCGCCGAAGGTGTCCCAGGCGCGGACGTCGACCAGGATGATGTTGACGATGTTGTAGCCGCCGCCGTACTCGACGGCCGGGCCGGCGAGGTCGGCCGACACCGGGGTGGCGACCCGGCTCCCCGGGATGATCAGGGCCAGGGCCGTCATCAGCGCCCCGGCGGCCAGGGCCAGCACGACGCGGAAGCCGTTGCCCCGGTGTGAGGCGAACAACGCCCGGTCCGGGAGCCGGGTGAGCACGAGCAGCCCGGCGATCAGGGTGATCGTCTCGACCAGGATCTGCGTGAGCGCGAGGTCGGGGGCGCCGCGCAGGATGAACAGGATGGCGATCGCGTAGCCGACGCCGCCCACCATGATGATGGCGGTGAGACCCCGCTTGATCTGGGTGGTGGCCACGGCCAGCCCGATGACGACGACGGCCACCATGATCTCGCCGGGGTCGCTCCAGAGCGCCAGGTCGGCGGTCGACGTGCCGGCGCGGATCAGCATCGTGCCCGGGAAGGCGATGAGGACCAGGAGGATCGCGCCGAGGGACACCGGCAGCGAACCGCGCTGGGTGGTGGCGGTGACGCCGACGGCGATGGCATCCAGGCCCCGGGTCGTCGCCCGGTAGGCCGCCCCCGGCGGCCCGCCGGGTCGGGCCAGTTCGGTCCGGCGTTCCCGGGTCCGCTGGGCCAGGAAGACGGCGGCACCCCCGAGCCACCCGACCACCGACAGCAGCAGGGCCAGGCTAAACCCGTGCCAGAGGGCGAGGGCGCCGTCGTGGGTCGATCCGGCGAGCTGCGCGTAGGACTGGACGAGGGGTTCGGCCAGGAACGGGGCGATCCCCAGCACGAGACCGATGACCACGAGCAGCACGGTCGGACCGCTGCACCACGCCGAGACGGGGGCGACCGGCAACTGCCGACTGCCGGCGGCGGGGACCCCCGGCTTGTCGGCGAAGGCGCCCCACAGGAACCGGATCGAGTAGGCGGTGGTCAGGATCGAACCGACCAGCATGATCACCACGGCGACGGCGCCCCAGGTGCCGCCGTCGAGCAGGCCCGCGTACCCGGACTCCTTCGCGGCGAACCCGAACATCGGCGGGACACCGGCCATGCTGATCGCCGCGAGGGCGGCCAGCGCGGCGACCAGGGGCATCCGCCGGCGCAGTCCGGACAGCTTGGTCAGGTCGCGGGTTCCCGTGCTGGTGTCGATGATGCCGACCACGAAGAACAGCGGAGCCTTGAACAGGGCGTGGCCGAGCAGCATGGCCAACCCGCCGAGCAGCGCGTCCGGGTTGCCCGATCCGAACAGCAGGGTCATCAGACCCAGTTGGGAGACGGTGCCGTAGGCGAGCAGCAACTTCAGGTCGCGCTGTCGCAGGGCGGTGGCGGCGCCGTAGAGCATGGTGCCGCCGCCGAGCAGGATGAGCAGCGGCTGCCAGAACGACAGATCGGCGAAGCCGGGGGCGAGCCGGGCGAACAGGTAGATGCCGGCCTTGACCATCGTCGCGGCGTGCAGGTAGGCGCTGGCCGGGGTGGGCGCGGCCATCGCCCCGGGCAGCCAGAACTGGAACGGGATGATGGCCGATTTGCTGATCCCGCCGATCAGCAGCAGGACGATGGCGGCGGTCACCAGTGGGCTCGACGGCGGGTCGGCCAGGATCGCCGACAGCTGGAACGTGCCAGCCTGCACACCGAGGATCACCGCGCCGATCAGCATGACCAGGCCGCCGGCGGTGGTGACCAGCAACGCCTGGGAAGCCGCCTGGCGTGAGGACCGCTTGCCCTGCCGGTGGGCGATGAGCAGGTAGGACAGCAGGCCGGTGAGCTCCCAGAACACCACGAGCAGGATGAGGTTGTCGGCCCAGACCAGACCGAGCATCGCCCCGGCGAAGACCAGCAGCGACCCGGCGTACTTGCCGACCCCGTCGTCGTCGCGGGGGAAGTACCGCGCGGAGTAGATCATCACCAGCGTGCCGATACCGGCGATGACCAGCGTCAGGGCCAGCGACAACGCGTCCAGCCGGAGGTCGATGGTGAGCCCGATCTGCGGCAACCAGGGCACCGAGACGTTCCGGCTGCCGCCGTCCAGAACGGCCGGCAACTGCAGGGCGGCCCAGACCGTGGTGGCGCCGGGCAGCGCCGCCAGCACGATGAGCGCGTCGCGGTCCATCGCCCGGCACAGCGGCAGGGCGAGCAGTCCGATGACGAGATAGGCCAGCAGGAACCAGGGCGCGGCGGCGAAGGCGGTCATCGGCGGACCCGCCCGGATCGCAGGGCGCTGACCCGGACCCCGACGCAGCGCCCCACCCCGGGGGCGGGCCACGTGGACGCGGCGGCGGAGCGGTCGGTGCGCACTGGACTCCCTCGTTCTCCGATACCGGTCGGACCGGATCGCTACGTATACAGGTCGGGCTGCAGTTCGTTGATCTTGACGAGCACGCCGTCAGGTGTCCGGACCTGCAGTTGCCGTCCGAACGCCTCATCGCTGGTCGGGGCCACGACGTCGGCGCCGGCCGAGCGCAGCCGGTCCTCTACCTCCGTCAGCGGGCCGAGGCAGGAACAGTTCAGCTCGACCTGGCCCTCCCCCTGCTCCGGGTTGGCCGGGTGGGCCAACAGACTGAATTCGGCGCCACCCATCTCGAGCAGCGCCCAGTCGCCGTCCCGGCTGCCCTCCCGGACCTCCGCGCCCAACAGTTCCCAGAAAGCGACCGCCGCGGCCATGTCGGTCACGTGCACCATCGGCTGCAACCGGGGGCCCGGCTCCGTGGCCGGCCCGGCCGATGCCGCGGGATCCCGCGGGGTGGCCGCGAAGTGCTCCTCGAGCACGGTGGCCAGTAGATCGGACAGCGACAGCTGGCGGTCGATCGCCTCATGCTTGACGCGGCGGATCAGGTCGGGCGGCAGCGCGACGTTGAACTGCTGCTTGGACGACGCCATGGAGCCCATTCTAGCAACGTAGTTACCTAGGCCCCTAGGCCGTTCGGGTGGTCATGATCAAACAGGAAGTGCCGGACGTCCCACCGGGGTGGGCGCGCCGCCGTTCGTCGGCGGCGCCGTCCGTTCAGGGACGGCGCCCCTCGTTCTTGTCGACTCTCCGCTTGGCCAACGCGGACACGATCCGATCGACCAGTCTCATGATCGTGCCCATGTCGTCCTCCGGTTCCGGGTGGTGCCGGGCCCCGGGAGTGGGCCCCGGCATCCATGTTTCGATGACGAGGGTGATGGACGTGCTCGGGCCGCTGGACATCCGGGGACCGAGGCCACGTGCCACCCCCAGGGTGCCAGCTCCGGGTCCCGCCGGCGGAACGCGCGGCGGGCGATTCCGGGTCGAGGACAGAACGCGACGAGAGAGCGAGGCGAGGGATGGCCGATCAGGTGCGGTCGCAGGATGCGGAACGGTCGGACGGGTGGCGTCCCGACACGGTGGCGGTGGCGGCCGGTCGGCCGGCGCCGGAGCCCGGCGCCCCCTTGAACCAGCCGCTGGTGCTGGCGTCGAACTTCCGGTCGGCCCCGCCCGGCGAGACGGTCGGTGAGTACAGCCGCAACAACGGCACCCCCGGGTGGGCGGCACTGGAATCGGCGGTCGGCGCCCTGGAGGGCGGCCGGGCAGTGGCGTTCGGCTCGGGGATGGCCGCCGTCGCCGCCGTCACCGACGACCTGACGGTCGGCGCCCGCGTGGTCGTCCCGGTCGACAGCTACCAGGTGGTCCGGGGCTTGCTGCAGGACGGCACGGAACAGGGCCGCTGGCACGTCGACGCGGTCGACATCACCGACACCGCGGCGGTGGTGGCCGCCGTGGACGGGGCCGATCTGTTGTGGCTGGAGTCGCCGTCGAATCCGTTGATGGAGGTGGCCGATCTGCCCGCGCTGTGTGCGGCCGGCCGGGCGGCGGGGGCGCGGGTGGCCGTCGACAACACCTTCGCCACTCCCCTGCTGCAGCGCCCGCTGGACCTCGGTGCGGACGTGGTGGTGCACAGTGCGACGAAGTTCCTGGGTGGCCACTCCGATCTGCTGCTCGGCGTGGCCGTCGCCCGGGACGACGCCGAGTACGCCCGGCTGTACCGGCGGCGGGTGCTCAGCGGTGGGACACCCGGCGCGTTGGAGGCATTCCTGACGCTGCGCGGGATCCGGACGCTCGCCGTGCGGGTGGAGCGGGCACAGGAGTCGGCGGGAGTGCTGGCGGCACGGCTGGCCGCGCATCCCGCGGTCGAGCGGGTGCGGTACCCGGGACTGCCCGGGGACCCGGGACATCAGCGGGCGGCCGCGCAGATGACCGGGTTCGGCGCCATGTTGTCGTTCGAGGTCGCCGGGGGCGCCGCGGCCGGGGACGCGGTCGTCGCCGCGGTGCGGCTGATCACGGCGGCCACCAGTCTGGGTGGCGTGGAGTCGACCATCGAGCGGCGGGCGAAGCTGGCCGGCCAGGAACACATCCCGCCGGGCCTGCTGCGGCTCAGTGTGGGGATCGAGCACGTCGAGGATCTGTGGGCGGATCTGCTGGCGGGGCTCGACGCCGCTGCCGCAGCCCGGTGACGACCGACGCGGCGGCGGCTGGTCGGTCGGTCGATGTCAGGATGGGTCCATGCCCCCGATCCTGACGCTCAACGACGGTCATCCGCTGCCGGCCATCGGCTTCGGCCTGTACAAGGTCGACCCGGCCGAGACGGAGGCGGTGGTGACGGCCGGTATCGACGCCGGCTATCCGCTCATCGACGGCGGCGCGTTCTATGACAACGAGCGGCAGCTGGGCGCGGCGGTGCGGGCCAGCGGACGCCGGGACGAGTTGCTGGTGGCCTCCAAGGTGTGGGGCGACCCGGTGCAGAGCTACGACCAGACGCTGGCCGACTTCGACCGCAGCGCCGCCGATCTCGACATCGGCGTGGTCGACATCTACATGATCCACTGGCCGCGGCCGGCCCGGAACGCCTACGTCGACGTGTGGCGGGCGATGATCCGGCTGCGCGAGGAGGGCCGGGTCCGCACCATCGGCGTCTGCAATTTCAACGCGCAGGAGCTGCAACGGCTGGAGGACGAGACCGGCGTCGTCGCGCCGATCAACCAGGTCGAGTCGCATCCGTGGATGCCGCAGCACGATCTGCGGGAATACCACCGCGAGCACGGCATCGTCACGCAGGCGTGGAGCCCGCTGGGTCGGGGCCGGCTGTTGGAGGATCCGACGCTGATCGAGATGGCGGAGCGGCTCGGGGTCTCGGTCGCCCAGGTGGTGCTGCGCTGGCATGTGCAGCTCGGTGGGGCGGCCGTGCCGAAGTCCCGCAACGCCGACCGGCTGCGCGCGAATCTCGACCTCGACGGGTTCGAGTTGTCCGAGCAGGACATGGCCCGGATCGCGGGCCTGGAGAACGGCACCCGCACCGGCAGTGATCCGAAGGACCGTCAGTAGCCACTGCGGCAAGCATCTGCCCCGTCGAACAAGGACGGCCCCTGGCCGCTGACCGTGAGGTCGGCGACCAGGGGCCGTTGGTCTGTCCGGGGTTCTTGGGGGTCCGGACAGATTCCGGCCGCCGCGGAGAGGGAGGGGGTACCGCGGCGACCGGAAGCATCGGGGTGACCGGACGCCGGTCGTCAGGGGGGCGACGACCGGCGGCCGGACGGGGGGTCAGCTGCAGCCGGAGGTGGAGCCGCAGCCCTCGCACAGGTAGCAGGCACCGGACGGGCGCATCTTCGTGCCGCAGGTGAAGCACAGCGGGGCGTCGGCGGACTTGCCGATGACCAGCTCGAGCAGCTCCGTGGAGCTCCCGGCCGCACGGACCGGGGCGTTGGCCGCGACCGGGGTCGGGGCCTCGACGGGCTGCCCCTCGGCACCGGCCTGGGTGCTGGCGGCGTTGCCCGGCGCGGTGACTCCGCTCTCCACCGCGGGACGGACCACCGGGGTGGCGTCGACGCTGGTCTGCAGGTCCTCGACCAGACCCGACGGGTCCGAGCCGTAGCTGGTGGCCACCTGTGCCCGGCGCTCCTCGGCGGAGAAGATGCCGAGCTCGGCCCGCTGGTCCACCGAGAGGTAGTCCAGCGCGATGCGGCGGAACAGGTAGTCCATCACCGAGGTGGCGATGCGGACGTCCGGGTCGTCGGTCATACCGGCCGGCTCGAAGCGCAGGTTGGTGAACTTGGCGACGTAGGACTCGAGCGGGATGCCGTACTGCAGGCCCACCGACACGGCGATCGAGAAGGCGTCCATCACGCCGGCCAGGGTGGAGCCCTGCTTGCCCAGCTTGATGAAGACCTCGCCGAGCCCGTCGTCCGGGTAGGACCCGGTGGTCAGGTAGCCCTCGGCCCCACCGACGGTGAACGACACCGTCTGCGACGGGCGCTTCTTCGGCAGGCGGCGACGGACCGGACCGGTGGCGACGGGAGCGGCAGCAACCGCCGGAGCGACCTGCGCCTCGACCTTGTCCGTTGACTTCTTGGCTGCCGACAGCGGCTGGCCGACCTTGCAGTTGTCGCGGTAGATGGCCAGCGCCTTCAGGCCCATCTTCCAGCCCTGCAGGTAGATCTCGGCGACATCGGCGACGGTCGCCTCTTCCGGCATGTTCACCGTCTTGGAGATGGCGCCGGAGATGAACGGCTGCACCGCGGCCATCATCCGGACGTGACCCATAGGGGCGATGGACCGCTCGCCCATGGCGCAGTCGAACACCTCGTAGTGCTCGGTCCGCAGACCCGGGGCGTCGACGACGTGACCGTGCCCGGCGATGTGCTCGACGATCGCCTCGACCTGCTCCTCCTGGTAGCCCAGGGCGCGCAGTGCGCGCGGCACGGTCTGGTTGACGATCTGCATGGAGCCGCCGCCGACCAGCTTCTTGAACTTGACCAGCGCGAGATCCGGCTCGATGCCGGTGGTGTCACAGTCCATCATCAGACCGATGGTGCCGGTCGGGGCGAGCACGGAGGCCTGCGCGTTGCGGTACCCGTGCTGTTCGCCGGTGGCGATGGTGCGGGCCCACTCGGTGGTGGCCTGCTTGAGCACGGCGGTGTCGTTGCCGCCGAGCGCGCGGATGTAGTCGTTGGCCGCGGCGTGCTTGCGGACGACGCGCTTGTGCGCGTCGGCGTTGCGGGCGTACCCGGCGTACGGGCCGACGACCCCGGCCAGCTCGGCCGACCGTCGGTAGGCCACGGCCTGCATCAGCGAGGTGATGGCCGCGGCCAGCGACCGACCGCCGTGCGAGTCGTAGGCGTGGCCGGTGGCCATCAGCAGGGCGCCGAGGTTGGCGTAGCCGATGCCCAGCTGCCGGAAGTCGCGGGTGGTCTGCGCGATCGGCTCGGTCGGGAAATCGGCGAAGCAGATGGAGATGTCCATCGCGGTGATGACGAACTCGACCGCCTTGGCGAAGGAGACCGCATCGAAGCTGCCGTCCTTGCCCAGGAACTTCATCAGGTTCAGCGACGCGAGGTTGCAGGACGAGTTGTCCAGGTGCATGTACTCGCTGCACGGGTTCGAGGCGGTGATGCGGCCCGACTCCGGGGTGGTGTGCCAGTCGTTGATGGTGTCGTCGTACTGGATGCCCGGGTCGGCGCACTCCCACGCGGCGTGCGTGACCTTGCCGAAAAGCTCACGGGCGTCGATGGTCTCGATGACCTCGCCGGTCTGGCGACCGCGCAGCCCGAACTGGGCGCCGGAGTCGGACGTCGCCTCGACCGCGCGCATGAACTCGTCGGAGACCCGCACCGAGTTGTTGGCGTTCTGGTACTGCACGGAGATGATGTCGTCCCCGCCGAGGTCCATGTCGAAACCGGCGTCGCGGAGCGCGCGGATCTTGTGCTCCTCCCGGGCCTTGGTCTCGACGAACTCGGCGATGTCGGGGTGGTCGATGTCCAGGACGACCATCTTGGCCGCCCGGCGGGTGGCGCCACCGGACTTGATGGTGCCGGCGGAGGCGTCGGCGCCGCGCATGAAGGACACCGGACCGGAGGCGGTGCCACCGGAAGACAGCAGCTCCTTGGAGGAACGGATCCGGGAGAGGTTCAGCCCGGCACCGGAGCCGCCCTTGAAGATCAGGCCCTCCTCGCGGTACCAGTTCAGGATCGAGTCCATGGTGTCGTCCACCGACAGGATGAAGCAGGCCGAGACCTGCTGCGGGGACTGGGTTCCCACGTTGAACCAGACCGGCGAGTTGAACGCGAACACCTGATGCAGCAGCATCCA
Source organism: Nakamurella flava (assembly GCF_005298075.1). Classification (NCBI taxonomy): domain Bacteria; kingdom Bacillati; phylum Actinomycetota; class Actinomycetes; order Nakamurellales; family Nakamurellaceae; genus Nakamurella; species Nakamurella flava. The sequence continues at coordinate 43,143 of NZ_SZZH01000008.1, forward strand.
GGTCAGCTCGTGCTCGAAGACCTCGACGTCCTCCGCGGTGGCGAAGTAGCCGTTCTCCTCACCGGAGCGGGTGTAGGTGCTCACCACCCGGTCGATGATCTGACGCAGGCTGCTCTCCCGCTGCGGGGTGCCGACGGCACCGCGGAAGTACTTGCTGGTGACGATGTTGGTCGCGTTGACCGACCAGAAGTCGGGGAACTCGACGCCGCGCTGCTCGAAGTTGATCGAGCCGTCGCGCCAGTTGGTCATGACGACGTCACGACGCTCCCAGGTGACCTCGTCGTACGGGTGCACGCCGGCGGTGGTGAACAACCGCTCCAGCCGCAGACCCCGGCCCGAGGTCGACGCTTCGGCCCCGGCCGTCTCCGCCCGACCCTTACGCCCCCGCGTGGCCGAGTTGGTGCCATTGGTCGACGCGGTGGACCGCGACGAACCGTTGCGATCGGCTCCGACGGACTCCGTCATTCCGACTTCCTTCCCCTGGGTGTTCACTGGGCCGTCCTCGACGGTCAGCGGATGAGTTCTTGCTGCGGCACCGAACGGCAGAGCACGGCCGACGGTGCCGGTGGTCGTGCGGGAGGGTGGGCTAGTTGATGGACGCCGACGAGCCGGGCGGCCCGGCTGCGGTCGTCAGGTGGTCGTCGCCCCGCAGGCGGCGGATCTCGACGGCGAAATCCTCGGCGGACGTGAACGAGCGGTACACGCTGGCGAAGCGCAGGTACGCGACTTCGTCGAGCTGACGCAGCGGCTCCAGGATGGCCAGACCGACCTCCTGGCTGGGCACCTCGGCGTACCCGGCCGCGCGCACTGCCTCTTCGACCTTCTGGGCGAGCAGGGCCAGAGCGTCCTCGTCGACCGGCCGGCCCTGGCAGGCCCGTCGGACACCGGCGACCACCTTGGCTCGACTGAACGGCTCGGTCACGCCGCTCCGCTTGACGACGACGAGCACGGACTCCTCGACGGTGGTGAAACGCCGCCCGCACTGCGGACAGGACCGCCGACGCCGGATGGCCTGGCCCTCGTCCACCTCGCGCGAGTCGATGACCCGGGAATCGGGGTGACGACAGAACGGACAGTGCATGCCGAGCCCCCTTCCCGAACCACCGGATCGACCGGATGTGGATGGATCTGTGGATCGCCGGTGGGCAACCCGCCGAATCTGTGGACAACCACCACGCGGTGGTGGCACAACCTGTGGACTACTTACACCAGTGTAAGTCCCACATGTTGGGGTTGACGGTAGATCGAGACCTACGCCGGCCGCAAGTCAGCACAAGGGGGACGACTGGGGTCAGCCGACCGTCACAGAGGGCGAACCCGGGGACGTCGCGGCCTCCTGAACAGGTGACGAGCTCGGCACCTGGATGACGAGCCCGACCGGGAGGACACCGTCCGGCAGATCGTTGACGACGACGATCTCCTCCACCACGGCGCGCGGGTCGCGCTCCGGCGAGTACTCCTGCGCAAGTGCCCACAGGGTGTCGCCGGGCTGGACGATGACCTGCACCAGCTCGGTGGGCGGGGCCGGCGTGAGGGCGGCATGGACCCCGAGCCCGAGCAGGGCGACGACGGTCAGAGTCACGCTCAACCGGGCCCACCTCTCCCATGGGCGCTGGAGGGATTCGCCGCGCGGGCAGTCCACCGGCGGCGCCAGGAGCCGGCGGCCGGAGCCGGTGAGGTGACCGGATCGCGGACGTCGACGGTCGCCGAGCCGCCGCCGACGGATCCGCCCGGGCGCACCCGGCCCGCCGACCCGCGCCGCCGCGCCCGCGTTCGAGCGGCCGTTCGACACCTCGCCGATCGGCGCCAGGGCGCACTCCGGGCGCCGTCGCGCGGGCACCACCACGGCCGCGGGCACCTCCTCCCCGGATCGCCGGCCGTCACGTCGACCGGCGGTGACCGGCCGACAGCGCACCGTCGACAAGGGCCCCGTCAAGGACGGGACGAACGTGCCGGTCCGCACCGAAACCTGTGTTCCCATCAGTCACCTCGGTCGCTCAGCCGGTCGGACCGGCATCCGTCGGGGCTCGACGGCGGCCCCGGAGGCACCGCCTGGACGGCGGTATCGAACGGGCTGTACGTCGAACGGTCGTTCTAACCGACCGCACGTCGAGTTCTACACGACGGGTCCGACAGTGGGTAGATGTGACCGGCGTGTCGGTCGAACGCGTGTTTGAAATGTCGTGTCACGACGCCTAGGCTGATCACCGTCGCCGATGACCAGTCACCACCGGACGGCGCCCGGCCGGACGGTTGATCGACACGGCGAGCAGCAGCGGTCCGGCCGAGGTCGCGCGGCCGAGCGGGCGGACACCAGCGGCGAGCGGCACCACCGACAGCGGCATCGAACAGGGAGGTCATCAGCGTGGCAACCAAGGACGCCCGGGGCCCGGGAGCGGGATCCCGGAAGCAGTCGGCCGACGTCGACGTGGACGGCGAGGGCGAAGTCCTCACGTTCCCCGACGCCGAGACCGACCCCGACGGCGGCGGCCGCGACTGGGTCATGACCATGCGTCAGCACAAGATCCTGCAGGTCATCCGCGATTCTGTGGAGCGCCGTGGCTATCCGCCGAGCGTGCGGGAGATCGGACAAGCCGCCGGGCTGAAGTCGCCGTCCTCGGTCGCCCACCAGTTGAAGGTGCTGGAGAAGCGGGGCTTGATCCGCCGCGACCCCAACCGCCCGCGCGCCGTGGATATCCGACCCCGGGAGGAAGTCCCCGAGGAGACCAGCGAGCAGCCGGCGCCCGTGTACGTGCCGGTGGTCGGACGGATCGCCGCCGGCGGCCCCATCCTGGCCGAGCAGGCCGTGGAGGAGATCTTCCCGCTCCCCCGCGAGGTGGTCGGTGAGGGCACGCTGTTCCTGTTGCGGGTGGTCGGCGACTCGATGATCGACGCGGCCATCACCGACGGCGACTGGGTCGTCGTGCGGCAGCAGCCGATGGCCGACAGCGGCGAGATCATCGCCGCCATGATCGACGGGGAGGCGACCGTCAAGACGTTCAAACGGTCGGACAACCGCGTGTGGCTGATGCCGCAGAACCCGGCCTACCAGCCCATCCCGGCCGAGGACGCCGTCATCCTGGGGCGGGTCGTCTCCGTCATCCGCAAGGTCTGAGGGCGGGCGGTCCGGCCATCGGGGCCCGACGCCGAACATGACGAAGACCCCGGTCCGCATGTGGCGGGCCGGGGTCCTCGGACATCTGGAGGCCGGGAGAACCCGACGGATCACGTCAGTAGGCGCGGTCCTGCGTCGTCGGCTGGACGTACGGCGCCGGCTGGTGCACGTCCGCCGGCGGGGCCACCGGAGGCGGCGGAGACACCGGAGCGATCGGCGCCGGAGTGATCTGCTGAGTCGGCGTGGCGTAGCGGGCCGAGGCGTCGGTCTCCGCCGGGCGCTTGGCCTTCTCCTCGTCGTCATGCATCGCCGAGACCTCGGATTTGAGGATGCGCAACGACCGGCCGACACCGCGAGCGGCGTCGGGCAGCTTCTTCGCCCCGAACAGCAGGATGAACACGGCCAGGATGATCAGCCAGTGCCACCAGGACAAGCCACCCATTGCAACCTCCTCGACCAGCGGTTGGTCGCCACACCGGTGCCGGGGCCAGGGACACCCCGCGGGGGTGACCTCCGACGGCCGGAGGAGCCCGGACCATGCAGCTGGCCCCCAGGGTACTCGGCGCCGGCCATCACCCACTGCGGAATGAACCGGCAGTCCCCCGGCGTTCACCATGATGTCGCCTGCAGAACCGCTCGCCCGGGCGGACCGCCGGGTTCGTCATCCCCGGCGACCGCCCCGACATCCATCCCGCGGACCCCCGGAAGTTCGATCCGCGCTGCGCCCGCCGCGAAAACCGGTCGACCGCGTGGCAGGGTGAAGGCACGATGACGGCCGACTACGACGCGTCCCGCCCCGAGCGGGCACGCCCCACCGACAGCAGTGAGGTCCTCTTCGTGCGCACAGCCGCCACATGGAACCCCGGGACGGCCAGCACCGGCCCGGCCGCCGACATCGATGCGTTCGACCTGCCGGCCGACGACACCGTCGGCACCGTCGGCACCCAGGGCGACCGCGACCTGGCCGATCGCGCCGCGCTGCGGCGCGTCGTCGGTCTGTCCACCGAACTGACCGACATCACCGAGGTCGAATACCGCAAGCTGCAGCTGGAGCGGGTCGTCCTGGTCGGGGTCTGGGCCGGCGGCGTCGCCGCCGCCGAGGCCGAGGCGTCGATGGCCGAACTCGCCCGCCTGGCCGAGACCGCCGGGTCGGTCGTCCTGGACGCCGTCGTCCAGCGACGCAGTCATCCGGACGCCGGCACCTTCATCGGCTCCGGCAAGGTCACCGAACTCAAGGAGATCGTCGAGGTGACCGGCGCCGACACCGTCATCGCCGACGGCGAGCTCTCCCCCGGACAGCTGCGCAATCTCGAGGAGAAGCTGCGGGTCAAGGTCGTCGACCGGACGGCGCTGATCCTCGACATCTTCGCCCAGCACGCGCGCTCGCGGGAGGGCAAGGCCCAGGTCGAGTTGGCCCAGCTGAACTACCTGGTCCCCCGCCTGCGCGGGTGGGGTGTCGCCCTGTCCCGGCAGCGGGGCGGCCGGGTCGCCGGCGGCGCCGGCATCGGCTCCCGCGGACCCGGCGAGACCAAGCTCGAGATCGACCGGCGCCGGATCTACAAGCGGATCGCCCAGCTGCGGTCGGACCTGTCGGCCATGCGTCGCGTTCGGGACACCAAGCGTTCGCAGCGACGGGCCCGCGCCATCCCCGCCGTCTCGATCGCCGGATACACCAACGCCGGGAAGTCCTCCCTGCTCAACCGGCTGACCGACGCCGGGGTCCTCGTCGAGGACGCGTTGTTCGCCACCCTCGACCCGACCACGCGGCGGTCGCGCACGGCCGACGGGCGGATCTACACCCTGACCGACACCGTCGGATTCGTCCGGCATCTGCCCCACCAGCTGGTGGAGTCGTTCCGGTCGACGCTGGAGGAGATCGGCGACTCCGATCTGCTGCTGCACGTCGTCGACGCCTCCGACGAGCATCCCGAGGACCAGGTCACCGCGGTGCGGACCGTGCTCGCCGAGATCGAGGCCGCCGAGGTCGTCGAGATCGTCGTCATCAACAAGGCCGACACCGCTCAGGCGGACGAGCTGACCCGGCTGCGGCATCTGTTCCCGGACGCAGTGGTGGTCTCGGCGCGCACCGGCGAGGGCATCGACGAGCTGCGCCGCCGGATCGCCGACGCGCTGCCCGACCCCTCCATCACCGTGGACGTGCTGCTGCCCTTCACCGAGGGCGCCCTGCTGTCCCGCATCCACGAGGAGGGCGAGGTGCTGCTCGAGGAGCACACCGGCGACGGCACCCGGGTCCGTGGTCGCGTGTACCCCGACCTCGCCGGGCTGCTGGCGCCGTTCGTCGCCGTCAACTGACGGCGGTCGGCGGCGAAGGACCGGCCCGTCCGCCCGGTTCCGTCAGCCCCAGAGTGCCGGATCGAGCCGGCCGGACGCGACGATGATGGCCGGTCCGGTCAGCGTCGCCTGTCCGTCGGCGATCCGCACGACGACCTGACCGCCGGGTACCCCGACCGTCACCTCACCGTCCCGGCGTCCGGACAGGTCCAGGTAGGCCGCGGCTGCGGCCACCGTCCCCGTCCCGCACGACCGGGTCTCCCCCGACCCCCGCTCGTGCACCCGCAGACGGATCTGATCGCGCCCGGCCCCGGCGTCCAGCCCCTCGATGAACTCGACGTTCACCCCGGCCGGGAAGACGGTGGTGTCGTACTCCGGAGCCCGGGTCAGGTCCAGTCCGTCGATGTCGTGGTCGGTCACACAGGCCAGGTGCGGGTTTCCGACGTCGACGGCCACCCCGTCCATCGCCAGACCGGACACCCGGGTCGACGACCGCACGCCCAACCGCACCGGGCCCATCCCGATGGTGACGTCCCCGTCGGCTGCCACCCGGGCCGTCCGCAGCCCACCCCGGGTCGCGAAGTCGAACTCCCCGGGCTCGACCCAACCGGCGGCCACCAGGTACCGGGCGAACACCCGGGCTCCGTTCCCGCACATCTCTGCCAATGACCCGTCGGCGTTGCGGTAGTCCATGAAGAACCCCGCGCCGCCGTCGGCGTCGGGGACGATGCGGATGACCCCGTCCGCCCCCAGGCCGGCCCGGCGATCGCACAGCCGTCGCACCCGCTCGGGGGTCAGGTCGAGCTGACTGTCGGGGTCGGGCAGCAGGATGAAGTCGTTCTCGGTGCCATGACCCTTCAGGAACGGGACCCCGTTCGGGCCTGGCACCACCACTGCACCCCCGGCACTCGTCATGCGCTCAGGGTAGGTCCTGACCGACGACGAGTTCCCCGATGACGAGTGACCTGGAGACGCCATGGCCCTGCACCTGCACATGATCAACCTGGACTGCGCGGACGTGGCCGGTCAGGCCGCGTTCTGGGCGGGTGCCCTCGGACTCACGGTGAACGACCACGACGGCAATGCCTTCATGCGCACCATCGGCGGAGGCGGCCCGGCCGGGCCCCGGATGATGTTCCTGGCCGTGCCCGAGGGCAAGACGGTGAAGAACCGGATGCACCTCGACCTGCACGCCGACGACCGGGCCGCCGAAGTGGACCGGCTGGTGGGCCTGGGGGCGGCGGTGGTCGCCGACGTGGAGGAATGGGGCGGCCGGTGGACCGTACTGACCGACCCGGAGGGCAACGAGTTCTGCGTCGCCCAGGACTAGTCGCCCGAGCTTGCGAGGGCGCCAGAAAGCACACAGGAGAGCGTGTCTCGCCCCATGTGCGAGACACGCTCTCGTCGGCGTCAGACCTCGTCGACGAGTGCGAGCACCCGGTCGACGGCGTCGGCCGCGGTGGGGTCGACGTCGATCAGCCGGTGGTCGCGGTTGAACCAGGAGCGTTGGCGGCGGACGAAGCGCCGGGTGGCGGCGGCCGTCGCGATGATGGCCGACTCGACGTCGCTGGTCCCGTCGAGGACGGCCAGCATCTGCGGGTACCCCAGGGCCCGCCGGGCGGTCACGCCGTCGCGCAGGCCGCGACGTTCCAGGTCCCGCACCTCGTCCAGGAAGCCCTCGGCCACCATCGCGCGCACGCGCCGCTCGATCCGCTCGTCCAGCTCGGCACTGGGGCGGTCGACCCGGACGAGCCGGGCGTCGAACCGTGGTCGGCCGGGCCGCGGCAGGGTGGCGCTGAACGGCTGCCCCGTCAATTCGATGACCTCCAGGGCCCGGACGATGCGGCGTTCGTTGCGCGGGTCGATGATGCCCGCGGCGACCGGATCGGAGTCCGTCAGGCGCGCGAACATGGCCGGCGCTCCCACCACGGCCATCTCGTCCTCGAGGCGGGCACGGACCGCCGGATCGGTGGGTGGGAAGGCGATGTCGTCGACGACGGACTGGATGTAGAGGCCCGACCCACCGACCAGTAGTGGGATGCGGCCGCGGGCCAGCACCCGGTCGACGAGGTCGCGGGTGACCGTCTGGTAGGCCGCGACGCTCGCGGTCTCGGTGATGTCGAGGACGTCGAACTGGTGGTGCGGGATTCCGCGCCGTTGGTCCGGCGGTGTCTTGGCGGTGCCGATGTCCATGCCCCGGTAGAGCTGCATGGAGTCGGCATTGATGATCTCAGCGCCGGTGATCTCGGTGCCGGTGTCGGTGCCGGTGCCGGTGCCGGTGCCGTGAGTACCGATGCGGATCCCCCGCTCGGCGATCCGTTCGGCGAGGTCAAGTGCGAGATCGGTCTTGCCGGTCGCGGTGGGACCGGCGATGACGATGAGGCGACCGGGTCGGGCGGTCATCGGCTCGTCCCCGCTCCATCGTCCGGGCGGGCGGCGGCGTCGTCCCAGTCCCACCGGGCGACGACGTACCCGACGCCGAACGGGGCGGACTGGGCCAGCACGGCGGCGCGGGCGGGCGGGCGGCCCCGGGTCCAGGCGGCGAGGACCCGCAGGCCCGCCACCCGGGCCAGCAGATCCGTCGGCGCCGGGTCGGCGTCGACCGCGGTGGCCGCGGCCAGCGCCGCGGGGTCGCCACCGGCCAGGGCCGCGGCCAGTGCGCGGTCCCAGCCGGCCGACCGCGGGTCCTCCCGGCCCGGGGCAGCCGGGCCGTGGGCGGCGGCCCCGTCCGCGAGCACCAGCACGCCGGTCCGGACGTTCGGATCGTCCAGGGACGGAGGACGTGCCGGGTGGTCGTCGCTGGACCGTGCGGCGTCGTCCACCTCGACGACCGTGACGGGCCCGGCGGTTCCGGCCGCGGTCAGCAGGTGGGCGACCACCGCGGCTCCGATGTCCTGGACGGGGCCGCGACCCCGGTCGCTGCGGGTGACCGTCAGCCGGTGAGCGGTGGGATCCGGTCCCGGGCCGGCCGCGGTGACGTCGCGGGCCGGCCGCCCGGCCGCCGCATCCACCGACCACCGTCGGGCCGGGACGAGGGCGACGATCCGGTCAGCGCCGCGCAGCCCGCGGATCGCCGCCTGGCAGGCGGTACCGATGGTCGACGCGCGCGCGGCCAACTGCGGGGCCACCCCCGGCAGCAACCACGGGGCGCCCGGGCACACCGCGGCGGCAATGATCACCCCGACAGGCTAGAACGCAGCCGGGCGGTGATCGGCCGCCGGCGGGTCGGGACCGGGGCGAGGCCCGCGGCGGACCGGTGCCGGGGAGTGGCCGGCAGTACTCGACGGGACCGGCGGCACCGCCGCGGCCCACGCCGCCCTTGCCCACCCGCCCATTCGGTCCCCCGGTATCGCCGCCGGGCGTGCCGACCTGCACACTGGTCGGTGACGTCGGCCACGCCGACCGCGCAGCCCAGGGGTGTCGACCGGCACCCGGGGACCCGCCCGTGGGTCCCTTCGAGCAGTAGAAAGGTCCGGACCCCGATGGCCTCACCGACCGACCCCCGCGACCCCGCCGCTTCACCCTCTGACGGCGTGGACGCATCGACGGCCCACGACGGGGCCCGCACGTCGTCCGAACCCGACACCGCAGCCGACCGCACGGCCGGCGAGAACCCGGTCGGCACCATCGACCCGGCCGAGTACTCGCCGACCAAGGCGGCCATGGCCGCGGTCGCGGCCGTCGAGGCCCCGGCGGCGCCCATCGGCACCGGCGGCCAGCCGCAGGATGCGCCGTCCCCCGGGGCCGACGACGGGAACGGGGATCAGTCGTCCACCGCGGTCGAGATGCCCGTGGTCCCGGCCACCACCGACCCCATCGCCCCGCCGACGATCGTCCCGCCGGCCGAGCCGGTGCCGATGCCCGCTGCCGCTCCGTCGCCGACCGAGCCTTCTGCTCCGACGGACGCTCCGGCCACCGGCGAGGAGCCCGTCGAACCCACTGCCGCCCCCACCGAGCCGACCTCGACCGAGTCCGGAACGACCGATGCCGGCCGGGGTCCCGGGGGTCCGGGTGGACGCGGTCACCGCGGTGGTCCCGGCCGACCGGCCGGCCCCCGCGGGCGCGGTCCCGGTCGCCCGGGTGGTCGCCCCGGCCGTCCCGGCGGGCCCGGAGCCGGCGCGGCTCCGATCGGTCCCGGGCCGGGCACCGTCATCGAACCGATCGTCGAACCGGTGGACCCGCACCTGTGGGGCCGGATCGACGAGGCCGGCGTGGTCTACGTCATCACCGCCGCCGGCGAGCGGGCGATCGGCAACTGGCAGGCCGGTGACGCCGAGGCCGGGCTGGCCCACTTCGGGCGTCGCTACGACGACTTCTCCACCGAGATCGCGCTGCTGGAAGCACGTCTAGCCTCCGGCAGCGGAGATCCCAAGGCGACCAAGCAGCAGGCGGTCGCGCTGCGCGAGTCGGTCGACACCCTGCCGGCCATCGGCGATCTCGACGGGGCCGCCGCGCGCCTGGAGAACGTCATCGGCGCCGCCGACCTGGCCATCTCCGGGGCGTCGATCGCCCGGACGCAGGCGCGGGCGAACGCCATCAAGGCCAAGGAGGCGCTCTGCGAGGAGGCCGAGGCGCTGGCCGACTCCACCCAGTGGAAGACCGCCGGCGACCGGTTGAAGTCGATCGTCGACGAGTGGCGCGCCATCCGCGGGATCGACCGGAAGACGGACGACGCGCTGTGGAAGCGGTTCGCCAAGGCCCGGGACACCTTCACCCGGCGGCGTGGCTCGCACTTCGCCGAACTCGACAAGCAGCGGGTGGCCGCCAAGGACGCCAAGGAGGCGCTCATCGCCCGGGCGGAGGCGCTGTCCGGCGGCACCGACTGGGGCCAGACGGCCGCCGCGTACCGGACGCTGATGAACGAGTGGAAGGCGGTTGGCCGGGCGCCGCGGGACGTCGAGGACGCCCTGTGGGCGCGCTTCCGCGCCGCCCAGGAACAGTTCTTCTCCCGTCGGAACGAGACGTTCTCGGCGCGGGACGCCGAGTTCGGAGCGAACGCCGAAGCCAAGGAGAAGCTGCTCGTCGAGGCCGAGACCATCGACCCGGCCAAGGGTCTGGACCAGGCCAAGGCGGCGCTGCGGTCCATCCAGGAACGCTGGGAGGCCGCCGGCAAGGTGCCGCGCGAGCGCATCCGCGAGCTCGACGGCCGGTTGCGCGCCGTGGAGGACAAGGTCCGGCAGGCCGAGGAGCGGCACTGGCGACGCACCGACCCGGAGACCGAGGCCCGGGTGGCCCAGTTCCGGTCCCGGGCCGAGGGTTTCCGTGCCCAGGCCGCGAAGGCCCGGGCGGCCGGCGACGAGCGCAAGGCCAAGGATGCCGAGCGCCAGGCCGAGCAGTGGGAGGAATGGCTGCGCGCCGCTGAGCGGGCCGTCGACCGCTGATCACCGGGTGACACCCGGCCGGCCCCACGGCGGGGTCGGTCGGGCCGTCGACCGCTGATCCACCGGGTGACCCTCGGTCGGCCCCACGCAGGGGTCGGCCGGGGTGTCACCGGGGTGGACTGCGGCGGTCAGCCGACGCTGCAGCCGCCGACCGGTTCGGCCGGCCGGGCGGGGCGCCCGACGGACGGCAGGCCCAGGCCCACTCCCGGAGTGCGGACCGACAGGCCCGCCTCCGAGCGGTCACCGGCGCGCGTCCGCCGATGGGACAGCAGCGGACTGTCGGCCATCAGGTGGTGCGGCGCACCGTAGGTGACCGTGGTGGTGACGACGTCTCCCGGCCGCACGGCCCGGTCCACCGCCGGGCCGGTCGGCTGGAAGTGCACCAGGCGGCCGTCCCGGGCCCGGCCGCTCATCCGGCCGGACGCGGCGTCCTTGCGGCCCTCGCCGGCCGCGACCAGCACCTCGACGGTGCGACCCACCTGGGCCTGGTTGCCGCGCAGCGCGCTGGCGTCGACCACGGCGGTCAGGCGGGCGAAGCGCTCCTTGACCACGGCGGCCGGGACCTGGTCGGGCAGCGTTGCGGCCGGCGTTCCCGGCCGCGGGGAGTACTGGAACGTGAACGCCCCCATGAAGTCGGCGGCCGCGGCGACATCCAGGGTGGCCTGGAAGTCCTCTTCGGTCTCGCCGGGGAAGCCCACGATGATGTCCGTGGTGATGGCCGCGTCCGGCATGGCCATGCGTACCTCGTCCAGGATCTCCAGGTAGCGGCGGCTGCGGTAGGACCGCCGCATCGCCTTGAGGACGCGGTCGGACCCGGACTGCAGAGGCATGTGCAGCTGGTGGCAGACGTTCGGCGTCTGCGCCATCGCGGCGATGACGTCGGGCGTGAAGTCCTTCGGGTGCGGCGAGGTGAACCGCACCCGCTCCAGACCCTCGATGTCGCCGCAGGCCCGCAGCAGCTTGCCGAAGGCCAGCCGGTCGCCGAACTGCACGCCGTAGGAGTTGACGTTCTGCCCGAGCAGGGTCACCTCGAGCACGCCGTCGTCGACCAGCATCTGCACCTCGGACAGCACGTCGCCCGGTCGCCGATCGGCTTCCTTGCCCCGCAGGGACGGCACGATGCAGAACGTGCAGGTGTTGTTGCACCCGACCGAGATGGACACCCAGCCGGAGTACGCCGAGTCCCGCTTGGCCGGTAGCGACGACGGGAAGACCTCGAGCGCGTCGAGGATCTCGATCTCCGCGGACTGGTTGTGGCGGGCCCGGGCCAGCAGCGTCGGCAGGGATCCGACGTTGTGGGTGCCGAAGACCACGTCCACCCACGGGGCCCGGCGCAGGATCTCGCCCCGGTCCTTCTGGGCAAGGCAGCCACCGACGGCGATCTGCATGTCCGGTCGCTCGGTCTTGGCCGGAGCGAGGTGCCCGAGGTTGCCGTACAGCTTGTTGTCGGCGTTCTCGCGGACGGCGCAGGTGTTGAAGACGACGACGTCCGCCGCGGTCGGATCGGGGGCCGCCACGTAGCCGGCGTCCTCGAGGAGGCCGGCCAGCCGTTCCGAGTCGTGGACGTTCATCTGGCAGCCGTGTGTGCGGATCGCGTAACTGCGGCCCGCCCCGCTGGTGTCCGGACCGTCGGACCCGACCTGCACGTCCGCTTCAGGACCCAGAACCGCATTCTTCACGCAGGACAGCGTACGTCTGTCCGGCCGCGCCCCGGTCCGGGTCGGGCGCCCGCCGGGCGCACGAGACCGACGGTGGATCTTGCCGTCCGGACCAGCGGGACGGCACATCCTTGCGGCCGTCCGGGCCGCCGGCCCCGATCGTTGTTGTCTCGGTGACGTAAAGGTTCGGTGACGACGGCCGTGACCAAAGGGCGGTCGCGCTCATCGTGTGACAGTGTCGGTCGAACGGGGTGGGCCTGGTCGCCCTCCGCGATCGTCGCCCCGCCCCCGAACCCGACCGTCGGCGGATCCCCGCGATCCGCATGGAATGGAGGCTTGGTGAGCGGAGCGACCGCATCCCCCTCGATGATCAGCATGCGATCCGTGGACAAGCATTTCGGAGCGCTGCACGTCCTCAAGGACATCAATCTGGAAGTACCGGCCGGCCAGGTCGTCATCGTGATCGGGCCGTCCGGGTCGGGGAAGTCGACGCTCTGCCGCACCATCAACCGCCTGGAGTCCATCGACTCCGGCGACATCGCCATCGACGGAACGCCCCTGCCCCTGGAGGGCAAGGGACTCGCGATGCTGCGGGCCGACGTCGGGATGGTCTTCCAGTCGTTCAACCTGTTCGCCCACAAGACGATCCTCGAGAACGTCACCCTCGGGCCGATCAAGGTCCGCAAGATGAACAAGAAGGCCGCCGAGGAACTGGCCCTGTCCCTGCTGGACCGGGTCGGCATCGCCGCCCAGAAGGACAAGCTGCCGGCCCAGCTGTCGGGCGGTCAGCAACAGCGGGTGGCGATCGCCCGGGCCCTGGCCATGAAACCCAAGGTCATGCTGTTCGACGAACCGACCAGCGCCCTGGACCCCGAGATGGTCAACGAGGTGCTGGACGTCATGACGTCCCTGGCCCGCGAGGGCATGACCATGCTCGTCGTCACCCACGAGATGGGGTTCGCCCGCAAGGCCGGCGACCGGGTCCTGTTCATGGCCGACGGCGAGATCGTCGAGGACGCCCCGCCGGAGCAGTTCTTCACCCAGGCGCAAAGCGCCCGGGCCCGCGACTTCCTCGGCAAGATCCTCACCCACTGAGTGCCCGTGGAGCCCTCGGTGCCCACCGCGAACCCGGCAGCGCCGGGCCGGTGCGGCCGGCGCCCACCCCTGACCCGAGCGACACCACACCCGTGCGGGATGAACCCGTGTACGTCACCAGAGAGGGACGATCGATGAGATTACGGATGATCACCACCGCCATTGCCGGCGCCGCAGCCGCCGCCCTGGCCCTGACCGCCTGCGGCGGGGGCGGCAGCACCGCCGCGCCGGGCACCACCTCGGCCACCACCGCCGCGCAGTCCAGCACCTCGGCCGCGGCCAGCGGAAGCGACGGCGCAACGTCGTCGGCCGGCGATACGGGCGGCAGCGCGGCCGCCGGCGATTCGAAGGTGCTCAGCGACGCCGCCTCCGGCAAGCTCGTCGTCGGCATCAAGTTCGACCAGCCGGGCCTGGGCCTGAAGAACCCGGACGGCTCGTTCTCCGGTTTCGACGTCGAGGTGGCCAAGTACGTCGGGCAGAAGCTCGGCGTGGACCCGGCCAACATCGAGTTCAAGGAATCGAAGTCGGCTGAGCGCGAGGGGCTCATCGAGCGGGGCGAGGTCGACTACATCGTCGCCACCTACTCGATCACCGACACCCGCAAGGAGAAGGTCAACTTCGCGGGCCCGTACTTCGTGGCCGCCCAGGACCTGCTGGTCCAGGACAGCAACACCGACATCACCGGCCCGGACTCGCTCAACGGCAAGATCCTGTGCTCGGTGACCGGGTCCACCCCGGCGCAGAAGGTCAAGGACCAGTACTCGGCCGACGCGGCCCTGCAGGAGTTCGGCACCTACACCGAGTGCGTGGAGGCGCTGCGCAACGGCGCGGTCGACGCGGTGACCACCGACAACGTGATCCTCGCCGGCTACGCCGCCCAGTCCCCCGGCCTGAAGGTCGTCGGGCAGGGCTTCTCGACCGAGAACTACGGCATCGGCCTGCAGAAGGGCGACACCGCGGGGACCGAGGCCATCAACGCCGCGCTGAACGCGATGATCGCCGACGGCTCGTGGGAGAAGGCCCTGCAGGACACCGTCGGTGCGTCCGGCTTCACCCTGCCGGCGCCCCCGACCCCGGGCGCCTGATCCCCGTCCCACCCGTCGGTCGTCGACCCGCATTCGTGATCACCACGATCGGCTGACCGTCAGTCCCACCGGCAGTGCCCGCCGCCCCGGCTCCGGCCGGGGCGGCGGTCCGGTGTTCCCCCGATCCCGACCGCCGGCCCGGGTCGGGTTCCGTGAAAGGAGCGTGCGGGCGTGGACTTCAGCTTCCTGTCCGACCCCCGGTACAACCTGCTCGGGGCCTTCTGGATGACCGTGCAGCTGACCTTCTGGTCGGCCATCGGCTCGTTCGTGCTGGGCGTGCTGCTCGCCGCCATGCGGGTGAGCCCAGTCCCGCTGCTCCGCGGCTTCGCCGGGACATGGGTCAACGTCATCCGCAACATCCCACTGACGCTCATCATCATCGTGATGGCGCAGGTCATCGCCAACCAGCTCGGGGTCCGGCTGGCCCAGCGGGAGGCCGGCGTCAACCCCCAGGTGTTCCTGGACAACCAGAACTTCCGGCTCGCCGTCGTCGGGTTCATCATCTACACCTCGACGTTCGTCTGCGAGGCCGTCCGCGCCGGTATCAACACCGTTCCGCCGGGCCAGGCCGAGGCGGCCCGGGCCATCGGCCTGAAGTTCACCCAGGTACTCGGCATCGTCGTGCTGCCACAGGCCGTGCGGGCGGTCATCGCCCCGCTGGGGTCCGTGCTCATCGCCCTGACCAAGAACACCACCGTCGCCTCGGCGATCGGGGTGGCCGAGGTCGCCCTGCTCATGAACACCCTGATCGAGAACGAGGCCGACAAGCTCACCGCGGTGTTCATCGTGGTCGCCGCCGGCTTCATCGTCCTGACCCTGCCGACCGGTCTGTTCTTCGGCTGGCTGGCCAAGCGGAAGGCGGTGCGTCGATGACCCAGCTCGCTCCGGACGCGGCTCCGAAGGCCCGCGCGGCCAAGCCGGCAAAGGACCGGGCGTCGGTGCTCTACGACATCCCCGGTCCGCGGGCCCGACGCGTCAACCTCATCGTCAGCGTGGTGTTCGGGCTGCTGCTCGTGCTGCTGGCCTGGTACGTCCTGACGACGCTGGCGGGCAAGAACCAACTGGTCGCCGAGAAGTGGACCCCACTGGTCGACCCGCAGAACTGGACCACCTACCTGCTGCCGGGACTGTGGGCGACCATGGAGGCGGCGCTGCTCAGCGTCGTCATCGCGTTGCCGATCGGCGCCCTGCTGGGCATCGCCCGGCTGTCCGACCACGCGTGGGTGCGCTGGCCGGCCGCCGTCATCGTGGAGTTCTTCCGGGCCATCCCGGTCATCATCCTCATGCTCTTCGCCTTCGAGTTCTGGTTCCTCTCCTTCGGCACGGCCAGCCCGTTCGCCGGGGTCGTCATCGGCCTGGTGCTCTACAACGGCTCGGTGCTGGCCGAGGTGTTCCGGGCCGGCATCCTCGCCGTGCCCAAGGGGCAGACCGAGGCGGCGGAGGCCATCGGCCTGCGCAAGGGCCAGATCATGACCGGCATCCTGCTGCCGCAGGCCATCACCTCGATGCTGCCGGCCGTGGTCAGCCAGCTCGTCGTCATCGTCAAGGACACCGCGCTCGGCGGCATCCTCGTCGGGTACGTGGAGCTCCGGCGGGCGGCCAACACGTCGGCGTCGAACTACGGCAATCTGTTGCAGACCTATGTGCTGATCGCGGTCGTCTACATCGTCATCAACCTGCTGCTGACCTCGCTGGCCGGCTATCTGGAGAAGCGACTCCGGACCCGCCGGGGCGGTCGCACCCGGGTAGCGGTCACGCCGGTCGACGGGCAGACCGACCTGCTGGGCCGGCAGGACGTCACCGTGGTCGACGTCCCCGGGGTCGACGAGTTCAAGAAGAAGTGAGCCATCCGATCGGCTGGCGGACCCTGCCGACGCGGGCCCGGCTGGCCGCGGCCCGCCGGCTGCGCGGCGTGTCCATCGACCTCGACGCCCTGGCCGCCACCGTCGCCAGTCTGACCCCCGGGCCCCGGATCCTCGAGATCGGGTGCGGGAAGGGGAGCCTCGCTCTGGCGCTGCTGCGCGCCCTGCCGCCCGGGTTCGAGTACCTCGGCGTCGACCCCGGGGAAAGTCCCGGTCGCCGGTTCGCGACAGCGCGCCGTCTCGGCGATCTCCCCGACGGTGCGGTCACCTTCCGTCGGCTCCGCTCCGCCGAGCTGCTGCCCGCCGAGGCGGGTCGCTTCGATCTCGTGCTGCTGGTCGACGTGCTGCACCATGCTCCCGACGACGAACGGCGACCGGTGCTGCGGGACGCGGCCCGGCTGGTCGCCCCGGGCGGGTTGGTCGTGGTGGTCGACTGGGCCCGCGGTCGCTCGTGGGCCGATCCGTGGTGCCTGCTGACCTGCCGGTGGATCCCGCGGGACGAGCACGCCCGCTTCCTGGACCGCGCCGAGTTCGACGACATGCTGGGAGCCGAGCTGGGCGAGCTGAAACCGGTCATCACGACCGGAGTGCCGCCGCGGCGCAACAATGTGTTGTCCGTCCGCCGCCGGAACTGACCAGAGGTCAGCGGGCGATCTCGGTGGCCCGGGACTCGCGGATCACCGTCACCCGCACCTGACCGGGATAGGTCAGCTCCTCCTCGATCTGCTTGGCCACCTCGCGGGCCAGGACATGGGCGGCCAGATCGTCGACGACGTCCGGCTTGACCATGACACGCAACTCGCGACCGGCCTGCATGGCGAAGACCTTGTCCACGCCCCGCTTGGACGCGGCGATGGCCTCGATCTGTTCGAGCCGCTGCACGTAGGACTCCAGCGACTCACGGCGCGCGCCGGGTCGACCACCGGAGCACGAGTCCGCGGCCTGGGTGAGGACCGCCTCGACGGTCGAGGGCGCCACTTCGTCGTGGTGCGCCTCGATGCAGTGCGCGACCGCCTCGCTCTCGCCGAAGCGCCGGGCGAGTTCGGCCCCGACGATGGCGTGCGAGCCCTGGGCCTCGTGGGTGAGGGCCTTGCCGATGTCGTGGAGGAACGCCCCCCGGTTGACCACGGTGGGATCGATCCCGAGTTCGGCGGCCATGCCGCGGGCGATGTGCGCGGTCTCGACCAGGTGGCCGAGGACGTTCTGACCGTAGGACGTGCGGTACTTGAGCCGGCCGACCAGGCTGACCAGCTCCGGGTGCAGATCGGTGATGCGGACGGCCAGCAGCGCGTCCTCGGCGGCCCGCTGGCACAGCACCTCGACCTCGTCGCGAGCCCGCTCGTACGCCTCCTCGATGCGGTGCGGGTGGATACGCCCGTCGTCGATGAGGGTCTGCAGGGTGATGCGGCCGATCTCGCGGCGCACCGGGTCGAAGCAGGACAGCAGCACCGCTTCCGGGGTGTCGTCGATGATGACGTTGACGCCGGTGATGGTCTCGAAGGCCCGGATGTTGCGGCCCTCACGGCCGATGATGCGGCCCTTCACGTCGTCGGCCGGCAGGTGCAGGACGGCGACGACGGTCTGCGCGGTCTGGTCGGAGGCCACGCGCTGAATGGCGTCGGCCACGATCGCGCGGGCACGCTGCTTGGCGGTCCGTTGGGCGTCGGCCTCGACGCGACGGATCATCAGCGCGGAGTCCCGGCGGACGACCTCCTCCTGGCTGCTCAGCAGTTCGGCGCGGGCGTCCTCGGCGGTCAGTCCGGCGATGCGGCTCAGTTCCTGCTGCTGGGCAGCGATGGCGGCGTCGACCTCGGCGGCGCGGCGGGCGAGCTCCTCCGCACGGTGGGCCAGCTCGGCGGCCTGGGCGTCGAGCGCCGCGCGCTCCTGTTCGACGTCGTCGACCCGACGCTGGAGGTCGGTGCGGGTCGACTCGAGGCTCTGGTGGTCGTCCCCGAGGCGGCGGCGCTCGGCGGCGAGGGCCTGCTGTTCCTGGGTGAGCGCGTCGCCGGCCGCGCGGACCTTGCGTTCCAGGTCCTGGACTTCACGGCGGTCGGCAGCCACGGAGGCGACCGCTTCCTGGGTGGCCTTCACCCGGCCCAGCTCGACCTGCTCCTGCGCCTGGGCGGCCAGCTCCGCGGCCCGCTGGCGGGCCGCCGCCAGCGTCCGTTCGGCGTCCGCGCGGGCGTCGGCCCGGATCTGTTCGGCGTCCTGCCGGGTCTGGCGCCGGAGTTCCTCGGCGGCCTCCGTGGCGGCGCGACGAACGGCGTCGGCGGCCTCGGATGCCGCGGTGGCCTCGGTGCTGAGCAAGCCGTAGGCCCGGCCCACGGAGTTCTGCTCCTCCGGGTCGGCCGACGCGGCCGGGACGGCCGGGAGCGGGGTGGACGCCGATGACTGGCGGTGCGCACCGCCGGCGGGCCGGTCGACGGTCGTCTCTCGCAGGAGTCGACGCAGGGTGGCCTCATCGAGGACGGGGCCATCGGGACGGCGGCGGACGGCGATGACGGCGGCGACCACGGCCACCAGAACGAGCACGACCAGAACGACCAGGAGCACTTCGGACACAGCCACCCTCCCCTCGTCGATGCCGCCGCGGTCGACATCGGCGATGTCGTCCCGAGCCCGGCTCACAGGAAGGCAGAAGGCACGCCACGAAGGACGACGCGGCGCCGCGGGCCGGTGCCCGCCATCACGCCGCCCACCATGACCCGGTCGGAACCGGGCCGGTGCGGTGGAACCCATGCCGCTATCGGTATGCGCCGCCTGTCGGTGCGCGTTTCGTCACTCTCCTGAGATCTCCGAGGTTAGGTAGCCGCCCTCCGAGGGTCAAGCCGACCGTCGCCGTCGACGACCCGGCCGGACACCTAGGCGGTGGCGGCATCCGTTCGGCAGGTTGCCTCGTTCGCTCCGCGAGCTCCCCGCCCCAGAGTGAGTGTCACGGCCCTCGGCCTGATCGGGCCGGCCGGCGTCCCCGACGGTCAGGACGATCGCAGACTGCGGCGCGGCCAGCGACGACGGCCCGGGGGGCCGTCCGCGTCGTCCGGCGCCGCGCTCGGCTCGTCCTCGTACCCTCCCGTCGCTGCGCCGTCGGCCTCCTGCGCGTCCTCGCTCGCGGCGTTAGTGGAGTCTTTGGAATCGGGAAACTCCGTGAGGTAGGCGGCGACCGCGTCCGACACGACGGCGTAGGCCAGTCCGGACGGGTACCCGCGCCGAGCCAGCAGACCGACGAGGCGCCGGCGGGCGGCGACCGAGCCGCGCTGCATGGCAGCGTCGATCCGCCGGGCCACCAGATCGGCGGCCCGCACCCGCTCGTCCGCGTCGTCGATGTCGGCGACCGCCGCGGCGACGATCTCGTCGTCGAGGCCCTTCCGGCGGAGTTCAACGCGCAACGCACCGGCGCCTAACGACCGGTCCCGCTGTTTGGTGCTGACGTACGCCGCGGCATACGCCTCGTCGTCGATCAGGCCCACTTCGGTGAAGCGGTCCAGGACCGAGTCGGCGACGTCGTCGGGGATACCTCGACGACGCAGCACGTCGGCCAGGGCGGCGCGGGGCTTGGCGGCAGCGGTGAGCTGACGCAGGCAGATCTGTTTGGCGACGGTCTCCGGGTCCCCGGGCGCGTCCTCCGGGTGGCCACCGTCGGCTCGCCGGCCGCGACTCGATCGTCGGCCGTCACCGTCACCGGCACCGACCGGACTCGCCGACCCCGGCGATCGGGGCATTGATCGCCGGTCGGAGACGGGGGTACCAGCACCCTTCAAGTCTGCACAGGAGCCGATCGAGCGGGCGGATCGATCGGGAGCGGGCCGCGCCGGTACCGCCGCCAGCTGCTCGGCAAGATGGGCGATCAAGGCGGCCCGATGCTCCGCTGACAACCCGGCGGTCCGGCCGGCCGGACTGTCAGAGCGATCCGGGGTGCTCACACGGTCTCCTCAGGGCGTGCTGCGGTGCGGGTCGGCGGGAGGGCCGACCCGCACCGCCCGGCGTCAGAAGTCGACCGGTGCCGGGGCGACATCGTCGGCGTCGAGCCGGGCACCCACGCCCAGCTTCTCCTTGATGCGCTTGTCGAGCTCGTTGGCGATGTCCGGGTTGTCCCGCAGGAAGTTGCGGACGTTCTCTTTGCCCTGACCCAGCTGCTCGCCCTCGTACGTGTACCAGGCCCCCGCCTTGCGGACGAAGCCCTGCTCCACGCCGACGTCGATGAGCGAACCCTCGCGGGAGATGCCTTGCCCGTAGACGATGTCGAACTCGGCCTGCTTGAACGGCGGCGCGACCTTGTTCTTCACGACCTTGACCCGGGTCCGGTTACCGATGACGTCGGTGCCGTCCTTGAGCGCCTCGATGCGGCGGATGTCCATACGCACGGAGGCGTAGAACTTCAGCGCCTTACCGCCCGTGGTGGTCTCCGGCGAGCCGAACATGACGCCGATCTTCTCGCGCAGCTGGTTGATGAAGATCGCGGTGGTGCCGGTGTTCGACAGCGCACCGGCGATCTTGCGGAGCGCCTGGGACATCAGGCGGGCCTGCAGACCGACGTGGCTGTCGCCCATCTCGCCCTCGATCTCGGCGCGGGGCACCAGGGCGGCCACCGAGTCGATGACGATGACGTCGACCGCGCCCGAGCGGATCAGCATGTCGGCGATCTCCAGCGCCTGCTCACCGGTGTCCGGCTGGGAGACCAGCAACGAATCGGTGTCGACACCGAGCGCCTTGGCGTACTCCGGGTCCAGTGCGTGCTCGGCGTCGATGAACGCGGCGATGCCGCCGGCGGCCTGGGCGTTGGCCACCGCGTGCAGGGCCACGGTCGTCTTACCCGAGGACTCCGGGCCGTAGATCTCGATGATGCGGCCGCGGGGCAGCCCACCGATACCCAGGGCGACGTCCAGGGCGATCGAACCGGTCGGGATCACCTCGATCGGGGCGCGGCCCTCCTCGCCGAGCCGCATGATCGAACCCTTGCCGTAGTTCTTCTCGATCTGAGCGAGGGCGATCGACAGCGCCTTCTCGCGATCCGGTGCGGCGGCCATGGCTCACCCCGTGCCTTTCGGTGTCTGTACTGCGTTCTTCGGTGGACTGCTGGGCGTCTCGGGGCGGCTCCGCAGGGCGAAGATGCGCTGTCTCTGACGTGATGCCAACGCTAGGCCGGACCACCGACAGTGGGTTCTTCGTCGTCGCCGCTGTGGACAGACCGCGATGATGGGGACAACTGTAAGCGTACGGGTGTTCGAAATTCCAGCTTTCGATCAGCGTGTCTCGTCGATCGCCCGCCGCGGCCGACCGGTCGGTCGGGGCACCACCCGGCTGCGGTCAGTCCGGCAGTCCGTAGCGCAAGCTGTCGGGCACGTCGAAGGCGTCGCACACCGCCGACCAGACGGCTTTGGGATCGTCCCCAGCCTCGAGGGCCTCGTCGACGGTGTGCCCTCCCAGGGCCCCGAACACGTGGTCACGAGCGACGGACGGCGCTCGCACCGCCCCGAACTGGGCATCCATCAGGGCACGGAACTCGGTCAGACGCACGGCCCCACGGTACGTGCCCGCGGGGCACCGCCGTGGGCACACTGGACCCATGGACCCCACCGGACTGTCCAGCCCGCTCGGTCAGTTGGCCATCGCGGCCGGGCTCATCGCCACCATCACCGTGTTGATCATCGCCTGGCGCCGCAACCGCTGACCGCTCGGAAAGTGGCCGGGCTCAGCCGGACCGGCCGTCGGTGATCTCCCGCATCCCGGCGGCCAGGGCGCGCAGGCGGTCGGCCGATTCGTCGACCGCGGCCGTTCCCGGGCCGACGACCCCGGGGGCCAGGGACGACGACAACGCCCGGGAGGCCGCCACCGTCTCCCCCGCCGCAGTGACCAGCCGGCCGTACCCGTCGACCCCGGCGCGGATCTCGTCGGCCAGCGACCGGGCCGTCACCTCGAGCCCCGGTCGGGCCTCGGCGGGGGCGGTCGACCGGGCCCGCAGCACCCCGCTGAGATCGGCGGCCCGGCGCCGCAGGTGACGTTCGGTCGCGTCGGCGGCCGCTAGGATGTCGCGCCGCAGTTCGACGACCGAGGGGTCGGCGTCTCCGGCCCCCGCCCGTCGAGCGTTCCGGGCGGGCGATCCGGTGAGTGGCACCGGCGCGACGCCGATGAGCGCGACCAACTGGCGCAGACCGTCCGAGTACCCGTCAAGCTGCTGCATGGCCGGCCGGACGGCCCCGTCGACCGCGGGGCGGGCCGGAGCCGGCGCCGGCAGAGCCGACAACTGCCGGTCCAGCCGGCGGACCGTGCCCACGCTCCGCACCACTCCGGCGGCGCACCAGGCCGCGACCAGGAAGAGAACGACGACCATGACCACGACCGGGGCGGACACCTCACCGGCCAGGCGCATCGCCCCCAGGATGCCGGTGGCCAGGCCGCCGGCCCCGTAGGCCACTGCGGCCCGGCGGGCGCGCCGACGACGACGGGCCACCACCGCGGCGGGGTCCCGGCGCTGACGGACGAACTCCGACGCGGCACCGGAGGCCTGGGTGACCAGATCGGCGGACCGACCCACGGCCCGGGCCGCGGCCGCTGCCGCGGCGGCCGGGGACTCGGGGCGGCGTCCGGACTGCGGACTCATCGCAGGCGTCCTTCCCGGGCAGCGGACGACCCGCTGCCCGGGCGGGACGGACCGATCAGCCCTGCTGGTTCGGCTGGGTCGACTTGGTGAACGAGGTGGTGCCCGGGTTCAACGCGGCGTCGGAACCGGTCGTACCCGTGTCGATGGAACGCGCCTGCTGCGAACCCAGTTCCGGGTGCAACTGCGAACGCAGCTGCTCCAGACGGGAGGCGCCGGCCATGTCCAGCGTCGACTTCTGGACCTCCAGCATGCGCCCCTCGACCGAGTTGGCGTGCAGCTCCGCCGAGCCCAGGGCGTTGGCGTACCGCTGCTCGATCTTGTCGCGGACCTCGTCCAGCGACGGAGTGCTGCCCGGCGCCTGCAACTGCGACATCGACTGCAGGGACGCGGACACCTGCTCCTGCATCTTGGCCTGCTCCAGCTGGGAGAGCAGCTTCGTGCGCTCGGCCAGCTTGGTCTGGAGCTGCATCGCGTTGTTCTCGACGGCCTTCTTGGCCTGCTGCGCGGCGCCCAGGGCCTGGTCGTGCATGCCCTTGAGGTCTTCCATCTGCTGCTCGGCCGCGACCAGCTGGGTGGCGAACGCCTGGGCCGTCTGCTCGTACTTCTCGGCCTCGACGGTGTTGCCCTTGGCCCGCTGCTCGTCGGCCAGCACCAGGGCCTGACGGGCGGAGGACTGCAGCCGCTCCACGTCGCCCATCTGGCGGGTCAGCTTCATCTCCAGCTGGCGCTGGTTGCCGATGACCGCCGCCGCCTGCTGGGACAGCGCGGCGTGCTGGCGCTGCGCCTCCTCGATGGCCTGCTGGATCTGCACCTTGGGATCGGCGTACTCGTCGACCTTAGACGAGAACAACGCCATGAGGTACTTCCAGGCCTTGCTGAACGGGTTCGCCATCGCGGTGCTGTCCTCTCCGCCGGTGGGGCAGATGTGATGTCGGGCCGGGTTCCGGTCCGCCTACGGCTCCCCGCCGGGACTCGCCGTGTCACCCATCGTTGCAGGTGATGTTGTCGGGTTCCACCTCGAACACCCCCAAGGGGGTTCTTTCGGGGGACACCCGGAGGGGTTCAGGGTCCGACCCCCGGGCCCAGGCCGCGAACTCGCGGTCGGTCGGCGGCGTCTCGGGGCTTCGCCGTCGGCGCTGGTCGGCCCGTCTTCACCCCCACCGGCGCTGCTCCGACCGGGTTACAGTGCTTCGACCCATGCCATCCCACCAGGCCCCCGGGCCGGACGCAGCAGAACGGAGCGGGCCCGCCGTGACCACCCCGCCGCCCCCCTCCGACGACAGCCCGGACGCGGACGCCGTTCCGGCCGACAAGGACCCCGCCACGCCGCCCGGTGGCCGCGCCGCCGGACAGCGACATTCGGCCGGCGGCCGCCGCTGGGCGGTGGCGCCGTGGATCATCGTCACCGTCGTCGCCCTCGTGGTGGTGGCCGGTCTGACCACGGCCTGGGTCGTCTTCACCGGCGAGGACCAGACGGCGCGACCCGCCTGCACCGGCTCGGTAGTCCTCCCGGTCGTCGCTTCGCCGGGCGCCGCCCCCGCCTTGCAGGAGGCCGCGCGCCGTTTCGACGCGACCGGCCCGTCGGCCCGGTCCACCTGCGTGACCACCTCCGTCGGGGAGGAGGCCGGCGGCCAGGTCGCCACCGCACTGCTCGGCGGCTGGGTGAACGGGACCGGCGACGCCCCGGCGGTCTGGGCAGTCGATGACACCGCCGATCTGGCGTCCGTCGAAGCCGCCCAGTCCGGGTTGACAGCCGGCCGGTCCACCGCTCTGGCCGCCACCTCCCCCGTCGTCCTGGCCGTCCGCCCGGCCGACGCCGCCGCGCTGGCCGGCCGCAGCTGGGCGGACCTGCTGGCCGACCCGAGCCTGGCCGGCCGCATCGCCCTGCCCGACCCCCGGGTGAACCGGGCCACCGCCTACGCGCTGCAGTCGATGATCGCCCCGGCCGGCGCCGCCCCCGCGGCGGTGGACACCGCTGCGGTCACCGCGGCCGGCCCGGCCCTGCAGGCCCTGGCCGCCGGCACCGCGAGCAGCGTGGCCACCACGTCCGACGCCCTGGACCAGCTGGCCACCGGCGGGGGGCCCTTCACCGCCGTCCCCGTCACCGAGGCCGACCTCGCGGCCGACAATGCCGCCCGCGGCGCTCAGGCGGCGCTGGTGGCGGTCTATCCCACCGGTCCGACGGCCGGGGACGAGATCCTGCCGGTGGCGTTGTCGGCGTCCTGGGTGACCCCCACCCTGAAGGAAGCCGCGGGCGCGTTGCTGGCCTACCTGCGATCGGCCGACGGGCGGGCCGCCCTGTCCGACGAGGGTCTCCGGGTCTCCGCCGAGACCGGGTCGGCGGCGGCATCGACCGCCGCGAGCACGGCGGCGTCCACCACCGCCGGAACCGGCGATCCGGCGACGGGAGTCGACCGGTCCGTCGCCGTCGTCCGCTTGCCCGACGCGGGCTCCGACGTCACCGCGGCCCTGGCCCAGGCACTCGGACTGCCGGCCTGACGGTCGCGGCCCACCGCTGCCGGACTATTCGAGTTCCTCGCCCTCGGTCATGCTGACGGCGATGACGTCGTCGAGGCCGAGCAGGGCAATGCGCAGGTCATCGGGCCGCGCGGCGCCCGCCGCCTCGATGTCGACGCCGGTGGTGCCGTCGGGTAACCGGTCCGCCGCCGTCAGCCCGATGAGGCCGTCCACCCGCCATCCGTCGGAGGTGAGGCGGTTCAGGACCGTCCGCAGCGCCCCGTGCCCCTGGACGTAGAGCACCCGCAGCCGGACGGGCTGCACGGCACTGCCCGGGAGTCGGCGGGCCAGCAGCGTGTAGCCGTACACCGTCACGAAGTGCAGCGCGGTGACGACCACGGCGATCAGCCAGAGCCCGGCGCCGGCGGCGAGGCCGACCGCCGCGGTCTCCCAGACGGCCGCCGCCGTCGTCAGGCCGCGGATGACGCCGCGCCGGGCCAGGATCAGGCCGGCGCCGAGGAACCCGATACCGGACACCACCTGCGCCGCGATCCGGGACGGGTCGAGGACGACCAGACCGGAACTGAGGACGTCGCCGAACCCGTACTTGGAGACCAGCAGGATCGCGGCGGCGGTGGTGCCGACCAGCGCCTGGGTCCGCAGGCCGGCGCTCTTGCCACGCAGTTGCCGTTCCAGACCGATGGCCGAGGCCAGTACGAAGGCCAGGAGCAACCCACCGATCTGCGCCGGGCCCTGCCCCTGGAAGTCGATCACCGGGCGGACGCTACCTCCGGCGATCGGGCCGTCGACCCGGAACCAGCGGACCGGGCCGGAACACCGTCCATCACGGTGAATCGACCGCGGAACTGACCGTCGATCAGCCGGCCAGCGGTAGTGGTCGCTCCCCCCAGCCGACCACCGAGTCGGTGAGTTGCCGATCCCCGGTGGCGACCACGAAGCAGTTCAGCGTCCACGGATCGGTCGGTCGGCTCGCCCCGTCCGACGACACCGGGTCGAGGACGACGGACAGCTGACCACCCGCCGTCGGGTCGGACATCCGCAACATCGCCGCGGCCATCGCGGCGCAGCCGGCGCGCATCTCCTCCCGGGACGTCAACGAACGGTCGCCGACGCGGGCGACGGCCAGCAGTTCCGCCCCGTGCGGGGCGTCGCAGGGCAGCAGGGTGGCCGTGCTGTCCAGGTCCACCCCGCTCACGGCGCCGGCCGAGCCGCCGGTCTGCGCAGCCCAGCACGTCGCGAACGCGGCCGGCAGGGAACGCTCCGCGGTGTAGACGCCGTCGAGCCGGCCGGTGTAGACGCCACCGGCGTGCGGGGTCGCGAGGCAGGCGATCCAGCGCTGCCCGCCCCGGCGCGCCTGTTCACCGGGCTCGATACGGGTGATGGTGAAGCCGAGAAACGGAGCCCAGCTGACGTTGTCGGTCCGGGGGGCCTCCGGCAGGGTGGGGCGGCGACCCACGTACTGCAGTCCCGCTGCCGTCGCGGCGGCGCGGAAGCACGGATCCCGGCGGCTGCCGACGAGCTCCTGTGGCGCGTCCAGGACCCCGACGACCTGCCCGCGAATCGGCCCGTCGCACGATCCGAAGATCAGCCCGTCCAGCGGCAGCGACTGCGGGCGGGTCTGTCCCGCCGGGCCCGCGTCGAGCAGGCACGTCCCGGCCGCCGGGGCGTCCGGGAATCGTTGCGCCTGGGCCTGCCCCACCACGCGCCGCCCCTGCACGACGACCGGCACGGTCACGGCCGCCAGCAGGGCGATCACCAGCACCAGCCCGCCGAGCCAGCGCCGTCGCATCACCCCAGACTAGGCAGGGCCCGGGGCCGGTGGCGAAGAGCGGTGTCGCCCAGCGGCCCCGGTCGTCAGTCGGTCAGCTGCCAGCGCATCCCGTAGGGGTCGGTGAAGTCGGAGATCGTCTTGCCGGTGACCGGGATAAACGTATTGGCCCGGCTGAAGGCGTGGCCGGCCGCTTCCAGGGTCTGCACGTCCGCCGCCTGATCGGTGGAGGAGAAGGCCAGATGGTCGATCACGAACGCGTCGAGGGTGGCGTCCTCCCGGAGCTCGAAGACCACCTGCTCCGACCCGGGCAGGGCCACCTCGACCGACCCGCGGGCCGGCGTGCGGTTGACCTCAACGAACCCCAACGTCGCGAAGAACGCCAGGGCGACGGACAGGTCCGGCACCTTCAGATCGATGTGATCCACCCGGGTCAGCACCATGAACACCTCACAGACGACGAAACACCTCAGCGCGGGACCACGCGATCGTCCCGCACCGCCCGCCACCCCCAGGCAGGCGGGGGCCGGCATCAGCCCGGGGCGAGCGGTAGGGACGACGACCCGACTCCGATCAGACTGCCGGTCAGCACCGGCGACCCCGCGGCGCCGTCCGCACCGTCCGGAACATCGGTGGTCAGGTAGCAGGTGATGTCCAGGCTCCGGTGGCCACGCTGCAGCCGGGCGTCCAGGGCCTCCGGTCCGACGCGCGACCGGACACCGACGGCCGCCAGGTCGGCGACCGTCCGACCGGTCATGGCCGCGGCCACCCGGTCACACGACGTCCGGATGTCCGTCGAGGACGTGACGAGCGGACCGGTCCGGCCGGTGGCCAGCATCTCCGAGCGGTGCGGCACGCCGCAGCTGACGAAGTCCATCCCGGCCGACACTCCCGCCCCCGTCCAGCACAGCCCGTACGGCAGGGGCAACGGTCCGTCGGAGATCGCGGCCGCCACCCGCCCCGAGTAGTACGACGCCGAGAGGCTCGGGGTCACCGCGCAGGCCAGCCAGTCCCGACCAGCCGCACGCTGCAACGGCCCCGGCTGCAACCAGCGGAACCCCAGGCCGATGGCCGGGACCCAGTGGACCGCCGCCTGGTCCGCCGGGGAGGTGGCCGGATCGGCCGATCCCGGGTCGGTGAACAGGTCGGGGTGGGTCCGGGTCAGCCGGTCGACCCCGACGTAGGTGGCGGCCGCGGACCGGCAGTCCAGCACCGGCGCGGACCCGGCCGGCCACGGGGTTCCCGGCGCCGTCGACGGCGGGTCGGCCCGGCGGACGACCAGGACGACCTCCCCGGCCACCGCGCCGTCACAGGCGCCGAGCACCACCGCGCCCCGGTCGACGTTCGGGGCGACCCCGTCCCCACTGCCGGTCGCGGCCCGGCCGGCGGACAGCGGCACGGTGACCGCGTCGGCCGGTCCGTCACCGCCCCGGGGGACCGTGCCCCACAGGCAGGACCCGACCCGCGGCACCCCGGGCAGATCGCCCGGAACTCCGCGACCGGCGATGCGCGGCCCGCTCAGGGCAGCCGGGAGTGCGGTGGCGACGACCATCGTCACCAGCAGCACCAGCGCGCCCACGACGCGGCCGGTGAGCCGCGGGCTCATCACCCCACGGTAGGCCGATCCGCGGAATCCGGTCCGGACCGCCCGGGTGATGGCGATGCGGGCGGTTCGGCGCCCGGCCCCTGATAGCGCCGGGCGGCTGTCGCCGCCGTCATCGCCGCCCGCGCACGCAGATCCGCCGGCCCGGTGATCTCGACGTCGTCGGCCAGCCCGAGGCACACCCCGATGACGGCCCGGGCCAGCCGGAAGTCGCCGCTCAGCTCGACCGTCCCCGTGTCGTCCGCTGGGCCCTCTCGGTGCCGGACCCTCAGTTCCCCGGCGGCGAGCAACGGTTGCAGCGCCGTCCGGACGGTCGCCTCGGCCGACGCCCGCACCCGCAGGTGCACCGTGGCCGCCGGTCCCGGCGACGACTCGAAACGGTGCCGCAGCTCGTCCCAGACGGCGACCAGCCGAGCGTCGGGCGGTAGCCGGGCCGGCTCGTCGAGGACCTGCAGCCGACGGACGCGGGCCAGCCGCCAGGTCCGGGGCTCACCGCGGTGGTAGCCGACCAGGTACCAGCGGTTGCCGTTCTCGACCAGGCCGAGCGGATCGACCATGCGGGTCACCGGCTCGTCGTCGCGCGGGGAGCGGTAGGCCAGCCGCACCCGGCGACGCTCGGTGGCTGCGCGCCGCAACGCGGGGAGGTGGGTGATGTCGTCCGGTTCGGCGAACCAGCGTCGTCGGTCGACGTGCACCACGTCGCGGAGCCGCCCGGCCGGTGCGGCCAGCCGGTCCGGCGCGCTCGCGGCCAGCTTGTGCAGGGCCGACCGCACCTCACGCGACAGACCGAGATCGCCGAAGGTGTCCAGGCCCAGGTAGGCGAACAACACCTGTGCCTCGGTGTCGGCGAGCCCGGTGACGTCGGCCCGGAAGCCGGGCAGCAGCGCGAACCCGCCGTGCCGACCCCGTTCGGCGTACACCGGGACGCCGGCGGACGACAGCGCTTCCACGTCGCGCAGCACCGTCCGCTCCGACACCTCCAGGCGGCCGGCCAGCTCGGCCGCGGTCAGCCGGGCGTGGGTGCGCAGCAGCAGCATGATCGTCAGCAACCGGTCCGCGCGCACCCGGGAAGTATGCGATCAATACCTGACACAAGGTGTCAGGTATTGCGGACAGGGTGGCGGCATCGCCCAGAGCGGGCGAGACGAAGGAGACCGCGATCATGACCAGCCCCGCCCCCACCGATCCCCGTCCGGCCCTGCAGCGCGCCATCGAGATCGCCGACGCCGTACAGGGCACCGTCGGACCGGACCATCTCGACCGCCCCACCCCGTGCGCCGAGTTCGACGTCCGCACCCTGCGCGGCCACCTGCTCACCGTCATCCGGCGGGTCGCCATCGTCCTGTCCGGCGGCCGGTTCGACGCCGTCCCGCACGTCACCGTCGTCGCCGACGAGGACTACGACCGGCAGTGGGCGACCGGCCGGGAGGAGCTGCTCGCCGTACTCCCCGGAGTCGACCTCGGTCGGACGGTCATCGCGCCGTTCGGCACCGTGCCGGCCGGTGCGGCCATCGGCAGCTACATCGGCGAGTTCCTCGTGCACAGCTGGGATCTCGTCGCGGTCACCGGTCGCGTCGACCTGCTCGACCAGGAGCTCGCCGCCGCCGTCCTGGATGTCGCGCGGCAGCGCATCCCCGCCGAGGGGCGCGAGAACATCCCGTTCGGGCCGGTCGTCGACGTGCCCGTCGACGCCCCGGCCACCGACCGGCTAGCCGCCTGGATGGGGCACGACCCGGCCTGGGCGGCGCGGGTGTGAGCCCACACCGAGGGGGGTTCTTCCCGCTCAGCGAGCAGAACCCCCCTTGGCAGCCGGGAAGCTCAGGCGTACGCCTCCGGACTGGGGCAGGAGCACATCAGGTTCCGGTCCCCGTACGCCCCGTCGATGCGACCCACCGGCGGGAAGTACTTGTGCGCCGGCGACACCCCGGCCGGGAAGACCGCCTCGGTGCGGCTGTACGGCCGCTCCCAGTCGGCGGCCAGCTCGGCCGCCGTGTGCGGGGCGCCCCGCAGCGGGCTGTCGGCGACATCCCACTCCCCCGCCGCGACCCGGTCGATCTCGCCCTTGATCGCGATCATCGCGTCGATGAAGCGGTCGATCTCGGCGACGTCCTCGCTCTCGGTCGGCTCGACCATCAGCGTGCCGGCCACCGGGAACGACATCGTCGGGGCGTGGAACCCGTAGTCCGCCAAGCGCTTGGCCACGTCGTCGACGGTGACGCCGGTCGCCGCGGTGATCGGCCGCAGGTCGAGGATGCACTCGTGGGCGACGTAGCCGCCGGCGCCCGTGTACAGCACCGGGTAGTGCTCCTGCAGCCGCCGGGCGATGTAGTTGGCCGACGCGATCGCGGTGAGCGTGGCCCGCCGGAGCCCGTCCGGGCCCATCATGCGGATGTACGCCCAGCTGATCGGCAGGATCGACGCCGAGCCGAACGGCGCCGCCGCGATCGCGCCGATGCCGGTCTCCGGCCCGGCCTGCGCGACCATCGGGTGGTTGGGCAGGAACGGGGCCAGGTGCGCGGCCACCGCGACCGGGCCGACACCCGGGCCGCCGCCGCCGTGCGGGATGCAGAACGTCTTGTGCAGGTTCAGGTGCGAGACGTCGCCGCCGAACACCCCGGGCCGGCCCACCCCGACCAGCGCGTTGAGGTTGGCGCCATCCACGTAGACCTGACCGCCGGCCGCGTGCACCAGGTCGGACAGCTCGGTGACCGTCTCCTCGAACACGCCGTGCGTCGACGGGTAGGTGATCATGATCGCGGCCAGCCGGTCGGCGTGCTGCTCCACCTTGGCCCGCAGGTCGGCCATATCAATGTCGCCCGTCGTCGCCGTTTTGACCACGACGACGGACATGCCGGCCATCACCGCCGACGCCGCATTGGTGCCGTGCGCGGACGCCGGGATGAGGCAGACGGTGCGGCCCTCGTCGCCGCGGGAGCGGTGATAGCCGCGGATGGCCAGCAGCCCGGCCAGCTCGCCCTGCGAGCCGGCGTTGGGTTGCAGCGACACCGCGGCGTACCCGGTGACCTCACACAGCCAGGACGACAGCTGATCGATCAGCTCGAGGTAGCCGGCAGCGTCCTCGATCGGGGCGAACGGGTGTAGCCCGGCAAACTCCGGCCAGGTCACCGCGGCCATCTCGGTCGTCGCGTTGAGCTTCATCGTGCACGAGCCCAGCGGGATCATCGTGCGGTCCAGCGCCAGGTCGGAGTCCGACAACCGGCGCAGGTAGCGCAGCATCGATGTCTCGCTGCGGTGGGCGTGGAACACCGGATGGGTCAGGTACTCCGAGGTGCGCTCGGCCCACTGAGGCATCAGCGGTGCGTAGGCGGCGAAACCCGCCTGCAAGCCGAAGGACTCGACGACCGCAGCAAGGTGCTCGCCGGTCGTGGCCTCGGAGATGCTGATCTGGACGTGGTCGCCGTCCGCCCACAGGTGGATGCCCCGCTCGCGCGCTGCGGCGACCACCTCCCGGGCCCGTCCAGGAACGGCGGCGCGAACGGTATCGAAGAACAGCTCGTGCTCGACGGCGATCCCCCCGTGCTGCAGCGTCGACGCCAGCCACAGCGCATGCTTCCGCACCCGTTCGGCGATCCGCTTGAGCCCGTCCGGCCCGTGGTAGACGGCGTACATCGAGGCCATGACGGCCAGCAGCACCTGCGCGGTGCAGATGTTCGACGTGGCCTTCTCGCGGCGGATGTGCTGCTCGCGGGTCTGCAGGGCGAGCCGGAAGGCGGTGGTGCCGTGGCTGTCCTTGGAGACTCCGACCAGCCGGCCGGGCAGCTGCCGCTGCAGCTCGGAGCGGACGGCGATGAACCCGGCGTGCGGGCCGCCGAAGCCCAGCGGCACCCCGAAGCGCTGCGCCGATCCGACGGCGACGTCGGCGCCGACCTCACCGGGCGGGGTGAGCAGGGTCAGGGCCAGCAGGTCGGTGGCCACGACGACCTTGGCCTCGCGCTCGTGGGCGGCGGCGATGACCTGGCGGTGGTCGCGCACCGCGCCGGAAGCTCCGGGGTAGGACAGCAGCAGACCGAAGAAGTCGCCCACCGGCAGCGACTCCAGCCCGTTCGACAGGTCGGCCACGACCAGTTCGATGCCGACCGGTTCGGCCCGCGTGCGCAGCACGGCCAGGGTCTGCGGCAGGGTGTCGGCGTCGACGACGAACCGGGACGACTTGGACCGGGCGGTGCGCTTGATGAGCGTCATGGCTTCGGCCGCGGCGGTGCCCTCGTCGAGCATCGAGGCGTTGGCGATGTCCAGGCCGGTGAGGTCGGTGACCGCGGTCTGGAAGTTCAGCAGCGCCTCCAGCCGGCCCTGCGAGATCTCCGGCTGGTACGGCGTGTAGGCGGTGTACCAGGCCGGGCTCTCCAGCACGTTCCGCTGGATGACGCCGGGGGTGATGGTGTCGTGGTAGCCCAGGCCGATCATGGACACGGCCGGCCGGTTGCGGGCGGCGATGGCCCGCAGCTCGGTCAGCGTGGCCGCCTCGGAGGCAGCCTCCGGCAGCTCGAGCGGGCGGTCGTTGCGGACCGCGGCCGGGACGGCCGCCTTCTCCAGGGCATCGAGATCGGGCTGGCCGAGCACGCGCAGCAGGGTGTCGAGACCGCCAGCGTCAGGGCCGATGTGGCGATCAGCGAAGACGGCCGACCGCTCGGCCACCGGGCCGGAATGGGACGGGCCGGGGACGGACGAGGTGGACATGGGACCTCCCGAGGGACCGACGGACGGGGGCGGTGCCACCGGGACGCGGGCGCCCCGGCGTGGGACGTCGGACCGCCGCCGCTCGCCGTGCCGATCGTCGGCATGGTCGGTCGAGGTGACCCGAGTCCTCCCCCTCTGTCATCGGTGCCTGAGAGCTTCCGCCGGCGGACCGGCTTGCCCCTTCGGCGGGACCGGCTGCTGAACAGCGAGCGCGGTCCTCTTTCCAGAGGTGTCTGTCCCCCACGGTTCGGTGGCCTGTGAGTGTGGCGGGGAGGGCTTGCTCCTTCGGCGTCGTCCCGCACCGGCCGGGGCCGGGTCGGTCCGAGCTCTCCCGTGGAGGGTCGTCGACACACCGATGCTACAGGCCGGACCTGCGGCGTTGCCGGTCCATCGGGCGCGAGGTGGCCGTTCTCACGGGTCCGGCGCCCCGGTCGGTCGGGTCAACCGGACATGCCGGTCAGACCCGCTCGGCCACCCGTACGGATGGGACGGAGACCGCCGCCGGGCCGGCCCCCGCCGGGCCCGCCCACAGCGACCGGACGGCGGGACGGACGGCCAACCCGGCCCCCCGCAGCGCCAGCAGCCCGGCGATGAGCGTGGCGACCAGGCAGATGGCCCCGGAGATGATCAGCGCGATCGGGGCGCCCCAGCTCTCGGTGATCCAGCCGACGACCAGCGAGCCGATCGGGGTGCCGCCCATGAAGACCAGCATGTACAGGCTCATCACCCGACCCCGCAGCTCCGGGTCGCTGGCCAGCTGCACGGTGGAGTTGCCCAGCGTGTTGAACGTGACCGACACGAACCCGACGACCACCAGCAGGGCGACGAACGGCCAGAACCAGGGGGTGAGGCCGAGCACCACGAGAGCCAGCCCGACAGCGGCGGCCACCCCGAACAACAGGGCCAACCGGGCGGTCGACCGGCGGGCGGCCATCAGCGCACCCGCCACCGACCCGACCGCGATGGCGGTGTTGAGCAGGCCGTAGAGATCGGCCCCGGAGACGAACACGTCCTTGGTGTAGGCGGACAGGATGATCGCGAAGTTGTAGCCGAACGTCCCGATGAAGAACACCAGCACCACCGGCCAGAGCAGCGCCGGGGTCCGCCGGACGTACCGCAGGCCCTCCCGCAGCTGACCCTTGGCCCGGCTGACCAGCGGCGACGGCAGCAGCTCGGCCGGTCGCATCATGGCCAGCGCGGTGAGGACGGCGACGTAGCTGATCGCGTTGAGCACGAACGCCGAGCCGATGCCGACCGCACTGATCAGCACGCCGGCGACGGCCGGGCCGAGCATCCGAGCCAGCTGGAAGTTGCCGGAATTCAGGCTGACCGCGTTGCGGACCAGCTCGTGCGGGACCATCTCGTTGACGAACGTCTGCCGCGCCGGGTTGTCGACCACGGTGGCCAGCCCGAGACCGGCGGCGATGACGTAGACGTGCCAGACCTGCACGGCTCCGGTCACCGTCAGCACCGCCAGTGCGGCAGCGAGCAGCAGCATGGCGCTCTGGGTGATGAGCAGCAGCCGGCGCTTGGGGTAGCGGTCGGCCAGCAGACCGCCCCACAGGCCGAACAACAGCATCGGCAGGAACTGCAGGGCGGTGGTGATACCGACGGCCAGCGGCGAGTTGGTCAGCGACAGGACAAGCCAGTCCTGCGCGATGCGCTGCATCCAGGTGCCGGTGTTCGAGACGACCTGGCCGGTGAAGAACAGCCGGTAGTTCCGGATGTGCAGGGCGGCGAACGTGCGGGGGCGCTCGGCGGGTCCGGTCGGCCCCGGAGCGCCGCGGTCCGGGTCGTCGGGGTCACGGTGGAGGTGCAGGAAGGGCGCGTGCGAGTTCACGTGCAGGTGGGACAGGACAGTCACGGCAGTTCCGCCAATCGGGCGAGTGCGCCGGCGGCGGCGGTCAGCGCGGCCTGGTCGGCGGCGTCGAGCTGGTCGAACTGTCCGGCCAGCCACCGGGTGCGGACCTCGCGGGTCCGTTCGAGGAAGGCCAGGCCTTCGGGGGTGAGGCTGACCAGCACCCGCCGTCCGTCGTGCGGGTGGGGTTCCCGGCGGACGAGGTCGAGCTGGGCGAGGCGCTCCAGGATCGCCGTCATCGACGGCGGACGCAGATGCTCGGCGCGGGCCAGATCGGACGGGGTCACCGGTGCGCACCGCCGGATCCGGGCGAGGACGGCCACCTCGGTCGACGACACCTCGGCATCCACACCTCCGGTGGCCGCCGCTTGCGCGCCGACCTGGTGGCGCAGCCGCCGCGACAGCACCAGGACGGCCGCCCGCAGCGTGCCGACGGTGCCCAGGGACGGATCCTCGGCGGTCGGCGGGGCCGGGGCGAGCGGCGCGATAGTGGTCATGTCATTAGTTTACCAAATTACCTCGGCTAACGACAGCCGCGCAGGGTGGGTGGCCGGCCGCGCTGGTCACGTCCGCCGACGCTGATGAAGGTGGCCGAAAGCGCCGAACACGCCACAGAAGTCGGCCATTGATCGGCGTCGACGAACTCCCCCGGCGTCGGACACGTCGACCGGCGTCGCCGCATCCGGCGTCGCCGGTCCGGCAACCCGCCGGGAACGACCACGAAGAGACGACAACACCCCGCCGGCGCCGAGGCGCGGACGGGGTGAGCGAAGGGAGAACCGGCGGATCAGCCGGCGTTGCGGGCCTGGCGACGCTGGGACAGTTCGTCGGCCGCGGCCACCGGGACGACGAGGTCACCCTCGACCCGCTCGACCGGGAACTCGGCCAGCGTGCCGGTGATCTCGCGCATGGTGCCACCGACGGCGATCCCGAACACGCCCTGCCCGCCCTGCAGGAGGTCGACGATCTCCTCGGGCGAGGTGCACTCGTAGACGGTGGTGCCGTCGGAGAACAGCGTCACCCCGGCCAGGTCGTCCACACCGCGGGCCCGCAGGTGCTCGACCGCGACCCGGATGTTCTGTAACGAGACACCGGTGTCCAGCAGCCGCTTGACCACCTTGAGCACCAGGATGTCCTTGAACGAGTACAGCCGCTGGCTGCCCGACCCCTTGGCGCCCCGGACGGTGGGGACGACCAGATCGGTCCGCGCCCAGTAGTCCAACTGGCGGTAGGTGATGCCTGCCGCCTGGCAGGCCGTCGGCCCGCGGTAACCGGCCGACTCGTCGGGTAACGCGGCGTTCGGAAAGAGAGCGCCCTGCTCCTGGTCGGGCATCGCCGCTCCCTTGTTCCGAGCCGGTCGTGCGCCGGCTACCGCTGACTGCTCGCGCCTGACCGTCCCCGATCGCGCGCGTCCCACATGCGAATCACATGGACGCAAGTTCCGGTCTGACGGTAAGCGGGGCCCGGGTGCGGGTCAACGTCTCGAACGGGCGTGTCCTGGCCGGAGCCGGACGGCCGCCGCGACAGCGGGTGACGGACCGGCCCGGTGTGCGGGCGCGGCGTGGCCGCGATCAGGGCTTCTGACCGCCGAAGTCGTCCGGGGACACCGAGTCCAGGAACTCCCGGAACCGTTCGACCTCGTCCTCGGCGTCCCCCGGCTCCTCGGTGACGTCCTCGGCATCGGCGGTGGCCGCGGCGTCGGGCTCGTCCTCGGGCACGATGATGCCCGCCTCGGCCAGCACCTCCTCGGCCACGAAGACCGGGATCTCCACCCGCACGGCCAGCGCGACGGCGTCCGACGGCCGGGCCGAGACGGTGGTGCCGTCGTCGAAGGCCAGCTCGCCGAAGAAAGTGCCCTCGCGGAAGTCGACGACCCGCACCTGCACCAGCGACCGGCCGAGCGCCGTGATCACCTGGCCGAGCAGGTCGTGGGTGAGCGGGCGGGGCGGACGCACGCCCTGCTGGTGCATGGCGATCGCCGCCGCCTCCGCCGACCCGATGAGGATGGGCAGGCTGCGGGGACCGTTCACCTCGGTCAGCATCAGGATCGGCTGTTGGGTGGGCATCTCGACCCGGACCCCGACGATGCGCATCTCGATCATGTCGGTGTGCCTTTCTCCCTCACCCTGGAAAGCTACACGTCCCGCGGCCCACGCCGGCGGGCGCCAAGATCGTCAGGGACCGAGATCCCGCGCCAGACCGGACTTCACGAGCAGCGCGTGCAGACGCAGGATCGTCGCGGCCAGCCGGTGCGCCTCCGCGGCGGCCCGCTCCCGGGCGTCGGGGTCACGCTGCCGCGCCTGTGGGCCGACCAGCTGCCGGATGGTGTCGACCTCACGGTCGGCGGCCGTCCGGAAGGAGCGCAGGTGCCGGGCCTCCAGCCCCGCGGCGATGAGCTCGGCGGCGATCCGGGCGGTCAGCACGGCGTCGGCGTCGAACCAGCCCCCCGGGCCGGCCTTGACGAGCCCGAAGTGCTCCAGCTCGGCCAGGGCGGTGGCGTCCAGCCCGCTGGTGGTCAACAGATCCGACCGGTCGACCCGCACCGGAGCGGTACCCCGGGTCACGACGAAGTCGTCGGGCGCCGGGCCGTCGGTCGCCAGGACGGCGGCCATCGGCATCCGCGGCGCCGGCAGCTGGGGTTCCTCGCCGCGGTCCAGGGCCTCGAGCTCGTCCCGGATGACCTTCAACGGCAGGTACCGGTCCCGCTGGGCCGACATCACGAAGCGCAGGCGCTCGACATCGCGTTCGCTGTACTCGCGGTAGCCCGACGGCTTGCGGTGCGGGGTGACCAGACCCTCGGTCTCCCAGTACCGGATCTTGGACAGGGTGACGTCCGGGAAATCGGCCTGCAGGCGGGTCAGCACGGCCCCGATCGACAGACGGGGCTCCCGTGGCGTGCCGTTGGCCATGGCTGTGGTTCCCGGTGGATCGTTCGGCGGAGACAGGCGCGGTCCACCGGCGGAGTCGGCCGAGCGCAGGGGACGGGTCGTCGCCGTGCGCCGGACCGCCCCCGTCGAACCGTTCGGCAGACCCGCCGCCGTCATGAGTCGGTGGCGCCGGCGGCCTGGTCCCCGGACAGGAAGACCAACCGGAACTTGCCGATCTGGACCTCGTCACCGTTGGTCAGCGGCGACACCTCGACCGGCTCGCGGTTGACGTAGGTGCCGTTCAGCGAGCCGATGTCGGCGACCTCGAACCCGTCGCTGCCGCGCCGGAACTCGGCGTGCCGACGGGACACCGTGACGTCGTCCAGGAAGATGTCGCTCTCCGGGTGCCGGCCGGCCGTGGTCTTGTCCCGGTCGAGGACGAAACGGGAGCCGGCGTTCGGGCCCCGCTTGACGACCAGCAGGGCCGCCCCGGCGGACAGATCGCCCACACCCTCGCCGATGACGTCGGTGCCGGCGTCGGCCTGGTCAACCCCGGGGTCGGCCGGGGTCTCGGTGGTGTTGAACAACCCACCCGCGAAGATCGACGTCGAGTCGGATGCTCCGGAACCGCGCTCGCTCTGTGTCACCGAAACTCCCTCATCCGTAACCCACTACCTGTCATCGCCATCGTCGAGCGCACGGGTCGACCCCCGGCGAATCCACCACCCAGCGTCGACGAGTCGTCGCTCGTGGGAACGACCGTACCGTGCCCGCGCCCGCCGCCGCAGGCCCGGGCGACCCGGGTCGAACGGGACCGACCGCACCCACCGGGCCGACGAGGCGCCCGGTCAGTTCTCGCCGATGGTGCCGGCGTAACCGGCGGCGTCCAGCAGGTCGCCCAGCTGGTCCGGCTGCGACAGTTCGATCTCGACCATCCAGCCGTCGCCGTACGGGTCGCTGTTGACCAGCTCCGGACTGCCGTCGAGCGCGTCGTTGCGGGTCACCACCGTTCCGGCGACCGGGGCGAAGATGTCGGAGACCGACTTGGTCGACTCCACCTCGCCGATGGCGTCGCCGACCTCGACGGTGGTGCCCGGCTCGGGCATCTGGACGAACACGATGTCGCCCAGGGAGTTCTGCGCGTAGTCGGTGATGCCGACCCGCACCACCGGGGTGCCGTCGGTGTTCTCGGTGTCGGCCAGATGACGGATCCACTCGTGGTCCGTGCTGTACCGAAGGTCGTCGGGGATCACGCAGGAATCCTCGCACGAGCAGCCCCCGCGGGTCCGTGACCCCCGGGCCGACACGGGGATGTGCCGGATCGGCGCGGCCGGTCGATCCCACCGCGGTCGACCCCGGTCGGGCACCGCCCCGGTCAGCCGGTGGTCGGCTGGGCGTACTGCGGGGTGAGGACGGCGCGGACCGCGTCGATGCGGACGTCGTCGGACTGGGTGACCTCCATGGTCCCGCCGGCCCGGCGCACCGTGTCCAGCACCCCGCCGGCGATCGACAGCGCGGCGGTCAACGTCGGCGGATCCCCGATCGCCAGCACCGTGTACGGGGACTGCAGCGCGATGCCGTCGAGGGTGATCGCGCCGCGGCCGCCGGTGAACGCCGAGTTGACGCCGATCCGGACGGACCCGACCTGGAACGCCTCGCCCCCGGCGTTGCGCAGTTCCTGGATGGCGTCCAGCAGGACCTCGGGGGGCACCGTGCCGTTCGGATCGTCGATGACGATGCGCACCCCGGGCCCCGCGGCCGGGACGGTACCGGTGAGGATGCCGAGCGCGGCCGCCTGCCGCTGCGCCTCGGACAGCGCCTCGGCCGACGACGCCCCACTGGACCGGAGCCGGGTCAGCGTGTCGCGCAGGTCCCCGATCTCACCGTTCAGCTCGTCCTCGCGACGTTGCAACCCGTCCAGGATCTGCACCAGGTCGTCGGGGCGCGCGGTGGCCAGCGTGTCGCCGGACGCGGTGCGGCGGACCTGCAGCACGAGGGCGAAGCCGAGCAGGGCGCACAGCACGGCGACGACGACCTTGATCCCGGGGCCGGCCGGTCGGGGCGGGCGGCGCCGCGGAGCCGGGCTCGCCGGTTCTCCGGGCGCAGCACCCGGGTCGGGCCCCGGGACATCGGTGGGGGCACCCACGGTCAGGCCTTGAAGATGTGCCGGCGGATGGCCGCCGCGTTGCCGAAGATCCGGATGCCGAGGACGACCACCACGGCGGTGGACAGCTGCGTGCCGACCCCGAGCTGATCACCGAGGAACACGATGAACGCGGCCACCAGCACGTTGGCGATGAACGACACCGTGAAGACCTTGGGGTCGAAGATGTGGTCGAAGCGGGCCCGCACGCCGCCGAAGACGGCATCGAGTGCGGCGACCACCGCGATGGGCAGATAGGGGGAGAGCCAGTCAGGCACCGTCGGGCGGAAGACCAGACCGACGACGACACCGACGATCAGGGCCAGGACCGCGTACACGCCCCTACCGAACCACATCCGGGGCGTGCGCCGCGACCGACAGGCGGGTCACCGGCAGGGCTTTCGCGAGCCCGACCGCTCAGGACGTCGGCGTCGCCGGAGCGGTCGCAGACGGGGCGGTCGGTGTCGGGCTGGTCGATGACGGGGCGGTTGTCGGGCTGGACGGAGCGGAGGCGTAACGGGGGTCCGGGCCCCCGCCCGCGGGGATCGTCAGGTCGGGCTGCGTGGTGAGCTCGAACCGGATGCCGTACAGCTGGCTGAACGAGGTGAACCGGCCGACCGCCGTGGAGGACACCAGGTCGACCTGCATGGCCGCCGCGTCGCCGACGGCGTCGATCTCCAGCGGCCAGAACGTCGGTCGGTTGTCGACCAGGATCGACTGACCCGCCTGCCGGATGGCACTGGTCGGCCGCAGACGGATCCCGCCGACCGAGACGGCCTCGGCGCCGGCCGCCCACAGGTCGTTGACCAGCAGCTGGATGTCCCGATCGAGGATGCCGCCGCCGCCCGACCCGGTCGCCGCACCCGGCGCCTGGTCGAGGATGACCCGGACACCAGGACCGTGGACCGCGGTCCCGCCGCCGGCGAACTCCAGTTCGCTGACGGTGACCAACGGGCCGGCGACGCCGAGGGCGGACTGGGCGGCGCGGATCTCGTCGGCCAGCGAGGTCGCCGCCGCCCCCAGCTCGGTCTGCCGGACCTGGGCCCGGTCGATGTCGTCGAGCAGGGCGGTGCGGGTGCTCGACGTCCGCGACTCGTTGGCGTCGGTGGTGGACGCGGCGATGCCGAACAGCAGGCCGGCGACGAGCAGGCCCACCACGGCCACCACCCGCACCCGGGTGCGCCCCACCCCGGTGGGGGCCGTGCCGCCCCGTCGGCGGGCGGCCTGGGCGTAGCCGGGGTCGAGGTGGTCGCCGTCCAGCACCTGCAGCAGGGACGGAACCGCGGTCCGCCGGACCGTCGTCGCCCCGTCCGACCAGCGATCCCGGTACGTGGCGGATCCGGCGGCACCGGCGTCCGGGACACCCGGGCCGGCCGGCGCGTCGGGCGGCGTGGACGGGACGGGCAGGTCGGACGGGTCGGCGGGCGGTCGGTCAGCCATGGGCCGCCCGGCGGGGCACGTGCCGCACCACCCAGCGCAGCTGCACCAGGTAGATGCCGCCGGCGAACAGGTACAGCACGGTCCCCCACCCGATCAGCCCGTAGGCCAGCGGCGTGACCCAGGGACGGATCGATTCGAACGCGGCCGCCAGCAGCAGCATGGGCAGCCCGTACAGCAGGACGAAGGTGGCGGCCTTACCGACGTAATGGACCGGCAGGGCGGTGTAACCCCGGGGGCGCAGGATCGGCAGCGTGCAGAACAGCAGGACGTCACGACCGATGATCAGCGCGGCCACCCACCACGGCAGCAGGTCCACCAGGACGAACCCGATCAGGGTGGCCAGGATGTAGAGCCGGTCCGCCGCCGGGTCCAGCAGCTCGCCGAGCCGACTGTACTGGCCGAGCAGCCGGGCCAGCTTGCCGTCCAGCCAGTCGGTGATCGCCGAGACCGCGAGGACGACGAAGGCCCAGCCGTACTCGCGCGGGCCGAGCAGCAGCCACAGGAACAGCGGGATGCCGGCGAGCCGGGCGAAGGACAGCAGGTTCGGCACCGTCCAGATGCGGTCGGTGTCCGGGACGGACCGTTCGCTCACCGGTGCAGCTCCAGGCGCAGCAACCCGTAGGCGGCGATGGTGGAGCCGTCGACGATCTCGCCGGCCCGGATCATCGCGCGGAACTCGTCCTCTCCGACCAGCCGGTGGACCATGTCCGCCTCGGACTCCTCGCGGCGGTGCGGGCCGGCGTGCAGTTCGGTGGCGTGGAAGACGGAGAACGACTGGGAGCAGAACCCGAGGGCCCCGTGCAGGGTGCCCAGCGGACGCCACCGCTCGGCGGTGAGGCCGGTCTCCTCGACCAGTTCGGCTTGGGCGAGCTCCAGCGGCGTGCCGGTGCTGGCCCCGGCCGACCCGGCCGGCCAGGTGCCCATCGGGAACTCCCAGCTGCGACGGCCGATGGCGTACCGGAACTGTTCGACGAGGTGGAAGCCGCCGTCCTGCTCGGCGACGACGATCGCGTAGTCGGACTTGTCGACGACGCCGTAGATGGTCTCGGACCCGTCCGTCAGCCGCAGCCGGTCCTCCCGCACGGTCATCCAGTTGTTGCGGTAGACGACGGTCGAGGAGACGGTGGTCGGGGGGGTCCAGCCGGCGGGGGCCCGCTCGCCGCGATCGGAACTCACCCGGACAGTATGGAACGCGGCACCCCCCGTCACGGTGCAGCCGGGGCCCGACCGGTCCGTCGGGATCGGGTCGCGCCCTACCCTGCTGACCATGCCCGTGTCCCGCGCCGCCCCCGGGAACGCCGCTGCGGCGTTCGCCTGGTTCGACGGGCGGTGGGCGACCGATCTGGTGCAGACGGTGGACCTGCGCGCCGACCCGGACGTGCTGGACGACGGCGGCTGGTGGGCGGTGGTCGGCGAGTTCGAGGGACCACTGTGGGGCCACCGCTTCGCGACGGTCCGCCGGGGTCCCCGGCCCCGGTCCATCGGCCCGTGGACCGGCCCGGCGGCCGACGCCTGGCGCAGCTCGCTGAACGGCCCGGCCTACCGGGCCGGGGTCCGCGCGATCCGGGAGTCGATCGCCGCCGGTGACGTCTATCAGGTCAATCTCTGCCGGCTGCTGTCGGCGCCGTTGCCGCCTGGCGCGGACCCGCTGGCCCTGGCCGAGGTGCTGGCCGCCGGGAACCCGGCCCCGTACGAGGGGGTGCTGCGGCTGCCGGACCGGTGGCTGGTGACCGCCTCCCCCGAGCTGTTCCTGGAGCGGGACGGCGACCA
Organism: Nakamurella flava; assembly: GCF_005298075.1. NCBI lineage: Bacteria > Bacillati > Actinomycetota > Actinomycetes > Nakamurellales > Nakamurellaceae > Nakamurella > Nakamurella flava. The sequence goes on from NZ_SZZH01000008.1 coordinate 86,854, forward strand.
GGTGACCTCCAGCCCGATCAAGGGCACGGCCGGTCCCGGGCAGCCGTTCGCGGCCAAGGACGGTCCGGAGAACGTAATGATCACCGACCTGATGCGCAACGACCTGGGCCGGGTGGCCCGACCGGGCAGTGTGCGGGTGACCGCGCTGCTGCACCGCGAGGAGCATCCGGGCCTGGCACATCTGGTGTCCACGGTCACTGCGACCCTCCGGCCCGGGGTGGGGTGGGGGCAGCTGCTGCGCGCCACCTTCCCGCCGGGGTCGGTCAGCGGGGCGCCCAAGAGCAGCGCCCTGCGGGTGATCGACCGGTTGGAGCCGGTGGCCCGCGGCCCCTACTGCGGCACGATCGGCTACGTCGACGCCGACCGGGGCCGGGCCCGCCTGGCCGTCGGCATCCGCGGCTTCTTCACGACCGGTGACCTGGCGGGTGCGGACCCCCGTGACCCGGCCCGGTTGCACTTCGGCACCGGGGCCGGGATCACCTGGGGGTCCGACGAGGACGACGAGTGGGCCGAGACGGAGCTGAAGGCCGCGCGGCTGGTCGCGCTGGCCTCCGGGACGTCAGGACAGCCGGGTGCCGTCCGGGATGGTCCCGGCGCCGTCCGCGGGCGGGTCCAGCACGACGGTGCCGACGACGGTGACGTCCGCGCCGAACGTCCAGTCGCCCTTGACGGTCAGCGAGTCGGCCGCGATCAGTGACGGCGCGCCCTGCGGGAACCGGGCGTCGAAGTCGCCGACCAGCTTGTAGGGCTTGTCCAGGTCGACCAGCGGGGCGGCGGTCCGCTCCGGGACCAGCCGGATCTCGGCGTCGTCGGCCATCTCGTACGCGTCCGAGCGCAGGACCAGCAGGTCGCTGGTCGCCTTCACCGGCAGGAACCGCGACCGGGACACCTCGATGGCGGTCGCCCCGGGGATGACGCCGATGGCCGAGCCCATGGCCGTCTCGATCTGGATGACCTCCGGGCTGGTCGGGTCGGTCGGGTCGACCGTCTTGACGTTCCGCAGGATCGGCAGGCCGAGCACGCCCTGCGTTTCCTCCAGCAGGTCGGCCAACGCGGCCAGGTTCAGCCAGAGGTTGTTGCAGTTGAAGTACTGGTGCCGGTCGACATCGGCGAAGGCGGCCTCGTCCTCGGGGCGGGTCTGCGCGGACTCGCGGAGCACCAGTTGGCCGTCCGCGATCCGGCGGGCCAGGTGGCCACCCTTGCGGTCGGCGGCGGTGCGGCGGCACTGCTCGGACGCGAACGGGGCACCGGACCCGGCGAACCAGGCGGCCAGCCGGGGGTCGGGGCGGGCGCCGAGGTTGTCGGCATTGGAGACGAACAGGTAGCGGTAGCCCTGGTCGAGCAGGGTCTGCAGCAGGCCGGACGCCGACAGCGCGGTGTAGATGTCGCCGTGTCCCGGCGGGCACCATTCGAGGTCGGGGTCGGCCGGCCACTGCACCGGGGTGAGATCGGTGGACAGCAGCTTGGGCTCGCGGTTCTGCAGGAACTCCAGGGGGAGCCCGTCGACGGGCAGGTCGGGGTGCGCGGCCAGGGCGGCCAGGGTGTCGGCCGACGTCCGGAACGAATTCATGAAGATGACGGGCAGCGGCACGTCGTACCGCCGCCGCAGGGCGATCACCTGGCGGGCGATGACGTCCAGGAACGAATAGCCGGGCCGCACCTCCAGCAGCGACTTGGCCTTGTCCATGCCCATCGAGGTGCCGAGGCCGCCGTTGAGCTTGACCACGGCGGTGGCGGCCAGGGCCGCGGCCTCCTGCTCGGGATCGGTGGTCAGGTCGGCGAGCCGCGGCAGGTCGGTGACCGGCTCCAGGTCGGTCTCGGCCAGCAGACCGGTCTCGCCGGACGCCAGCACCTCGTACGAGTGGGCGAACACGGCAATGGCCTGGGGGTGGACCCCGGCGGAGGTCATCAGATCGCGAGCCTGCTGCAGGCCGGAAGAGGTCATGGCCCCAGATGCTAGGGGTCACCGGGCCGCGACGGAGGGTCGGGAGACAAGTACCACCGCGGGGCAACCCACCCGAAAACGGTCGCCGGGCCCGGGACTCGCACCACGGTCGACATCCCCGGCCCCCAACGAGAAGAACCGGCCCGGCGCAGGGCGCCGAGCCGGTTCGAAAAGCCCTCGCGGGCCGGGATCACAGACCGCGGATGCGCCGCGGGTTCCCGACCAGGACCTGCTCCGGAGCGGAGGCGCGGAGCATGCTCTCGTCCAGACCGCGGGTGCGACGGGGGTTGCCGACCAGGACGCTGCTCGTCGTGGTGACGGACTGGGTGTCGGAACCGGACATGGGGCTCACCTCTTCTGCGCGGTCCACGGACCTCCTGACGCCGGGGTGGCGGCCGGGGTCCGCGGAAGGGGGCGGATGGCACCTCGGCTTCGTTGCCACAGGTCACTCGTCTCCCACAAGCGGGAGAGATTGATTCTGACGCATGACCGCGGAGCGACGAAGAGCATTCGTCCATTCGGGGCTGTGAGAGACCCCACGGTGTCCGTCGGTGAGATCGGGCAACCCGGTCGGCTGACGTAGCCGACCCCGGGCCCACCGTCGGGTCAGGTGAGCTGACCCATCATCCGCACCGTCTGTCGCATGGTCATGTCCGGCAGGTAGGCGTGGGTGATGCCGAGGCCGATCCGCGGCAGCACGGCGGCCTCCGGGAAGCACAGGTACATCGGCCGGTAGACGGGCTGGAACTTGGCCTTGAACCGCAGCAGGGAACGGAAGCCGTACACCGGTTCCATCGTCTTGCCGAGCATCTCGAGCAGCCGTTGCACGCCCTGCTGTTCCGGGTCGGGGTTGGCCTGGGCCAGCGGGGCCCCGGACAGCGACAGGAACTCCGCGCCCTCCTTCTGCAGGTCGAGCGCGGCGGTGCCGATGAGGAACTCCATGACGCCCTTGAACCCCTCACTGCGGCGGCGCATGAAGTCCAGCGTCCAGCCAACCACCTGTCCGTCGCGGTGGCAGGGCATCCAGCTGGTCACCCCGTGGACGGTGCGCTCGCCGTCCACGGCGATGAGCACCCGCACGGCCGGGTCGTCGAGTTCGTCGAGACCACCCAGGGTGAAACCCATCTCGGGCAGCGCCTTGTCGGACACCCACTCCTCGGAGATGGCCTGGATCTGGTCGCGGATGGCCAGGGGCGCGTCGGGATAGCGCAGCCACTCCCCCACGATGCCGCTCTTGCCCGCCCGGCTGATGGACGTCCGGATGTCCTGGAACTTCTTGCCCGAGAAGGCGAGCGCGCCCAGGGGCAGCACCGTCTCCTCCGCCACCTGCAGCGACGCCCAGCCGAACCCGTCGGTGATCTCGCGGACCGCCTCGGTGGTCGAGTACAGGCACGGTGTCCAGCCCTGGGCGGCGCAGTACTCGACGAACCGCCGGGTCACCGCGGGCAGCCGGTCCGGCGGGCACACCGGGTCGCCGGTGGTGATGGCGACGCCTCCTTCGACCCGGTAGGCGACGAACGCGTCCGGTTCCGTTCCGGCGGCCACGGCGGCGCCGTCCTCGACGCCCCGGCCGGGGCCCGGCCCGGGGGTCGGGGCGTCGAACCAGTAGGAGTTGCCCTCCCAGGTCGTCAGATAGGACAGGGCGGTAATCCCGTGCTGCTCGAGCAGGGCCCGGGCCCGGGACCGGTCCTCGACGGCCGTGTCGATGCGCGCGGCGGTGAAGGACCGCAGCAGACCGACCATGATGACGAGCCAGGTGATCACCGGGGCCACGTCGGTGACCAGCAGGGCCAGATTCCCGACGGGGGTGAAGCCGGGGTCGATGATGTACAGGTAGCCGTTGGGCAGCAGCCGCATCGGGAAGTTCAGGATCAGTTGGACGACGGTGGGCTCGGGGTCGAACTCGTCGGCCAGGACCGCCCCGACCAGCACGAACAGTACCCACAGCGTGGTCAGCACGCCGGCGACCGAGGCGGCCAGCCTGCGGTAGGAGTCCACCGGGGCCCGCACCCCGAACGACGAGCGGGTGACGAGCAGCAGGACCACCACCAGTAGCGGGATGAGTCCCAGCGGGACCAGCCAGGCGACCCAGCTGAATCCGTCGTCGCCCGCACTGAGCTCGCCCTGGTCCCGGGCCCAGTCGTAGTAGTCGAAGGCGTACAGCACCCCGACGACGAACAGCACGAGGTGGAAGACCAGGGTGGCCCACCAGGCGAACCGGCGACCCCGGCGCAGACCCGCGGCCAGCACCAGGACGAGGACGGCCGGCACGACGGACATGAAGAAGTCGGCCAGATCGGCGACGAACCCGACGAACCCGCCGCCCGGGTCGGTCGTCGCCTGCCCGACGTAGAGATCGGCCAGGGCCGACAGCGGCCCCTCCTCCGCCCCGGTGAGGGCGACCACCAGCGGGCCGAGCGCGGTCGCCGCCACGATCACCGCGACCAGCACGCGGGTCTCCCGGCGACTGACCCGGACCTGCCGCGCCCGCTCACCGGAGTGCAGCAGCAGCGCCCCGGCCAGCAGACCGACCAGGGCGGCGCCGGAGCGCAGGACGTCCTGCAGCTGGCCGCCGTAGAGGACCAGGACCAGGCAGACGGTGAGCACGCCGACCCGGATGCGGCGGCGCCACTGGGCGCTCAACCCGGCGCTGTAGGCCGTCAGCAGACCGGCGATCAACGGCGTCGGGCCGACGGCCAGCAACTCGGCGAGGTACTGCGGCCACACCCAGTTCAGCAGGCTGCTCAACGCGACCGCGCCGATACCCACCGCGGTCCCCACGACCTGCACGAGCAGGGTGAAGGCCACCATCCGCAGGCTGCCCCAGCGGTGCTCGAACACGATGCCGACGATCAGCAGCAGCACGGTCACCACGGCGTAGGTGATGAGGTCGGCGGCGAACAGCCCGGAGGTGGCCAGGGTCCACCAGCGTTGCTCGGACAGGGACGGGACCCCGGCGCCGACCATGGCCTCCGTGTCGCCGTCCGGTCCGTTCGGCAGGCTGCCGGTGACCCCGGCCAGGACCCACAGGACCGCGACGAGGACCAGCGTCACCGGCGTGCGCCGCGCGTGCCGGGCCAGGTCGCGGCCGAATCCGGCGGCCGCCGTCCCGAACCGCCGGGCCGGGAGGAGACCGGCGCCGAGCCGGGCCGCCGGGCCCCGGCCGTGACCGGCGTCGGGTGTGACGGCCGTCGGCGTCGTCCGGGCGAGCGCGTCGCCGCCCGCGGACCGGACCGGGGGTGGGGTGTCGACGGGGCCCGCCGGCCGGGACGGGGACGGCGGGACGGTGGGCGGGGTCATCGCGAGAACTCCTGGCATCGGCGGGCGGTGCGGCTCCGACCCGGGACGACGATCCCGTCCCCGGCGTGCACCTCCCCTGTCCGGGCAGTATGCAGCCCCGGTCAGTGCCTCCGCAGCCTGGGCCAGGTCCGGGCGAACCCGGGATGCAGATCCAGCTGGTCGACACCCGTCTCGGCGACCCACCGCAGTTCCAGGCTTTCGTCGTTGGCCACCGGGACGAACGGCGCGACCAGCTCGGCGATGACCGTCACGTACGACCAGTCGCCGTGATCGTCGACCAGCTCGTCGACGACCCGGACGACGACGGCCGGTACCCCGGCCTCTTCGTGCGCCTCGCGCACCGCGGCGTCCGCGGCGGTCTCGAAGCTGTCCCGGGCCCCGCCGACCAGCCCCCAGGTGTCGCCGTGCGCGGTCCACGGCGCCCGGTGCTGCAGCAGCACCTGCGTGGGGCCGGCATCCCCCGCCTCCGGGTCGGTGCGCCGTAGGAGCAGCCCGGCCGCCCCGAAGCGACCCCAGTGCCGGTGCCCGAGGGCGCACTGCACCCAGCCATTGCCGTCCCCCGCCGTCACGACCGGCTCCCCGACGACGCCCGGACCACCAGTCGCGGCGGGAAGATGATCGGGTCGCGGCGGACCGGTCGGTCGCCGGTCGGTCCGCCGTCGGGGTCGGCCACGCCGAGCCGTTCCAGCAGCACCGTTCCGGCCGCCCGGGCCATGTCGGCCACCGGGTTGACCACCGTGGTCAGCGGCGGGTCGGTGGCCGCGGCGATGGCCGCGTCGTCGTACCCGACCACCGCGACGTCGGCGGGGACGTCGCGTCCGCGGGCCCGCAGCACCCCCAGCGCTCCGACGGCCATCAGGTCGGAGGCGACGAAGAGGGCGTCGACGTCCGGGTGCGCGTCCAGCAGGCGGGCGGCCGCCTCCGCACCGCCCGGCGTCGTGTAGTCGCCGTGTTCAACGGGACCGGGCGGGAGACCGGCTTCCGCCAGCGCTTCCCGCCAGCCCAGCAGCCGGTCGGCCGCGGACGTCATGTCGGCCGGTCCGGCGATGGTGCCGATGCGTCGGCGGCCGGCCGTCACCAGGTGGGCCGTGGCCAGCTGGCCACCACGGCGGTTGTCGACGTCCACGTAGTCACTCCACTGGGTGGCGGGCCGGTCGGCCCGGTCGAGAGCCAGTTCCCAGGGCCGGCCGACGAAAACCGTCGGCAGCGACGTGTGCGCAAGGCTCCGCTCCAGCAGGTCGTTGCGGTGGTGGGAGACGACCACGGCGCCGTCGATGTGGCCCAGGCGCAGGTAGCGCGCGGTGCGCTCGACGTCCCGGCCGTCGCGGGCCATCAGCAGCAGCAACTGGATGTCGGTGTCGTCCAGGGCCTGCGAGAGCCCCTGCACGGCCGAGGCGAAGAACGGGTCGCCGACCACCCGGTGGTCGGGTTCGCCGATCAACAGGGCGATGGAGTCGGCCCGGGCGGTGACCAGTGAACGCGCGGCCCGGTTCGGCGCGAACCCCAGGCGCCGGACCGCCGCCTCCACCGCGGCCTGCGCCTCCGGGCTGACCCGGCGGCCCCCGTTGATCGCGCGGGAGGCGGTGGACCGGGAGACCCCGGCCGCGGCCGCGACGTCCTCCAGGGTGGGCCGGGCCGGCGGACCGGGACGCTGCCGGGTCACCCGGATCGTCGGCCGAACCACCGGCGACGCCGTCCGCCGCCGTCCGCGCCCTCGCCGGCGGCCGCGGCGCCGTCCCCACCGCCGGGCACGCGGTTCATGTCGGCCTCGGTGAACTCCGGTTCCTCCGGGCGGTCGGGAGCGATGACGCCGAGCAGCCGGCCACCCTCGACCACCGGGGCGCCGACGTCACCGGGACCGGCGGTCGCGCGGGTGACGGGGGTGCGGGGTGGGCGGCCCGTCAGGTCCAGGGCCTGCCGCAGGGGCGTCGCCGACACCTCGCGGGCGAGCACCGGCTGGACCTCGGCGAGGACGAACACGTGGTACTCGGGGGCGGCCGGATCGCCGGCCGTCACGACGAGGGACATCCGGGTGCTGGCCGCGGTCAGCAGCCGCAACCGCAGTGGGCCGACGGTCTCGTCGGCCCCGACCGCCACGACGGGTTCGGTGCGCACGGTGGTCACGCTAGCGCCCGGAGTCACCCGGGCGGCACCCCGGTCCGCGGCTCGTCATACCTGATCGGGCGGGGCGCACGTGTCCCACTGCCAGCCGGCGGGGCGACCGGAGTCGTCGGCCTGGCCGTCCGGGCCGGATGCGGCGTCGGGGTCGACCGGCCCGCCGAGCACGGCCCGGCTCAGCGCCTCCCGCTGCCGGGTGAACTCGTCGAGCACCCCGCGCAGCACGGCGTCGGTGATCAGCGGCGCCGCCTCGTCCGCGTCGGGATCGGCGGTGAACGCCGCGAGCACCGCCCGGCGCATCACCTCCTTGATCGCCGAGGCCGTGGCCCCCTCGGTCACCGCCACCAGCGGCGTGAGATCGGCGGTCACCTCCGCGGTGCCGCTGTACAGCCGGGCCAGGGCCAGGCGTCCGGCGGCGTCGGGCCGGGGCACCTCGACGGCCAGGTCGATCCGGCCGGGCCGCTGGATGAGCGCCTCCTCCAGGATGTCGGCCCGGTTGGTGGTCAGCACGAACGTGACGTCGGCGTCGGCGGCCACGCCGTCCATGGCGTCGAGCAGGCTGAACAGCAGTGGGTTGCCGTGCGGGGTGGTGCTGCGATCGGCGGCGATGAGGTCGACGTCCTCGACGACGATGAGGGTCGGCGCGAGCCGGCGGGCCAGGGCCGCGGTGTAGTCGATGTTCTTCAGCCCCACGCCGGTCAGCACGATGACGGTGCTCTCCCGCAGCCGTCCCATCAGATAGCGGACGATGTGGGTCTTGCCGGTGCCGGGCGGGCCGTGCAGCAGCAATCCCCGCTTGAGGTGGATGCCGGCGGCCCGCAGACGCGCGGCGTACTGGGCCGGTCCGAGCACGTGCCGTTCGATGGCCGGCAGCACCTCCGGCGGCAGGATGACGTCGGACGCGGGGACGTCCGGCCGGCGCAGGAACGACACCAGCTCGTTGCCGTTGGTCTCGGACTCGCTGAACGACACCACCTGGCCGCGGACGGCCTCATGGGCGTCGACGGTCTCCTCGAGCAGCTCGATCATGGCCCGGGCATCCGCCCGGTCGGCGGCCAGCACGTCGATGCCCATGGGCGGCGGGTGCGAGACGTAGGCGGTGCGCAGGGTGATGACCACCGGCGCCCCGGTCGGCCCGACGGTCGCCACCATCCCGAAGGAGACGGCCTCCTCGGTGCTCTCCGGCCCGTTGGCCAGGCTGGCGTAGTCGGCGTTGGCCGGCTCCTCGATGCGCCCCTCGGCCTCGTTGCGCAGCAGGTTCATCAGGTCGGGCTGCTCGCGGTAGGGCACATTGGGCAGTCCGAACCAGCGGGCGCCCGGGGTGTGCTCGTCGAGGTAGGCGCGGACGGCCCGGTACATCGACAGGTGTCGCCAGTGTGGCCAGTGGGCGCTGACGATGGTGGCGTCGAGGTAGCTCTCCACCCCGAGGTGCTCGCTGATCCGCCGGAGCGCGAACGGCTGCGACCGGGGCCGCACGCTCACCGTGGCGATGTCGTACAGATCGGCCAGCGAGACGGCCAGACGTTCGGCCGTGGCGCGGCCGATGGAACCGCCGGGCCGGCCGTCAGAGCCTGCCGAGCCGTCGCGCTGCTGGATGCGGTCGCGGACGCGGCCCTGGATGTCGCCGTTCACGGTCATGGTGAACCCCCTGGCGGCACCCTAGGCCGTGAGAGGTCCGCCCACACCGGTACGCCGGTCCGGGTCACCCGAACCGGCCGACCGGAGTTCCGACGGTCAGACGGGCAGGGCGTGCCGGACGGCGGTGGCCGCGTCCTTGATGCTGTGGGTGACGTCCTTGGACGCCAGCGCCGCCTCCAGGCGGGCCTCGTTGGCCGACCGCTTCACCGCGGCGGGGGTCCGCCGCAGCCGCCAGCCCAGCGACGGCTTGCCGTGGGTGTCGACCGCCGCCAGGATCAGTCCGCCGAGCATCGAGGCGTTCTTGAGGAAGTGCAGCAGCTGCTGCTCGCGGGCGGCCGGCTCCTGCTCGTTCCAGAACGCGTGACCGGCGATGGTGGTGGGCACCAGCGAGCCGGCCAGGGCCAGGGCGGACAGCCGGGGGAAGTAGCCGAACGCCAGCGCCGTACCGGCCACCACCTTGACGGCCGCGTCGATGGTGACGAGTTGCTCGGTGCTGCGGATCCCGTCGACGTTCTCGACGACCGGCTTGACCACATCCTCGGCGGCCGGGGTCACCGCCTTCGGGTGGCGCAGGGTGTCGATGCCGCCGACGACGAAGACGGTGGCGAGCAGCGGGCGGGCCAGGCGACGGACGAGAGGCATGCCCTGTTTCTACCCCCCGGGGGTCCCGTCGAACCGGCCGGGCCTCACCCGCGTGTCCGGGGTCGGCGGATCCGGATCGGCCCGGTCACCGCCGTGGGGTCGACGACGATGCCGCGCTGGGTGATCTCGGCCTCGCCGCGGGCGACGAGGCGCCGGGCGATGACGCGGACCGGTTCCATCAGGTCACGCCAGTCGTCGGTGTCGACGGCTCGGGCGACCTCGCTGGGGCACACCGAGCCGTTCGGGGCGCGGCGGTCGAGCAGCTCGGTCAGGACGGCGGCCAGTCGGTGGTCCTGCCCGTCGGCGACCTCGGGGTCCTGGTCGTCGGATCGCGGCTCGGTCATCTGGTTCCTCCGCACGCTCGGGCGACCCGTCGGGCCCGTCTCCGGCCGTCCGCGCCGTACCGTCGGGGGCGACCGCAGAGTTCCCCGCGCTGCGGCGATCGAGCGATCGGAGTGTGCGGTGTCGGTGACGGGAGAACCCGGGGACGGCGAAGCGGCACCCCCGGTGCCGACCGAATCGTCCTGGTACGCCCGGCACCCGGTGCTCACGGCGACGGTCCTCGGTCTACTGGCCGGGGCGGCGGTCGCCGCGCTCGACCTGACCCTGGGCAGTCCCGGACGCGACTGGCGGGGCTCGGTGGTACTGCCGGCCGGCCTGGTCACGGTGTCGGTGCTGCTGACCCTGGCGCGGGTCCGGCGCTCCGCGCGGCTGCGGGCCGACCGGCTCGGCCTGGCGCTGGCCGCGGTCGTCGGGATCGCCCTGGTGGTCGTCGGCGTCAGCGTCATCCCCGGTTCGACGACCGTGCCCCGGGTGCTCAACGGCGGCCTGGTGACGCTGCTCGGTCTGGTGCTGGCCGTGGTCGCCGGCGCGGCGGCCATCCGCCCACCGGTGCGGCACGCCGATGCCTCGGCGGGCACCCTCGACTGGTCCGCCGGCACCCCGGACGACACCCCGCCCACGCCCGTCGACCGTCCCTGATCAGGCAGGATCGGCGACCATGGAACAGCTGCAGCGGTGGTTCATCCGCTGGCCCATCGGCATGGGGATCGCGTTCGGGGTGGTCCTCGGGGGCGTGGTGTTCCTGCTGAGCCGGGGCTCGGGAACCACCGGTTCGCTCATCGGCGACGGTTTCCTGCCGCTGTGCCTGACCGGTGGGGCCATCGCCAGCGCCCTGCTCGGCGACCGCCGGCGCGGCGGGCCGTTCGAGGACCGGCTGTGGACGGGGGTGGCCGGGGTGATCGGCCTGGCCCTGGCCGGGTTCGGCGGCTGGCTGCTGACCTCGACGGCCCCGGCGCTGCTCGGTGCCCTGCTCATCGTCGTCGGGCTGGCCGTCGTGGTGCTGTGCGTGGACCGGGCCCGGCGCTGGGAACGGCCCTGACGGGCCGCGCCTACTCCTCGCGGTACAGGCGCTCGGCGTAGCTCGGCCCGTACCGCTCCTGCAGGTCGGCCAGCGGCACCTCGGGGGTGACGATGGTCCGGGTCAGCACGGCGGTGGACGGCACCGCTTCGGCCGGCGAGCCCGGGCCGCCCCAGCTGTCGGGCTCCCACAGCTTCGAACGCAGGAACGCCTTGGGGCAGTGGTGGAACACCTCGTCGATGTCGACGACCAGCGCCAGCATCGGCCGGTGGCCCTTGACGAGCAGTTCGTCGAAGAAGGGGGCGTCGCGCAGCACGCGGGCCCGGCCGTTGATCCGCAGGGTGTCGTTGCGCCCGGGGATGAGGAAGATCAGCCCGACGTGGGGGTTGGTCAGCACGTTGAGGTAGCCGTCGACCCGGTGGTTGCCGGGCCGTTCGGCCAGGGCGATGGTCTTGTCATCGATGACGTGCACCAGGGAGCCCGCCGGGTCGCCCTTCGGGGAGACGTCGCAGGTGCCGTGGCCATCCGCGGTGCCGACGAGACAGAACGGCGACGCGGCCAGCCAGACCCGGTCGAGCTCGTGCAGCGCGGGGCGGACCTTGCGGACCGCGGTCGTCATCGGCTCGCCGACGAGCGCGCGCAGTTCGGCCGGGTCGCCGACCGGGACCCAGCCGGCCTCACGCGGGGAGGCCTCGGCCGGTGCGGTGTGCTGACGGGGGGTCGCGGTGTCGCCCATGACGGGAGCCTAGCCCGCCTCCGTGGCACCCGGGCCGGGACGACCGACCCGACACCGGGGTGACGGACGGCCGGTCAGGGCTGGGCCGGGCCGGCGGGGACGGGCCGTTCACCGGTCAGTTCCTCCGGTCGGCCGGAGGTGGACGACGGGCCCGGGCCGACGATGACGCGGGAGGTGCCGGTCGAGACGACGATGCGGTCGCGACCGGACCGTTTGGCCTCGTAGAGCGCGATGTCGGCCGCCGTGTAGAGGCTGCGGTGGTCGCCGGCGTGGCTGGGGGCGTGAGCGGCCCCGCCGCTGACCGACAGACTGGTCGTCCCTCCGTCGGGCAGCGTGACGGTCAGGCCCCGGACGGCGACGCCCAGCGCCTCCGCCCGGTCGGGGAGGTCGGCGGCGTGCATGCCGGGCAGCAGGATGGCGATCTCGTCGCCGCCCAGCCGGCTGATGACATCGGTGCTGCGGCACTGGCCGCGCAGGACTGCGGCCAACTGCACCAGGACCTCGTCACCGGCCGGATGCCCGAACCGGTCGTTGATGGCCTTGAAGTGGTCGACGTCGACCAGGATCAGGCCGGTGCCCACGTCGGGCGAGCGGCTCAGGGCGGTGCGGGTGGCCTCTTCCAGGACCCGGCGGGTGACCAGCCCGGTCAGCGGGTCGACCGCGGCGAGCTGTTCGAGCCGCTCGACCAGCCGGGCCGTCCGCTCGACGCTCTGGAACAGCAGCAGGGTCGCAGTGAGGCCGATCCCGGCGAAGTAGGCCATCGTCACGACGGCGTCGATCGGCGGCAGCACGGTGAAGACGACGACGGCACAGGCGGTCTGCACGAGACCGGAGATCAGGATGACGCCTGGTTGACGCAACTGGGACGCGGCGTAGAGGGCCGGGAAGACGAAGCTGAACAGTCCGACGAATCCGGCGTCCGAGGTGGCCAGGTCCAAGGCGGCGATGAGGACGACGCCGGCGACCGGGAGAACGGCCCAGAGGGTGCGCCCGACCAGCGACGGTTCCCGGCGCACGGCGAGGAACGCGACGGCGACCGCGAAGAGGGCCAGCGACGTGGTGACCGGAGCGATCAGATCGCCGGTGTGGCCACCGGCGATCCGGACCAGTGCCTCGAACAGCATCACGCCCGCGGCGACTGCGGTCATGATGGCGACCTTGTGCGCGGCCACCCGGCGGTCGCGGGGGTGCAGCCAATCGATCAGTCGCATGGGGATCCGTTCAGAGGACGTGGAGGACGCCCGCCAACTGTATCGCTCAGAGTAGCCAAAGACTACTTTGCGTAACTGATCGTGGGGGCGGGCGGCGCGATCAGGCCCGCGTCTGCACGTCCGCCCGCCGCAGCAGTCCGGCCATCACCAGCCCGACGGCCACCAGGACGACGACGGAGCCACCGACCGCCCGCACGAAACCGTCGTCACCGCCGGCCACCACCGCGGTGGCGGCCACGGCCCCGAGGACGGCCACACCGAAGCCGCCGCCCAGGTCGTAGGCGATCTCCTCGAGGGCCGCCGCCCCACCCACCTCGTGCTCACCGGCCGAGGAGATGATCAGGTCGTTGGCCGCGACGGCCACCACCTCGACACTGAACCCGACCACACCGGTGCAGATCCCGAAGACGACGAACGACTCGGCCCCGCCGAGGGCGACGACAGGCACCAGGGCCAACCCGGCGACGACCAGTCCCCCGGAGATCGTCCGGCGGTGACCCAGCCGGCGCAGCAGCCAGGGCGAGCAGAACCCGCCGGCCATCGTGGCCAGCGCCAGGGGCAGCAGCATCAGGGCGGCGGTGAACGCGGCCAGGCCCCGGCTGAGCTGCAGGTGCTGGGCGAACTGCAGATCGAGCCCGACGATCGCGAACATGGCCAGGAAGATCGCCACCAGCGCCGCCGAGAAGGACCGGTCCGCGAAGAGCCCCAGGTCCAGGGTGGGCTGCACGCCGGCGGCCATGGCCGCCCGCTGCCGGCGCAGGAACGCGACCACCAGGCCGGCCGAGACCACCGCGCTGACCGCGCTGACCAGCACGGCGTGGTCGGCCAGCTCGTTCGCGGCCAGACAGGCGGCCAGCACGGCCCCGACGGCCAGCAGCTGGCTGACCAGATCGAAGCGGGCCGGTCGGTCCGACCGGGACTCCCTCGTCCAGGCCAGCGCGGCGACGATCACCACCGCGCAGACCGGGACGTTGACCAGGAACACCGATCCCCACCAGAAGTGCTCGACCAGGAAGCCACCGATCACCGGGCCCGCCGCCGCCGCCCCGGCCGAGGTCATCGACCAGATCGCGACGGCCCGGACGCGGGTGGCGCGATCGGGATAGGCCACCCGGATCATCGACATCGTCGAGGGCATCGCCATCGAGCCACCGACGGCGGACACCGCCCGGGCGAGGATCAGGGTGGTGGGGTCGCCGGCGAACGCCGCCCAACCGGAGGCCAACCCGAAGACCGCCAGCCCGACGACGAGGAACAACCGCCGCCCGAACCGGTCCCCCAACACCCCGGCCGACAGCAGCAGCGGGGCGACGACGAACGGGAACACGTCGATGATCCACAGCAGCTCGCCGGGTGTGGGGTCCAGGGCCCGCTGGATGGAGGGGGCCGCCACGTGCAGGACGGTGACGTCGATCGAGATGATGCCCAGCGCCGCGCACACCGTGGCCAGCACCAGGGCCGGGCGGGCCGGGCGCTTGACGGAGGGTGACGGGGACGCGGCGGTCACGCGGGTCAGACTAGGACCGGCATACCGGTTCGGTCTCGGGTTCCGGACCGGACCCCGACCATCGGGCGACCCCCGGGCCGCCGGGACCGTGGTGTTCACTGCGGGACATGTTCGTGATCGTCGTGGAGTACACCGCCGACCTGTCCGCCGTCGAACCCGTCATGCCGGCCCACATGGAGTGGGTGGACGAGCACTACCGGGCCGGGTTGTTCCTGGCCTCCGGGCGGCGGGTGCCCCGCACCGGTGGCGTCGTCCTGGCCCAGGGCGAACTGGCCGCGGTGGAGGCCGCGGTGGCCGCGGACCCGTTCACCACCGAGGGCGTGGCCCGGTCCACGATCATCGAGTTCACCCCGTCGCGGTTCGGTGGCCCGCTGGACACCGACGCCGTCCGGGCCGCCCTGGGGTGATGTCGTGGGCGGTGCGGACCGGGCGCGGACCGCGCCGCGGTGCCAGACTCGGCGGATGCGCAGCCGTCACATCAGCCGGGTCGTCGCGGCCGCCCCGGATGTCATCTACGCCTACGCCGCCGACCCGGATCACCTGCCGAACTGGGCGTCCGGGCTGGCCAGCAGCCCGGCGGTGCGGGACGGCGATGCCCTCGTCGTCGACTCCCCCATGGGCCGGGTCACCGTTCGGTTCGTCCCCCGCAACGATCTCGGCGTCCTGGACCATGACGTGACCCTGCCGTCCGGGGTGACCGTGACCAACCCGATGCGGGTGCTCCCCCACCCGGAAGGCGCCGAGATCCTGTTCACCGTCCGTCAGCTGGATGCCAGCGACCAGGAGTTCGACCAGGACGCGGCGCTCATCGAGGCGGACCTGCGGACCCTGGCCCGGTTGATCGAGGAACAGACCCTCGCGGTGGGCGACTGACCTGGCGTGGCTGACCGGCCGGACCCGGAAACGACGAAGCCCCGACGAGACCTGCGGTCTCGTCGGGGCTTTCGGTCGGGCTGACAGGATTTGAACCTGCGACCCCTTGACCCCCAGTCAAGTGCGCTACCAAGCTGCGCCACAGCCCGAACACCCGGCGAACCGGGCTCGAACAGCCTACCGCACGCCGGCGGCCGCTCGGTGCCGCCCGCCGCCGCTGCCGGGGTCGGACCCGGGCGCGACAGCCGTCCGGTCGATCGCGGCGTGCTGACCGGCGGCGTGCCGGGCAGGCTGGTCCGGGATGCGGGGGGCGGGGCGATCACCGGTGTCCGCCGACGAACCGGCCGCGCCCACCAGCATCTTCTCGTCGGCCGGGGCGGCCTCGACGGGTGCGGGCTCGCCGTCGTAGAGCACGACCTCGTCGTGGACGACCCGCTGGCCGCGGAAGAGCGAGACCACGGCGGCGATCAGCAGCATGGCGATGGCCACGCCGAAGGCGACGGTGAGGCCGTCCTTGAACGGGCCGGAGATGAGGCTCGGGAAGAACGTCTGCCCGGTCAGCGTCGCGGTGTCGACGCCCGGCATCGACGTGCCGCCGAGCAGGGTGGCGATCGGGTTGGCGCCGAGGAACGCGGCGAACAGGGTGCCGACCGGCGGGGTCTGGGCGATGGCGTCGGCGGTCCCGGCCGGGACGCCGTGCGCGGTCAGCCCGCCGTACAGCGCGGACGGCATGGAACTGGCCAGGCCGATGGCCATGAGGGTGAAGAACCCGCCCATCGACAGCACCTGGCCGGCGTTCATGCCGGTGGCCCGGATGCCGGCGGCGGCGCCACGCTCGGCCGCCGGGACGGCGTTCATGATCGCGGCGGCGTTCGGCGAGGCCATCAGGCCGGAACCGATGCCGTTGATCGCCAGCATGGTCGCGAACGCCGGATAGGAGAAGTCGGCCGGCAGCATCAGCAGCCCGACGAAGCTGGCCGCCTGGATGAGCAGGCCGCCGGTGGCGAAGGCTCGGGCGCCGTAGCGGTCGGACAGGTAACCGGACACCGGTCCGGCGACCAGGAAGCCGACGGTCAGCGGCAGCATGTAGATGCCGGCCCACAACGGGGTCTGCTCGAAGTCGTAGCCGTGCAGCGGCAGCCAGATGCCCTGCAGCCAGATGATCAGCACGAACTGCAGCCCACCGCGGGACATCGCCGACAGCAGGTTGACGATGTTGCCGGCGGTGAACGCGCGGATGCGGAACAGTCGCAGGTCCATCATCGGCTCGGCAACCCGCATCTGGACGGCCACGAACACGCCCAGTAGCACGACGCCCAGGACGAGCAGGCCGACGACGGTCGGGCTGGTCCAACCCATGGTGTGGCCGCCATAGGGCTGCAGGCCGTAGGTGATGGCGACCAGGATGGCGATGAGGCCGAACCCGAACGTCACGTTGCCCCACCAGTCGACGGTCACCTTGCGCGCGGCCCCGGCCGGCTTCGGCGCATCGTGCAGGTGCCGGTAGCCCATGTAGGTGCCCCACAGCCCGATCGGCACGCTGACCCAGAACACCGCACGCCAGTCCCACTCGGACAGCACGCCGCCGATGATCAGACCGAGGAACGAGCCGGCCAGCCCGGCGACCTGGTTGATGCCGAGGGCGAACCCGCGACGGTCGGCCGGGAAGGTGTCGGTGATGATCGCGGCCGAGTTGGCGGTCAGCATCGCGCCACCGACGCCCTGCAGGATGCGCAGACCGATGAGTTCCCAGGCGCCGGCGGTGCCGGTGTTGGGCAGCAACGCGCAGGCGATCGAGCCGACGGAGAAGATCGCGAAGCCGAGGTTGAAGAGCTTGGCCCGGCCGTACTGGTCACCCAGCCGGCCGAAGGTGACCACCAGGACGGCGGTGACCAGCAGGTAGCCCATCAGCATCCACAGCAGCAGCGAGATGTTCTGCGGGGCCAGCGGATCCAGGCCGAGGCCGGCGAAGATCGCCGGCAGCGAAATCAGCAGGATGGACGAATTGAGCATCGCGGCGAGGATGCCGACGGTCGTCAGGCCGAGGGCCACTCGCCGTTCGTGGGCGACCGAGTGGGTCGTGGGCACAGTGCGCACGGGAATCCTTCAGGAAGCGGAACGGGTGTCAGGTGGCTTCCCGGACGGCGGCGCTGCCCTCCGAGATCGTTAGCCAGTCTAACAACTATTTCGCTTCGCTAACAACCCCCGGTCATCGCGAACGGCGAAGGCCCCGGGTCACTGACGTGACCCGGGGCCTTCGCGGACGGAAAGCGACTACTTGCGCCCGCGCTTCTCCCGCACCCGGACGTTCACGCGCACCGGCGAGCCGGTGAACGAGAAGTCCTCGCGCAGCCGACGCTCGATGAACCGGCGGTACCCGGCCTCCAGAAAACCGGTGGTGAACAGCACGAACGTCGGCGGCCGGTTCGCGGCCTGGGTCGCGAAGAGCACCCGCGGCTGCCGGCCACCCCGGACCGGCGGCGGGGTCGCGGCGATGAGCTCCCCCAGCCACGAGTTCAACCGGCCGGTCGGCACGCGCCGGTCCCACGACTCCAGCGCGGTCCGCAGCGCCGGGGCGATGCGATGCACGCCCCGCCCGGTCTCGGCCGAGATGTTGAGCTGCTGGGCCCAGGGAACCCGGTTCAGGCCGCGTTCCAGCTCCCGGGTGATCTCCTCGCGCCGGTCGGCGTCCACCAGGTCCGCCTTGTTCAGGGCGAGGACCAGCGCCCGCCCGGAGTCGGCCACCATCGAGATGACCCGCTGGTCCTGCTCGGACAGCGGTTCGGAGGAGTCGATCAGCACGATCGCCACCTCGGCCGCCTCCAGCGCGCTCTGGGTGCGCAGCGAGGCGTAGTACTCCATGCCCGATGCCTGGTTCACCCGTCGCCGTAGACCCGCGGTGTCGACGAAACGCCACACCTCGCCGTCCAGCTCGACCAGGGAGTCGACCGGGTCGACCGTGGTGCCGGCGACGTCGTGGACGACGGACCGCCACTCGCCGGTCAGCTTGTTGAGCAGCGACGACTTGCCGACGTTCGGCTTGCCGACCAGGGCGACCCGGCGCGGGCCCCCGCCACCGAAACCGAACTTGTCCATCGGCGCCTCGGGCAGCGCGGCCAGCACGGCGTCGAGCAGATCGCCCGAACCCCGGCCATGCAGGGCCGACACCGGGATCGGCTCACCCAGACCCAGCGACCACAGCGCCGCGGCGTCCGCCATCAGCCGCTCGTCGTCGACCTTGTTGGCGACAAGGATCACCGGCACCTTGGAACGCCGCAGCACCCGGGCCAGGGCCTCCTCGGCCGCGGTCGCCCCGACCGTCGTGTCGATGACCACCAGGACCGCGTCGGCGGACTTCATGGCCCGTTCGGCCTGCGCGGCCACCGACTGCTGCAACCCGGCCGCGTCCGGCTCCCACCCGCCGGTGTCGACGACGGAGAACTTCCGGCCGTTCCACAGGGCGTCGTAGCTGACCCGGTCCCGGGTGACGCCCGGGATGTCCTGCACGACCGCCTCTCGGCGCCCGAGGAACCGGTTGACCAGCGAGGACTTGCCGACATTGGGCCGACCGACCACGGCCAGCACCGGCAGCCGGGCCCCGCCGGAATCGCCGTCGGCGTCGTCGCCGAACTCCTCCCAGCCGGTGAATTCGCTCTCGTCCGACCAGCTGCCGTCACCGGCCCAGCTCTCGCCGGTGTCGCCGGGCTCCTGCGTCGTCATCGTTCCTGCTTCCGTCCGGAGGGGGCCGCGGCCCCCTCGTGCTGCGCGAGTTGCCCATCGAGCGTACGGACGAGACCGGCCAACCGGACCCGCACTTCCTCCGTCGCGGCGGCCACGGCGGCGCGGCCGGCGCCCTGGGGCACGCTGAACGGCGTCCCGACGAGCATGTCGACCCGCGGTTTGATGCGGCGCCGGGCACCCGCCGGGCGGGCCGTCCCGCGGATCGCGACCGGCAGGACCTGCGCGCCGGACCGGGCGGCCAGCCACCCGGCGCCGGGGAACACGGTGTCGACGTTGCCGTCGCCGCGGGTGCCCTCCGGGAAGATCCCGACGACGCCGCCCGCCTTGAGCTGGGCCAGCGCCTTCATCAGCGGCTCCCGGTCGGGGACCCCACGGACCAGGGCGTACTGCCCGACGTTGGTCAGCAGCCAGCCCAGCGGGCCCTTCACCGCCTCGGCCTTGATGAGGAACGACGACCGGCGGGTCAGTTCCCCGAACGCCAGGGCACCGTCCAGGAAGTTCTGGTGGTTGACGACGACCAGCAGCGCCCCGTCGGCCGGCACGTTGGCCATCCCGTGCACCCGCATCCGGTAGAGCACGGCGGCCAGCGTGATGCCGATCCGGCGGCCCCGGTCCATCCCCTTCGGGCCGACATGGTCCGGGGTGGGGTCGTTCTCGCCGCCCAGCCGGAACCAGCGGCGAAAGCCCCTGGCCGGCTCAGCCGTCCTGCTCATGAGCGGATCCCCCGCTCGGCCGCCAGGCGCAGCACGGTGGCGACGGTCTCGGCCAACTCCATCTGCGACGAGTCGATCACCACGGCATCGTCGGCGGCCTGCAGCGGAGCGTGCTGCCGGGACGAGTCGGCGTCGTCCCGGCGGGCCAGATCCAGGGCGACGGCGGCGATGTCGCTGGCCGGCGCCACAGCCGCGGCCGTCCGGCCGGCGTCCTGCCGGTGCCGGCGGCGCGCCCGCTCGTCGGCGTCGGCGGTCAGGTAGATCTTCAGTTCGGCGTCCGGGACGATGACGGTGCCGATGTCCCGGCCCTCCACCACCATCCGCCCCGAGCGGGCGAGCCGGCGCTGCCGGGTGGCCAGGTGTTCGCGGACCGCCGGGTTCGCCGACACCGGGGTGACCGCCCGGGTCACCTCCGGCCCGCGGATCTCGGAGGTCACCGACCGGCCGGCCAGTTCGTGCTGCTGCGCCGAGGGGTCGGTCGGGGAGTCGAACGTGACCGACGCGACCATCGTGGCCACCGCCTCGTCGTCCGTCGGATCGATCCCGGTCTCCAGCACGGCCAGCGTGATCAGCCGGTACATGGCGCCGGTGTCGAGGTAGCCGGCCCCGAGGGCGGCCGCGACCCGCCGGGCCACCGTCGACTTCCCGGTCCCGGACGGGCCGTCGATCGCGATCACGAACGACCCGGGGGCGTGGTCGGCGGCACTCACAGACCGACCGCCTTGTACAGCTGGCTGACCTCGACGGGGTTGAGTTTGCGCAGGGTGCCGGGCCGCTGGTGGCCGAGGCGCAACTCGCCGATCTGGGTGCGGACGAGCCGCGTCACCGGATGGTCGACGGCGGCCAGCATCCGCCGGACAATGTGGTTGCGGCCCTCGTGCAGCACCACCTCGACGACGGCGCGGCCGTTGTGGATGTCGACCACGTCGAACGAGTCGACCTTGACCAGGCCGTCCTCCAACTGGATGCCGCGCTTGAGCTGGCGGCCGAGGTCCTTCGGGATCGGCGCCGGCACCTCGGCCATGTAGGTCTTGGCCACCCCGAAGGACGGGTGGGTGAGGCGGTGGGCCAGATCGCCGTCGTTGGTCAGCAGGATCAGGCCCTCGGAGTCCATGTCGAGGCGGCCGACGTGGAACAGCCGCTCGGTGCGGTCCTCCAGCAGCTGCCCGATGTGTGGGCGACCGAGCTCGTCGGACATGGTGGACAACATGCCGGGCATCTTGTTCAGGGCCAGGTAGACGAGGTCGTCACGCAATTGCACGCGCATGCCGTCGACGTGCACGACGGCCTGGTCGGGGTCGATGCGGGTGCCCATCTCGCGGACGACGATGCCGTCGACCTTGACCCGGCCGGACCGGATCAGCTCCTCGGCCTTGCGGCGGGACGCGACCCCGGCCGAGGCCAGCACCTTCTGCAGGCGCACGCCCTCGGCGTCGTCGTCGGGCTGGTCGTTGGATCGGCCGCGGCCGGGGGTGTGTGCACTCATCACTGTTCCGTCGTCGTGTTCGTGTTCATCGTCTGCTGATCGGACCGGGGGTCGACCCGGCCTCAGGTGTCATCGGGACGCAGGGCCCGGTCCAGGGCGGAGTCCAGGGGTTGGTCCAGGTCGGCGGCCTCGGGTAGCAGCGGTCCCAGGGACGGCAGCTCGGCCAGGTCGGTCAGGCCCATCCGGTCCAGGAACAGCGGAGTGGTCCGGTAGAGGATGGCCGAGCTGTCCGGATCGGACCCGGCCTCCTCGATGAGACCACGGGCGGTCAGGGTGCGGAAGACACCGTCGACGTTCACCCCACGCACCGCCGACACCCGAGCGCGGGTGACCGGCTGGCGGTAGGCGACCACGGCCAGCGACTCCAGGGCGGCCTTGGACAACCGGCCCTGCGCGCCGTCCAGCACGAAACGTTCGACGATCGGCGCGAACCGGTCCCGGGTCCAGAACCGCCACCCGCCACCGATCTCCCGCAGCTCGATCCCCGACCCGGCCGACGTGTACCGGTCGGCCAGCGCCTCCAACTCGGCGGTGACCCGCTGCGGGGTGTGGCCGACGGCCACGGCCAGATCGGCGGCGGTCGCCGGGTTGTCCAGGATCAGCAGCACCGCTTCCAGGGCCCCGACCAGGTCGTGGTCGGGGACCCGCTCGGCCGGCTCGCCTCCGCCCCGGCCACGCGGGGCGGGCGCAGCCGGTTCCGCGTCCCGTTCCTCCACGGTCGCCTCACCGTCCGGTGGCTCGGCGCTTTCCGGGGCGACGGCATCGGGATGCTCCTCGGATGCGGCCCCGACGGGGCCGGACGGCCCGTCGATGTCTGCTGTCCCGGGTGCCGGCGGCGACGGGACGGCCGGGGTCGCGGCCGCGTCCGGGGTCTCCTCCGGGACGGCGGATGCCGTCGACCCGGGGCTGGTCATGCGTACTCCTCCACGGTCTGCGGGGGCCCGTCCGACGGGCCCGGAACGCCGGGGGCGTCCGACCCGACCGACGCGGCTCCGGTCCACCGTACGGTGAGCGGGCCGAGGGGTTCGACCTGATCGAAGGCCACCTGGGCCTCCCGATACAGATTCAGCAGTCCGAGGAAGCGGGCGACCACCTCCAGGGTGATCCCACAGCCCGCGACCAGCTCGCTGAACGTCGCCGAGCCCCGCGCGGCGAGCAGCTCCTTCATGGACGCCGTGTGTTCGGCCACCGACACCGGGGAGGCGTGGATGTGGTCGAGGTTCACCGACGGGGGCGGCGGCTTGGGGGCGAACTGGGCCGCGGCCAGCGCGGCGAACTGTTCGGGGGTCACCCCGATCCGCACCGGCGCGAGCAGTCCCAGGTAGCGGGGCTCCAGGGTGACGGCGCGCGGGTACCGGCGGAGTGCCCCGGCCTCCAGTTCGGCGAACAGCACGGCCACCTGCTGGTAGGCCCGGTAGGCCAGCAGACGGGCGAACAGCAGGTCCCGCGAGGCGAACAGGTCGTCGGCCAGGCCGGACTCGGCGTCCTCGTCGGTCTGCGGCAGCAACCGGGCCGCCTTGATCTCGACCAGGGTGGCCGCGATGACGAGGAACTCGGTGACCTGGTCCAGATCCCAGCGGTCCCCCATCCCCCGGATGTGGGCGACGAAATCGTCGGTGACCTGGCTGAGCGCCACCTCGGTGACGTCCATCCGCCGCGAGCTGATCAACTGCAGCAGCAGGTCGAACGGCCCGTCGAAGTTGTCCAGCCGGACCCGGAAGGTCCGGTTCGGGGGGACCGCCTCGCTGGTCGCCGCGTCGGTGACGTCCGGCGGCGACCCGTCGGGGGATGCGGTGCTGTTCGCGTCGGTGACCGGCGCCGCCGGGGCCTCGTCGGGCTCCGGCGTCGCGGTCATCGTGCGATCACTTCACGCGCGAGCATCCGGTAGGAGTCGGCCGCCCCCGAGCTGGGGGCGTAGCTGGTGATGGGCTCCCCGGCCACGGTGGTCTCCGGGAACTTCACGGTCCGCGAGATGACCGTGTCGTACACCGCGTCCCCGAACCGCTGGACCAGCATCGACAGCACCTCACGGGCGTGCATGGTGCGCCCGTCGTACATCGTGACCAGCACGCCGCTGACGTCCAGATCCGGGTTGATCCGGTCCTGCACCTTGCTGATGGTGTCGACCAGCAGGGCCACGCCCCGCAGCGAGAAGAACTCGGCGGCCAACGGGATGATGACGCCCTGGGCACAGGCGAGCGCGTTGACCGTGAGCAGACCCAGCGACGGCTGACAGTCGATGAGAACGTAGTCGTAGGCGTGCAGCACCGGGCGCAGGGCGCGGGCGAGGGTGTGTTCGCGGCCGACCTCGTTGATCAGCTGCACCTCGGCGGCCGACAGGTCGATGTTGGCCGGGATGAGGTCCAGCCCCTCGACGGACGTCGGGATCAGCACGTCGGTGAGCTGCGTCTTCGGGTCGAGCATCAGGTCGTAGATGGTGTGCTCGAGCTGGTGCGACGCCACCCCGAGACCGGCCGACAACGCCCCCTGGGGGTCGAGGTCGACGACCAGCACACGACGCCCGTAGCCGGCCAGCGCAGCACCCAGGTTGATGGTCGAGGTCGTCTTGCCGACCCCGCCCTTCTGGTTGCACATCGCCAGCACGGTGGCCGGACCGTGACTGCTCAGCGGGGTGGGTTCGGGATCGCGACCCCGCATCGCCCGCACGGCGGGCGAGGAGGAGTGCGCCAGGTTGGGCCGATCGGCCGGGCCCGGCTGAGCCGGGACCACTGGCGCGACCGCCGGGGCGGTCAGCAGAGCACTCTCGGAGCGGCCCTCCGCGGCCGGTTCGGCGTCGACCGCAGGCGGCGACACCACCTCGGCCTCGGGGGCGGTGCCGCGGTACACCTGCGGCTCCCAACCCGGCGCCTGCACCGTCGCATCCGGACCAGCTTCCCCACTGGCCCCGATGTTCCGGGAGGCGAAGGCACTGAAGTCCCTCGCTGGTTCGGTCATCACACTCCCGCCCTGACGCAGCACGTCGTCATCCCGACGACCCGGCCAGACTATGGGCCCCCCGCACGCCCACCAAGGCGACCCGCCGCACGACACGCCGCGATCGATGCCCGACAGCGCAGAAACGGCGCGCTGGCAAGACCTTCCGCCCGAAAGCGGGGTTCGGCTCACGGTTCGACGGCGCGTCCGGCGGACGGAACGCCCCCACCGACCCGGTATCCACCACAATCGGCAACCGTCTGCAATTCCGGCATTCCGGGACGGGCGAGGCCGGTACGACCTCGGTGTCACCGCCCGTCCCGGCAGCAGAACGGACCGTTGCCATGCCCGAGCCGATCGACAGCCCCGCCGCCCGCGCGACCGACGCCGCGGCGTCCGCGCATCCCGAGGCGCACCCCGACGATGGCTTCGCCGCTCCCCCGGCGGTTTCGCCGGCGGCGGACCCACCGGCCCCGCTGATGACCGCCCTGCCCCGCGGACTCGTCGTCATGCTCGCCCTGGCGTCGCTCGTTGTCGTCGGGGCGGGTATCCGCGCGGTGCCGGACATCGTCGGGCCGGTCTTCCTCGCGCTGGTCCTGACCATCACGGTCGAACCGATCCGCGGCTGGATGGTCCGGCACGGCGCCCCCCGGTGGCTCGCCACCCTGGCCGTCGTGGTGGGGGTCTACGCGATCATCATCGGCCTGGTCGCCTCGGCCGTCATCGGCATCGCGCAATTCGCGTCGATCCTTCCGCAGTACGCCGACCAGATGACCGCGCAGATCGCCGGCCTGCGGCAGTTCCTCGCCGGATTCGGCATCTCACCCGACCGCACCCAGGACCTGGTGGGTCACCTCGACAGCAGCAAGGTGGTCTCGGTGATCACCGCCCTGCTGTCGGCGGTCGGCTCCGTCCTGTCCTCGCTCTTCTTCGTGGTGACCCTGCTGATCTTCCTGGCCGTCGACGGGGCCGTCTTCGGCGAACGGATGGAACGGGTACGTCAGGGCCGGGAACCGGCGCTCGGCGCGCTGTCCACCTTCGCCGTCGGCACGCGCAAGTACTTCGGCGTCTCCACGGTCTTCGGCGCGATCGTCGCCGTCCTGGACTGGGCGGCGCTGCTGCTCCTCGGCATCCCGGCGGCCGGCCTGTGGGGGCTGCTGGCGTTCGTCACCAACTACATCCCCAACATCGGGTTCATCATCGGCATCGTCCCGCCGGCCCTGCTGGCCCTGCTCGTCGGCGGCCCCGGCCTGATGATCGCGGTGGTCGTCGTCTACTGCGTGCTGAACTTCGTCATCCAGTCCGTGCTGCAACCGAAGTTCGTCGGCGACGCGGTGGGCCTGACGACGACGGTCAGCTTCCTGTCCCTGATCGTCTGGTCCTACCTGCTGGGTCCGATCGGCGCGGTGCTGGCCATTCCGGCCAGCCTGCTGGTCAAGGCCCTGCTGATCGACGTCGACCCGGACGCCCGGTGGCTGCAGCTGTTCCTGGGCGACGAGCCGGTGTTCAAGCCCAAGGACCCGAACCGGGGGCCGTGGTACCGCCGTCGGCCGTCCGGCACCCCCTGACCGGGCTGACCGGGCCGGGAAACAGCTCGACCCGGCGACCGCGGTGCGGTCGCCGGGTCGAACCCGTGCGGCGGGGTGGAGAGTTCGGTGTCGCCGGCTGGGATCAGCGGGTGGAGAAGGTCAGGCAGTCGGCGGCGTCGGAGCCTGCGCCCACCCGGATGGAGCTGGCGGTGCACTCCAGCGACTCGTTGTGGGAGCAGTCCGACCGCTGGCAGGCGCCGACGTGGCCGGTCACCTTGGTCAGCCCACCCTTGGCCCCGAGCGGGATGAAGGTCGCGCACTCGGCGGCCTCGCCGCCGGTCTTGATGGTGATGGCGTGCGCATGACACGACGAGTGGTCGTTGTACGAGCACCCGGAGACGGTGCACTCGGTGATCGGGGGCATTTCCAGGGACGCGGTCATGGCTCCTCCAGGAGGGTGTCGGTCGGGCCGTGCTGCTGCGAGGCGCTGAACGTAGGGCCGACGGTAGACCGCCCCGGCGCGTTGCGCTAGCAAGGCAGTGCTGCCTTACCGCAGCTCAGAGGCGGTGTGAACGATCATGAAAGCTTAGGCTCGCCTGATCTGACGGCGCGGGCGGTGGGCGGTCACCGGGCCCGCGGGTGGGCGGTCGCGTAGACCTCGCGCAGGGTGTCGACGGTGACCAGTGTGTAGATCTGGGTGGTCGTCACCGAGGCGTGCCCGAGCAGCTCCTGCACCGTGCGGATGTCCGCCCCGCCCTCCAGCAGGTGGGTCGCGAACGAGTGGCGCAGCGTGTGCGGCGAGACCGGAGGGCCCGCCGCCGCGGCCTGTCCGGCCTGTCCCTCGGTGTCATTCCCGGCCGGGGCCACCCCGTCGGGGCCGGCGGCCGGCAGACCGGCGCGCCGCGCGGTGTCCCGCAGGATCTGCCAGGCGCCCTGCCGGGTGAGCCGGCCGCCGCGGCCGTTGAGGAAGAGTGCGCCGGTGGCCGCCCGGCGGGCCGACCCGCCGGTCGAACCGGCCCGTTCCGACGCCGGACCCGCGGCCAGGGCCGGCCGCCCCTGCACCAGATAGGCCTCCAGGGCGGCGACGGCGTACGAACCGACGGGCACCAACCGTTCCTTTCCACCCTTCCCGCGGAGCCGGAGCACCGAGATCTCCCGCTCCGCGCCGGCCGGGGCGAGGTCGAGGTCGTCCAGGTCCAGGCCGACCGCCTCGCTGATCCGCGCCCCGGTCGCGTACAGCAGTTCCAGCAGCGCCCGGTCCCGCAGGCCCCGCGGGTCGGTGCCCGACGCGGCGTCGAGCAGGGCGGTGATGGCGGGCACGCCGAGCGCCTTGGGCAGTCGCCGCGCCGGGGCCGGTGGGCGTACCGACCGGGCGGCGTCGTCGGCGACCGCGCCTTCGGCCAGCAGGAAGCGATGCCAGCCCCGCGCGGCGACCACGGCCCGGGCCGCCGAGGACGCCGCCAGCGGTCGCCGGACGACGGATCCGTCGGTGGATCCGGTGCGCAGGTCGACCAGGAACCCGGTGACGTCGGCCGGGGTGATCTGGTCGACCTGGACCCGACCCTGGCCGGCCAGGTATTCGAGGTACCGGGTGAGATCCCGCCGGTAGGACAGAAGGGTGTTGCGGGCCGAACCCCGTTCCACGGCGAGGTGGTCGAGGTAGGCGCGCAACGCGACCTGCAGGGCCTCCGACGGCACGGCGGGGACGACCTCGACCTCCCCGATCGCCGGTGGGGCGACCGGTTCCGGCCCGGGCGCCCCGGACGGGGTGACGGTCCTGGCCGCCGAGCTCATCGGCCGGCGGGATCCGACCCGGTGGACGCCGTCTCCGACCGGGCTCCGTCGCCCAGCGGCGGCGCGGCGGGCACCGGTCCCGCCCCCGGCGGGGTCAATCCCCGATCGACTCCGGTGAACGGCAGCCCGGGCGCGGCGTCGTCGAGGCCCCGCGGGCGACGCCCGGAATCCAGGACGGAACGGGCGGCGAGCACCCCGGCGACGGCCATCACGTTGACGATCCGACCGTCCAGGGCGGCGGTGACGGCTTCGTCGAGGGGGATGTGGACGACCCGGATCTCGGCTTCCTCGTGCTCGCCGGCGTCCGGGCGACCGACCTGACGGAGCCCGGTCGCCAGGTAGATGCGGACCATCTCGTCGGTGAACCCGGGCGAGGTGGCCACGTCCAGCAGCACCGACCAGTGGTCGGCCTCGTACCCGGTCTCCTCCAGCAGCTCCCGGGCCGCGGTGGTGTGGGCGGGCTCGTCGGCGATGTCCATCAGCCCGGCCGGCAGCTCCCACAGCCGGCGTCGCACCGGCGACCGGTACTGCTCGATGAGCACGACCGTCGGGGCGCCCCGGCCCTCGTCCGGCACGTCGAGGGCGACGACGGCGACCGCCGCGTCGTGTTCGACGACCTCCCGGTCCGCCATGCCGCCACCGGGCATGACGAGGTGGTCGATGCGCACCGCGGACACGCGCCCGGACCAGGGGTGTTCCTGGCCGATCACCGCGTAGGTCGGCCGGTCGGCGGCCGCCGCGCCGTCGGTCACCGGGCGACCGCGAGGTCGCTGTCGGCACCGTCGGTGTCGGCCGGGTCGACGGCGACCGGGTCGCTCTCGTCGTCGCGGATCGGCAGTCGCTCGGACTCCAGGTAGTCCAGGGCGGCCCGGACGAACGCCTGGAAGAGCGGGTGCGGCCGGGTCGGACGGGACTTGAACTCCGGGTGCGCCTGGGTCGCGACCATGAACGGGTGCAGCTCGCGGTCCAGCTCGACGAACTCGACCAGGTGCGAGTCCGGCGACGTCCCGGAGATCACCAGACCGGCCTGCTGCAGGGTTTCGCGGTAGGCGTTGTTGACCTCGTAGCGGTGCCGGTGCCGTTCGGTGACCAGGGTGCTGCCGTAGATCTCGGCGACCAGCGAGCCGGGGGCCAGCTTGGCCGGGTAGGAGCCGAGCCGCATGGTGCCGCCCATGTCGCGGGCACCGGAGACGACGTCGGTCTGGTCGGCCATGGTGGCGATGACCGGGTCGGCGGCGGTGGCGTCGAACTCGGCCGAGTTGGCCCCGCCCAGGCCGGCCAGGTTGCGGGCCGCCTCGATGACCATGCACTGCAGGCCGAGGCACAGGCCGAGCAGCGGGATGCCGTGGGTGCGCGCGTAGGTGATGGCACCGAGCTTGCCCTCGATACCGCGGACCCCGAACCCGCCGGGGACGAGGATGCCCTGCACGTCGGCCAGCGCAGCGGCCGCGCCGGCCGGGGTCGCGCAGGTGTCGGACGCGACCCAGACGATCTCGGTGCGGGCCCGGTTGCCGAACCCGCCGGCGCGCAGGGCCTCGGTCACCGACAGATACGCGTCGGGCAGGTCGATGTACTTGCCGACGACGGCGATCCGCACGGTCTCGGTCGGCTGGTGCACCCGCTCGAGCAAGTCGCCCCAGGTCGTCCAGTCGACGTCCTTGAACGCGAGGTTGAGGCGGCGGACGACGTAGGCGTCCAGGCCCTCGGAGTGCAGCACCTTGGGGATGTCGTAGATCGACGGGGCGTCGGGCGTGGAGATGACGGCCTCGTTGTCGACGTCGCACATCAGCGAGATCTTGCGCTTGAGGCCCTCGGGGATGTCCCGGTCGGAGCGGCAGACCAGGGCGTCGGGCTGGATGCCGATGTTGCGCAGCTGGGCGACCGAGTGCTGGGTGGGCTTGGTCTTCAGCTCGCCGGACGGCGCCAGGTACGGCACGAGGGAGACGTGCAGGAAGAAGACGTGGTCGCGACCGACGTCGTGGCGGATCTGCCGGGCCGCTTCCAGGAACGGCAGCGACTCGATGTCGCCGACGGTGCCGCCGATCTCGGTGATGACGACGTCGGGGATCAGGTGGTCGGCGTCGGGGCCGGCGGCCGGATCGGGCTCGGCCATCGCCCGGATGCGGTCCTTGATCTCGTTGGTGATGTGCGGGATGACCTGCACGGTGTCGCCGAGGTACTCGCCACGACGCTCCCGGGCGATGACCCGCGAGTAGACCTTGCCGGTGGTGACGTTGGCGTCGGCCGACAGGTTCCGGTCGAGGAACCGCTCGTAGTGACCGATGTCCAGGTCGGTCTCGGCGCCGTCCTCGGTGACGAAGACCTCACCGTGCTGGAACGGGTTCATCGTGCCGGGGTCGACGTTGATGTACGGGTCGAGCTTCTGCATGGTGACCCGCAGTCCCCGGGAGGTGAGCAGGCGACCGAGGCTGGAGGCGGTCAGTCCCTTACCCAGGGACGACGCGACGCCGCCGGTGACGAAGATGTGCTTGGTGATGCGCGGCGATGGCGCCAAGGCGACTCCCGTGTGCTGTCGATCTCATCGACGTCCGACCTGCCGGCGAGGACTCGCCGACTGACGGTCCGGCCGCTCCCGGCGACCGTCCCACGGGATTTCAGAGTAACCGACCGGACCGCGACGTGGGTCCCCGACGGGCCCACGTCGCTCGGCCGGGGCTGTCGCCGCGGGTAGCCGGTGAGCCATCGAGCGGCCGACTGGCCCGTACCGGCTGGTCGCTCTGACGCCCAGGGGGGTGGGTCGTTCGGACGGTCCCGCTGACCGGGTTGCCGCGCGAGCCCGGTGATCGTGACCGGCCGACGGCTGGGGCGACCGGGGTGGATGCTTCCCGGCCTGGAGCGCGGGCGGGAGGGTGGACGGCAGCGGGGCCGGTGGTGTTTCACCGGCCCCGCTGTCGTCGTCTGTGGTGTGCGCCGGGCGGTCAGCCGATGGCCAGGGTCGGCACCTGCGCCTGCGCGGTGGCGGTCAGGCCGTAGCGGCCGACGCCGCCGCCGTTCTGCTCGACGAGCCCGAGGACGGTGGCGACCCGGCCGGAGGCGGTGTCCACGCTGTCGACGGTGGTGACGGCGGCGCTCTGGGCCGTGTCGGCGCGGATGGCCCCCACGGCGCCGGTCGGCTCGGCCGATCCGGTGCGGCCGGCGACGACGACCCCGGCTGCGGCGGTCCGGAGCTGGGCGGCGATGTCGCCCAGCACGGCGGCCCGGTCGGCCTCGGAGCCGCCGGTGAGGGTGCCGCCGGTGAGCAGGACCACGGAGCGGGCCGGGGCGATGTCACCGGTGGTGACGACGAACCCGCTTCCGGTGAGCGCGCCGAGCGCAGCCGCGGTCTGCTCCGGGGTGGCGGGCGCGGACCCGTCGGCCTTGGCGACGACCAGCGCGGAGAGCAGGCCCCCGACGGTGGAGCCGACCTGCGGAACCTCCGGCAGGGTGGCTCCGGTCGGCAGGTTCTGGGCGGCGAGGGTGCGAAGTTCGTCGGCCCGGCTCGGGTTGGTGAGGTCGGCGGTGAGCTGCATCTGGCCGGTGACGGTGGCTCCGGCCCGGGTGAGCAGCGACTGCACGGCGTCGCGGTCGGCCGGGTCGGCGTCGGCGGTGGTCACGAGCAGGACGGTGGCGCCGGGGAGGGTGCCCCGGACGGCCAGCTGTCCGACGGAGCCGGCGAACTTGTCGTCCGCGGTGATGCGCGCGGTGAGGTCGGCATTGGTGGCGGCCAGTTCCTGCTGACTGCTCGTCAGGCTCTGGTTGTCGCCCTGCAGTCCGCTGATCAGCGGGGAGGAGATCTTGGTCGCGCCGAGCACGATGCCGAGCGCGAGAGCGAGGAACACCGCCGCGAGGGAGACGATGTGGTACCGCATGGAGATCATGCGAACAGCCCTCGCACCCAGGCGACGACGTTGTCCCACCACTGCCGCAGCAGATCGGCGTAGACCCCGCCGACGTCGGCGACCATCAGCGCGGCGGTGATCGCGGCGGCAGCGGCCAGGACGAGCAGCAGGACGACCCACCAGGAGATGCGAGACCGGTAGAGGGTGGCGACGGCCGAGGCGTCGACGATCTTGTTGGAGACGCGCATGCGCACCAGGAAGGTCGAGGCGGTGGCGCCGCCGCGGCCGCGGTCGAGCAGGTCGGTGAGGGTGGCGCGGCTGCCGACGGTGACGATGAGGGCGGCGTCGTGGCAGTCGGCGAGCAGGAGCGCGAGGTCCTCGGTGGTGCCGCTGCCCGGGAAGGTGACGGCCCCGACGCCGAGGTCCTGCAGGCGCTGCAGGCCGGGGGCGTGTCCGTCGACGTGGGCGGGGACGACGACCTCGGCTCCGCATCGCAGGGTCTGCGAGTCGATGGATTCGGGGTTGCCGATGATGAGGTCCGGGGTGTAGCCGGCGGTGCGCAGAGCGTCGGCCCCGGCGTCGACGCCGACCAGCACGGGCCGGTAGTCGGCGATGTACTTCTTCAACGATTTGAGCTGGGCCCTGGTGTCGGCGGAGGCCGCCACCATGAGGACCTGCTTGCCCTTGAGGTCGGTGTGCAGGTCGGGGATGCCGACACCGTCGAGGAGCAGGGTGCGTTCCCGCTTCATGTACTCGATGGCGTTGGCGGCGAATGCCTCCAGCTGCGAGGACATCCCGGTCTTGGCCTCGATCATCTGGTCGGCGACCGACTCGGTGGTCTGTTCGACGCCTTCGGCGAGCAGGTTCTCGCCGGCGTAGACCGCCCCCCCGTCGATGCGGATCTTGGCGCCGTCCTTGATCTTGCCGAAGATCTGGTCACCGACGCCGTCGACGAGCAGGACGCCGGAGGCGAGCAGGATCTCGGGTCCGAGGTTGGGGTAGCGACCGGAGATGGAGTCCGACGCGTTGACGACGCCGGTGACGCCGGCGCGCACGAGGGCGTCGGCGGTGGCCCGGTCGATGTCCCGGTGGTCGATGATGACGATGTCTTTGGGACCGACGCGGCCGAGGAGGGCGTCACTGCGGCGGGAGACGCGTGCGACTCCTGTGACGCCCGGCAGCGCGCGGGACTGACGTGACAGAAGCTTCATGCGCCGATGGTGGCAGCCACGGCCGACCGTTCCCGGTACATCCCCGCCGTGTCGTGTCATTCACCCCCGGTCACCGCCCGACGGAGCGCTGCCTGGCTGCTCCGGCGTCGGGGCACCGTCGCCTGGAGCCCCAGCGCCGAGGAGCAGCCGGCCCGACGCCATCGCTCCATCCAGCGCCGACGCCGTCGCGCCTGCGGCCGGACGTGGCCCCGCCGCGGGCATTCGCATCAACGACCCGCGCCTCTTCGCCGGACACAGGTCCGCTCAGCCGGCCCGACGCACCCGCCCTCCGTCCGGAGTGGGGCGCCGGCGGGGCAGCCGAACGATCTCAGCCGCTGCGGCGACGGGGGCGGCGCGCTCGGTGCGCTGACGGGCCGAAGCGGTTCCGCTTGCCTTTCCGGCGCGGGCGCCGGCGGACGATGGCCTCGATGCCCTCGACGGGGCGGTCGGGGCGGCCGCCGCGGCCGGGACGCTCCCCAGGTCCGCGGCCACCTGGGGAAGGTCGTCGTGGGCCTCGGAGAGAGTGTCGTCGCGGCCGGACCGCCGATGGGCGGCCGCCGCGAGCAGGTCACGGGCATGCGCCTGCGCCGTCGGGCCATCGTCACCGCCGAGCATCCGGGCCAGCTCGGCTTCCCGCGCCTGGCCCTGCACCGGCTTCAGGTCCGAGCGCCCGACCAGTCCACCGCCCCGGGGGTCGACAACGACGTGATGATCGGCGAAGGCCGCGACCTGAGCGAGATGGGTCACCACGATGACCTGGTGCGTCCGGGCCAGCGCGGCGAGCCGGGAACCGATCTCGATGGCCGCGCGACCTCCGACTCCGGCGTCGACCTCGTCGAACACCAGGGTCCCGACCGGGTCGGCGTCGGCCAGGGTCACTTCGAGCGCGAGCATCACCCGGGACAGCTCACCGCCCGAGGCTCCCCGCCCGATGGGCAGGTCGGGCGCTCCGGGGTGGGCCCGCAGCAGGATCTCGACGCGGTCGGTGCCGTCAGCTCCGGCGGCCACCGCACGCCCGTCGACGAGCAGCACGTCCCGGTCACCTGCGGTGGCGGCACGGGGCTCGACGATGACGGCCACCCGCGCCCGCCCCATGGCCAGATGGGTCAACTCGGCGGTCACGGCCGTACCCAGCCGTTGAGCCGCCCTGGTCCGCCGCGACGTCAGCCGGCTGGCCGCGGCCGCGGCCGCCGTTTCTGCGTCGGCGCACTGACGTTCCAGCGCCTCGGTCCGTTCGTCGGAGGTGTCCAGGTCGGCCAGTTCGGCCCGGGCGGCATCGGCCCAGTCGAGGACCGCGGCGACGTCCGGCCCCCACCGGCGGGTCAGGCCCTTGAGTGCGGCCTGCCGGGTGAGGGCATCGGGCAGCCGTTCCGGGTCGACGTCCAGGTCGGTGAGGTAACCGGACAGCTCGGCGGCGACGTCGCCCAACACGGCGGTGGCCTGGCGCAGGGTGGCCGCCAATTCCTGGAGTCGCCCGTCCCCGGCGGCCTCCAGGTCGCGACGGGCCCGATCGGCCAACCCGATGGCGGTGGGCTGGTCGTCCAGGGTGTCGGCGCCGAGCAGACCGGTCAGCGCGGTCGTCGCCGCCACCCGCAGCGAGTCGCCGTTCTCCAACCGGCGGATCTCGGCCAGCAGGTCGACGTCCTCCCCCGGTCGAGGCGCGACCGCGTCGATCTCCTCCAGGGCGATGCGGAGCAGCTGTTCCCGCTGCGCGCGTTCCCGGCTGCGGGCCCGACGATCGGCGAGCTCGTCCCGCACCGCGATCCAGTCGGCCCGCCGACGGCGGTAGGTCGTCAGCTCGCGCTCGACCCCGGCGTACCGGTCCAGCACGGCACGCTGCCGGGACGGCTGGAGGAGTGAGATGGCCTCGGACTGGCCGTGCACGGCCACCAGCGGCTCGGTGAGATCGGCCAGGGTGCCGACCGGGACCGCCCGGCCACCGATGTGCGCCCGGGAACGCCCCTCGGCCCCCACGGTCCGGACGGCGATCACCGCGCCGTCCTCGTCGAGCCGGCCGCCGACCCCGCTCACCAGTTCCTGGACGGCCCCGGGCCCGGGACCGGCGAACCGGGCTTCGACGATGGCCCGGTCGGCTCCGACCCGGACCCGGGCCGCGTCACCCCGCCCGCCGGTCAGCAGACCGAGGGCGGTGACGATCATCGTCTTGCCCGCGCCGGTCTCCCCCGTCACCGCGGTGAACCCGGGCGAGGGTTCGAGCACGGCCGAGTCGATGACGCCGAGCCCGCTGAGACGCAGTTCCTGGAGCATGTGTGCGAGCGTACCCATGTTCGAGGCTGTCGAACAAGAGTCGGACCGCGAATGTGGACAGACGTTCGCTCAATGGGCGGCAGGGGTCTGCGGTCAGTGCCGCTTGTCTCGCCAGCCGTGCACGGGCAGCTTGAACTTCCGCACCAACCGGTCGGTGAACGGAGTGTCGGACAGCCGCACCAGGCTCACGGGTCGATCACCCTTGCGGACGTGGATCCGCGACCCGGGGCGGATCTCGTGGATCCGGCGGCTGTCGCACGCCATGATCGCGCTCGGCCCGTCCGGGTCGATGTGGACCGTCACCGTCGAGGTGGGGGCGACCACCAGCGAGCGGGCGAACAGCGCATGCGCGTTGGACGGGGCGACCAGCAGTGCGTCGACCCCCGGCCAGATCACCGGGCCACCGGCCGAGAAGGTGTAGGCGGTCGACCCCGTCGGGGTCGCGCAGAGCACGCCGTCGCAGCCGTAGGCCGAGATGCCGTGCCCGTCCACCTCCACCACCACGTCGAGGATCCGTTCCCGGGTGCTCTTCTCGATGCTCACCTCGTTCAGCGCCCAGCACGAGGCGACGGTCTCGCCCTGGTGCTCGACGGCCACTTCGACCGTCATCCGCGGAGACACGCGGTAACGACGGTCCACGACGGCCAGGATCGCCTCGGTCAGGTCCTCCGCGTCGGCCTCGGCCAGGAACCCGACCCGACCGAGGTTGATGCCCAGCACGGGCGCCTGCAACGGCCGGGCATGGGCAGCAGCCCGCAGCAGGGTGCCGTCGCCGCCGAGGGCGAGCACCATCTCGATCTCACCGGCGACCGCGCGGGATGGATCGAACAGGTCCAGGTCCATCTCGTGGTTCTCGCCCGGCAAACTGAGCAGCTGGACCCCACCGGCGGCCAGCAGATCGGCCGCGGTGCGGGCGGTGACGGCGACATCGACCCGTCCGGTGTGGGCCACCAGCAGGACTCGTCGTTCGGTCATTCGGGTCCTTCCTCCACCGCGCGGTCGATCAGTTGCCGCACGTATGCGCGGCCTGGTTCCCCGGCCCGGGCGTCCCGACGCAGGTGCAGGAAGAACTCGACGTTGCCACTCGGACCGGGCAACGGGGACGCCACGACGCCGGCCACACCCCACCCCAGTAGATCAGCCGCCGCGGCGACCTCGGCGACCGCGTCCGCCCGCAGGGTCCGGTCACGGACGACCCCACCGGCGCCAAGGCGTTCCCGTCCCACCTCGAACTGGGGTTTGACCATCGGTACCAGGTCCGCGTCCTCCGCCGCGCAGGCGACGAGCGCCGGGAGGACCAGACGCAGCGAGATGAAGGACAGATCGGCCACCACGAGGCCGACGGGATCGCCGACGACCTCCGGGGTCAGGGTCCGGACGTTGGTGCGGTCGACCACGACGACGCGGGGATCGTTCTGCAGCCGCCAGATCAGCTGGCCGTAGCCGACGTCGACGGCGACGACCTCCTGCGCACCGCGCCGCAGCAGGACGTCGGTGAAACCGCCGGTGGAGGCGCCGGCATCCAGGCACCGCCGGCCGGTGACGTCGATCGCGAAGGCGTCGAGAGCGCCGATGAGTTTGTGGGCGCCGCGGGAGGCCCAGTTCTCGTCCGGTTGCTCGCTCTCCCGGACGACGATGGGCGAGGCGATGGTCACCCCGGTCGCCGGTTTGGTGGCGGCCCGCCCGTCGGCGGTGACGCGGCCGGCGGCGATCAGTTCGGCCGCGTGTTCGCGGGACCGGGCCAGTCCCCGGCGGACGAGCTCGCTGTCCAATCGGGCGCGACGCACGGTCACGGTCCCGGGCGGGGCGGGCCCGCGTCGGTGGTGCGGGCCAGCGCGTCGGTCAACGTGGTGTGCAGGCGGTGATACGTCTCGACCTGGGCCGTGACGTCCTGCTCGTCCAGCCGGGCGATCTCCTCGTCCACGGTGGCCAGCAGGGCGGACGGATCGGGCGCCGCGCCCGATGCGGGCCGTGGACCGGGCAGGGGTACGGGGCGTGGACCGGGCGACGGGCTGCCGACGGACATCCTGATACCTCCCACCGGTTGTCGGGTGACGGTCGGCCCGGCACCGGGAGTGCTTCCCGATGCGGGTGGACCGGCTGTCACGGTAACCGAGTGGTCGCGGGCCGCGGTGCGTCGACGTCCCGTCGCGACCCCTCGGGCACCGCTCCGGCACCGCCGCAAGGCTGCGACGGCGATGTACTCGGCGCACCGCGGGCGACGCTCAGGCGGCTAGACCGCACCGCCGCAACGCGGCGGCGGCAGTGTCGTCGGCGGCGCGCACTTCGGTCACTTCGGAAGCCCAGCCCTGCCGGACGAGCGCGGCGAGGGCAGCCAGCGCGGCACCGTCCGACAGGTCGTCGCCGGTCCGCGAGTCGGCAGACGACAGCTCGAGCGCGGTGTCGCTCACGGTGACCCGCCAGGAATGCGGCTCGGGCTCCTGGGTGTCGGTCAGCGATCGGACGCGGTCGGCGTCCAGCACGCCGCGCAGGTCGAAGGCGACATGGGTGGGTCGGCGTTCGGGCGGCGCGGCGAGGAGATCGGCGGCGGTGTTGACGCCGGTCAGCACCATCAGGCTGGGCATCCCGGCTTTGACGGCGCCGGCGATGTCCGTGTCCAACCGGTCCCCGACGACCAGTGGCCGGCTGCTGCCGGCGCGGGCGACGGCTTCGTCCAGGAGCGGACGTTCCGGCTTCCCGGCCACCCGCGGCTGCAGACCGGTGGCCGCGACGAGCGCCGCGACCATGGAACCGTTACCGGGCAGCAGACCACGATCGGTCGGCAGCGTCGTGTCGTTGTTGCACGCGACCCAGTCGGCCCCGGCCCGCAGCGCCAGGCAGGCCTCGGCCAGTTGCGGCCACCCGGTGGTCGGCGAATGTCCCTGCACGACGGCGACGGGCTCGTCCGTGACCAGCTCGACCGGGGCCAGACCGGCCTGCCGCACCGACTCGACCAGCCAGAGCGCCCCGACGACCAGTACCCGGGCACCGGCCGGGTGGGCCTGCTGCAGCATGGTGGCGGCCGCCTCCGGAGAGGTCAGCACGTCGTCCGCCGCGGCGGGGACGCCCATCGCGGTGAGCGCCTCGGCCACTTCGGCCGGCGGCCGGGAAGCGTTGTTGGTCACGTACATGCTGCGGATTCCGCGGGCGTTGGTCGCCTCGATGACCGACCCGACGTGCTCGATGACCTGGCCACCCAGGTAGACGGTGCCATCGAGGTCGAGCAGCAGGGCGTCGTGACGGTCGGCGAGGGTGGGCACGTCAGGCTCCCGTGGTGGGGTTGTCGGAGAACAGCGGCGAACCCGAGAACGTCGGCGATGACGGCTCGTCGTCGGATCGGGGTTCGGCCCCGGAGGCGGAGTCGTCGTCCGTCGACTCGGAGTCGGACGCGGTCACATCGGCCTCGGTGGATGGCGAAGCGATGGCGAACGGGTCGAGATCGTCGGCGCTGCCGGCGGTCTCCGCAGCGGAGCCCTCGTCACCCGGTTCGTCGTCCGCGTCGTCGGACTGCGCGGCGTCGGTCTGCGGGTCGACCGCGTCGTCGGTCACGTGGTCGGGCATCGGGACGTCGGTCGTGTCCTCGTCCGCGGCCGGTGCCGCGACCTCGGGATCGACCGTCGACTGCTCGTCGTCGACCTCCGATGCGGACGCCTCGGGCTGCGGATCGGCGCCGAGGGCGACCAGACGCTCGGCGGCGTCCGTCTCCTCGTGGAGATCGGCGTCGGCCGCCTTGATGAACCAGGTGATGGCGTCCTCGCGCCGGCCGGCCCGTTCGAGCAGGTCGGCGTAGGCGAATGCCACCCGCGCTGAGTCGGGCGTCGTCGCCGCCAGCTGCTCGAGCTGGGCCACGGCCGCGTCGATCTGTCCGAGGTCGGCGCGGGCACCGGCGCTGACGATGACGAGTTCGGTGCGCTGCTCGGCGTCGAGCGTCTCGGCCTCCGGGGAACGCGACAACTCGATGGCCCGCTCCGGGTGGCCGAGCGCGCGTTCGCAGTCGGCGAGGACGGCCAGCTGACCGGCCCCGCCACTCATCCGACGGGCCGCGCGCAGCTCCCCGATGGCTTCCGCCCACTCCCCCGCCCGGTAGGCGACCAGGCCGACGGTCTCCCGCACGACCGCGATCCGTCCGCCCCGGGTGCGGGCCGCGCGAGCGTGCCGCCAGGCCTCTTCCGGCTCTTCGTCGGCCAAGGCACTGGCCGCGACGAGATGGCCGGCGACGAACTCCGAGCCTTCCCGGCTCAGCCCGCGCAGGTCGCGCCGCACTTCCGGGTCGAGCTCGTCGGAGGTGGCCCATTCCGGAATGTCCGGCCAACGCTCACCGATGTCCTCCGCGCGACGACGGGACCCGAGTTCCGGCTCCCGCGGAGCACGGTCCTCACGCGGACGGTCCTCGCGCGGACGGAACGATCCCCGCTCACCACCACGCTGCTCGCCGCGCCGCTCATCCCGATGACGGGGTCCGCCGAAACGGTCGCTGTCGGACCGGGGATAACGGGAGGTGGGACGATCGGCGTACCGGGATTCGGTGCGTCCGCCGTCAGCCGAGCTGTCCTGCCGCGGAGCGCGGGTGGCGTCCCGGGTCTCGGCAGAGGCCGCGGGCTCGGCCGGAGCACCCAGACCGAGGGCGGAACTCAGATCCCCGGTCAAACCGGACGGACGCTCCGTTCGGGCGGAACCGTTCGGCGGGATGGCCGAATCGTGGCCCTCGGAGGCCGACGTCGGACGCTCGGTCCGGGGGCCACGATCGGCGTAGTTCCCACCGCGCTCCGGGCGACGGGGCGCGTCGTCGGATCGGCGTGGACCGCGGTCGAACGGCGGTCGCTCGTCCCGACCCCGATAGCCTCGATCGCCGTCGGTGCGGGGACGATCGGAGCGGGCGCGATCTCCCTGGCCCGGCGATCGGTCGTCCCGAGACCAGGCGCCGCGGGCCCGGTCGTCGCGCGGGGCGAAGGAGCGGGGGCGGTCACCGTCACGGCGGTCCACACCGAACGTCCGTCCTCCGCTGGCGCGGCCACGGTCCTGCGACGGGCGCCCGTCGGACGAACGGCTCCACGGCCGATC
The DNA here is from genome assembly GCF_005298075.1 of Nakamurella flava. Lineage (NCBI taxonomy): Bacteria > Bacillati > Actinomycetota > Actinomycetes > Nakamurellales > Nakamurellaceae > Nakamurella > Nakamurella flava. Next base: position 126,760 of record NZ_SZZH01000008.1, read on the forward strand.
CTGGCGGTCACCGCCCTGACGGTCCGCGGACGAGGAGCCGCGATCCGGGCGACGGTCGTCGAAGGACGGACGGTCACCACGGGGCCGATCGCCAGCCGGTCGTTCGAATCCACCGCGACGGTCACCACCGCGATCGTCCCGCGGTCGGTCGTCACGCGGTCGGTAGGAGTCCTGACGGCCGTATCCACGGTCGTCGCGGGGACGGAAGGAACCTGGACGGTCGGAGCCGCGGTCGTCGCGGTCTCCGCGCGGCCGGTCAGGCCGATTCTGCTGGTCGCGGGCACGATCACCGCTCCAGGGGCGGTCGTCCCGTCGGGACGGGCGGTCCTCACGGGGACGGAAGGGACGGTCCCCACCGTCCCGCGGGCCGCGGCGGTCGTCGCTGCCGGAGCGTGGTGCGCGGTCGAAGCGCCGGTCCGAATTGTCGTCGGGCCGTCGGGAGTAGGGCCGGTCGCTTCCGCCGCCTCGATAGGGAGGGCGTCCCTCGCGGGACGACGGGCGACCGCTGGTGCGGTCCTCACCCCCGGGGCGGCGCGGCCGATCGTCCCGGCCGGGCTGTGCGTCGGAACGCGGGCGGTAGGGACGATCACCGTTGTCCCGACGCGGCCGGTCGTCGCGGGAGTCACGTCGTGGACCGCGGTCGTCACCCCTGTTGGACGTCCAAGGGCGGCGGTCATCATCAGTGGATCGTCGATCGGCGGCGTCGCGGTCGAAGCTCCGCGGAGGGCGGGAATCGTCACCGCGCTGCGGGTTGGAGAAGGGACGGCGCGAGGCGTCGGAGCGCTCTGGTCGACCACCGAAGTCGCGTCCTCGGGGGCGATCGCCGGTCCCGCGGGAACGGTCCGCGTCATTTCCGCGGCGATCGCCGGCGTCGGATCGACGCGGTCCGTCGTATCGACGTCGGTCTGCAGGTTGGTCCCGTCGCCCGGTTTCGCCGTCGCTCATCAGTTGTCCTCTCGCATGGCTGAAGCACGCCGCGTCGAAGCCTATCCACCGAATCCGGAGGACGATCAAAACGGGGTGACAAAAAAACCCTGTGTGGGTGGGATCAGTGGATCAAACCCCGTAAAGGGGTGATCACACCATCCCACCCACACAGGGTGAAAAGATGTCCGGCGGTGTCCTACTCTCCCACACCCTGGCGAGTGCAGTACCATCGGCGCTGAAAGGCTTAGCTTCCGGGTTCGGAATGGGACCGGGCGTTTCCCTCTCGCTATAACCGCCGTAACTCTATGA
>NZ_SZZH01000009.1 GCF_005298075.1 Nakamurella flava
GGTAGAGATCGCCGGAGACGCCGAAAGCGCCGCCGTAGATACCGATGTCCTCGCCGAGCATGAAGACCCGTTCGTCGGCCTCCATGGCCTGGCCGATCGCCTCGCGGACGGCCTCGGCGTAGGTGATGACCCGCGACCCGGTCTGGGCCGCCGCGGTGGGCTGGGTCTGGGTGGTGGTCACTGGTTCTCTCCGGTGGTCGCGTAGACGGCGGACAGCAGTTCGTCGGCGCGGGACGGCGGTGCGGCATTGCCGAAGCGCACCGACTCGCGGATCGCCTCCTTGGCCTGCGCGGCGATCTGGTCCAGGGCGGGCTGGTCCAGGGTGCCGGCGTCGGTGACCTTGGCCAGGAACGCGGCGATCGGGTCGCGCTCCTTCCACTCCGCGATCTCCTCGCGGGTGCGGTAAAGGTTCTTGTCGCTCTTGGAGTGGCCCTTCCAGCGGTAGGTGACGTTCTCGATCAGCGTCGGACCGCCACCGGCCCGGGCGCGGGCGAACGCCGCCAGTGCTGCGTCATAGACGGCCTGCACGTCGTTGCCGTCCACGGTGACGCCGGGCATGCCGTACCCGGCGGCCCGCTCGGACAGGTTGCTGATCTTGGTCGACAGCTCGGTCGACATGGACATGCCGTACTTGTTGTTCTCGCAGACGAACACGACCGGCAGGTTCCAGACCGCGGCCAGGTTCAGGCCCTCGTGGAACGCGCCCTCGTTGCTGGCCCCGTCGCCGAAGAAGCTGACCACCACCGCCTCGGTCTTGCCCTGCAGCTTCAGGCCCAGGGCCGCGCCGGCGGCGATCGGGATGCCGCCGCCGACGATGCCGTTGGCGCCGAGGTTCCCGGTGCTGACGTCGGCGATGTGCATGGAACCGCCGCGGCCCCGGCAGTACCCGGACTCCTTGGCCAGCAGCTCGGCCATCATCCGGTTCAGGTCGGCGCCGGCGCCGATGCAGTGACCGTGTCCGCGGTGGGTGGAGGTCAGGTGGTCATCGTCGCGCATGGCCAGGCAGACGCCGGTGGCCGAGGCCTCCTGGCCGATCGACAGGTGCATGGTGCCGTGCATGAGGCCACGGGCGAACAGCTCGTCGACCGCCTCCTCGAACAACCGGATGCGCCACATGGTGCCCAACACCCGCGCCGCACGCTCCGGATCACGAGCCAGATCCACCACCCCGCCTGGGACTTCGGAGATGGCGTCGGGCGGTGCGGAGGTGGATGACGTGACCGGCGCGGCCATGCGGACTCCCTTGTCGGTAGGTGGGGCAGTGAGGCGACAGGTGTGCTGCAGCAACCGGAGGGCCAGGCCGAAGCGCGGCGACCGCGTTCGATGCGGTGGTCGGTGCAGGCGTCCGGACCCATATGACGGGCCCGGTCTCCGGTCTGAGAGTACCGCCTGAGTCACATAAGTGAAAGGGGTGCACAAATGTGAATCCGGTCTGCCTCGGCTCGCTCATCGCTCCTCCGGGTGATCACCCTGCGGGTCGCCCGCGTCCCGCCGATCACGGCGGGGACGATCGCAGCAGCACCCAGCGACCCGAGGAGCAGCCATGACCACGATGACGACCCACGTCGACCGACGGCCGGCTATCTGGGGTGGCGTGATCTTCGGCCTGGTTATCGGCGGGATCTTCCTGGCTAGTAGTGGCGGGCAGGTGTGGGCGGCCGTCGGTGTCGCGATCCTGGCCGGCGGGCTGTTCGGCCTCGCGGTCGACTACAACCTGCACCGGCAGCGACGGGCCGCGGTGGCCGCCCTGGGCCCGGCCGGCGAAACCCTCAACCGGTCGGATGTGCACGACGCGCTGTCCGGTCCGGTGGCGAAAGACCCATCCGCACGACAGCAACAGCTGAAGATCGTCGACCTGCAGATCGCCGAGGCCGGACGAGCGGGCCGCCGCACCATCATCGTGTTCGGCCTGCTGCTGTTCGCCGAGGTGGTCCTGGCCATCACCAGCACGCCGTGGTTCTGGGTGGCCGCCGCCCTCTTCGCGGTACTGCTCGTCGCCACCCCGATCCAGCAGGCCCGGCTCCGGCGGCGGCGGGCTGAATTGGCCGCCGCGGTCTGAATCGCCGGTCGGACTGACGGCAGCTGCGGCGAGGCGGCCGGTTCCGGGCTCACAATGTGTCCCGAACGGGGGCAGCTGGTGAATCAGAGAACGCGTCGCGACGTGATCAAGGCGTCGACCATCGGGGTGCTCTTCGCGGCTTTCGCCGGCACCGTGTTCTGGCTCTGGGGGCAGCGGCTCGGACCGGCCATGATCGGGGCGACGACCGGTGGCGTCATCGTCACCGTCGTCGTCTTATGGACCGATCGACTCCGGCGGAAGACCACGTCAGACGCGCGTCAGGCGCTGGGATTCACGCTGGATCGGGAAATTCGTCGCGAGGCCATGCGCGCCCCACCATCGGCGGACCCCGTCGTCCGGCAGCGGCAACTGCAGGTGGTGAATCACTTCTACGGACTAATGCACAGACAGGTGCTGCGCAACTCCGTCATCTTCAGTGGGTGCCTTGCACTTCAAGTCTTCCTGGCCCTCCTGTCGTCCTCGCCCTGGTTCTGGGGGCTGGCCGGATGGTTCGCGCTGCTCCTGCTCATCACCCCGTTGCAGCTGCGCTCGCTCCGCCGTCGCCAGCAGGCGCTGCTGGCGGCTGAGGGCGTCGTCAGTCAGTCGTGAAGCGCAGCCGCTGCCCGGGCCGCAGCTGCCCGGCCCGATCGACGTCCGCGTCGAGCACCACGGCGATCACCGGGTAGCCGCCGGTCAATGGATGATCGGCCAGGAACAGCACCGGCTGACCGCTGGGCGGCACCTGGATGGCGCCGCGCACCAGGCCTTCGCTGGGCAGCTCGCCGGTGCGGGAGCGCGTCAGGGGCGGCACCTCGTCGGGTGCGGCGTCCACCGGCCGGTCCAGCCGCAATGCGACGCGGTTGCTCTGCGGGGACACCACCCACTCGCCGTGCAGCAGCGCGGTCGGCTCGGTGAACCAGTGGTCCCGCGGCCCGAAACACACTGGCAGCACGGCCGTTCCGACGCCGGGCGGCATCGGTGCGGCCGCGGTGCTGGCGACAGCGGACCGTTCGCCGGGGTCACCGACCGCCAACCGGGAACCAGCCGTCAACGGTGCCGGCCCGAGACCGGCCAACGTGTCGGTACTCCTCGACCCGAGAACCTCTGCGGTGTCGAATGTTCCGCGCACGGCGAGATAGGTGCGCAGACCGGTCTGCGGGACACGCAGGCGCAGGGTCGCGCCATCCGGCAGAAAGAACGGCTCCTCGACGGGCGCGTCCGCGCCGTCGACGGTGGCCGGGGTGACGGCGCCGGTCACCGCGACGAGCAGATCGGCGCCGTCGGCCCGGACCGTCAGGCCGCCCAGCGTGCACTCCACCGCGGCCGCCCCGGGGTCGTTGCCGACCAGCTCGTTGGCTCGGGCGTGGGCCTGTCGATCGGCCGGGCCGGACGGTCCGACCCCGTCGGCGGCGCGTCCGTGGCGACCGGCGTCCTGCACCAGGGCCATTGGGCCGGGCCGCACCACGACCAAGACCGGACCATCACCACTCCCGACAGCCGTTGTCGCCGAAGCCTTCTCGGACGAGGCAACGGACGCGACCGCGATCGGGTGGGTCGACGAAACGAACCGCACCCGGTGACCGGGCCGGATCCGGGCCGGGGGCTCGGCCGCCGCGTCCCACAGGGTGAGGTCCGTCGCGCCGATGAGCTGCCAGCCGCCGGGTGACTCGCGGGGGTACACCGCGGACCACTCGCCGGCCAGGGCCACGGACCCGGCCGGGATCGACGGCCGGGACTGGGTGCGACGCGGCACCTGCAGACGCGGGTCCCCACCGGTCAGGTAGGCGAAGCCGGGCGCAAAGCCGACGAACGCCGCCGTCCACACCGTCCCGCTGTGGGCCGCGACCACCTCGTCGACCGTCAGGCCGGTCAGCTCGGCCACCTCGGCCAGGTCCGGGCCGTCATATCGGACGGGGACGATCAGCTCGTCGGCCGATACCTCCACGGCGGGAACGGATGCGGGATGGGGCTGGCCGGCCGCGACGGCCGCGAGCGCCCGGGCGAGCAGCACCTCCGACATGTCCGGGGCCGGCGGCCGGGTGCCCGGTCCGGATGCGAATCGGACCAGCACGGTGCTCGCCGCAGGCACCACGTCGACGATGCCAGCGCCCGTCAGCGGCCCGCTGTCGGACCGTAGCGTCGCGGCCACCGTGCCCGGAACGGTCGGACCGCCGGCCGCGGTCGCGGCGGCGAGGTCGAGCAGTACCGCCCGGTCGCCCATCGGGCGAATCGTGATCCCGCTCGTCGAGCCGCTCACGCGAACGCCCTCACGGCAACTCCGGCCCCGGCCAACGCTTCTCGGACCGCCCGGGCCATGGCGACCGCGCCCGGGCTGTCGCCGTGCACGCAGACGCTGTCGGCGGCCACTGCCACCGACGTTCCGTCGATCGCGGTGAGCCGGCCGGTGGTGACGAGGGTGACCACCCGCTCGGCCACCGCGGCCGGGTCGTGCAGCACCGCACCCGGCTCCCGGCGGGACACCAGGGTGCCCTCCGGGGTGTAGGCGCGATCGGCGAACGCCTCCCGCACGGTCGTCAGCCCGGCGTCCTCGGCGGCCGCCAGCAACGCAGATCCGGGCAGGCCGAGGATCGGCAGCGACGCATCGACCGCCCGGACGGCGTCGACCACGGCCCGGGCCTGCCCGGCATGGTGGACGGCGGCGTTGTAGAGGGCCCCGTGCGGCTTGACGTAGCGGACGCGGGTGCCGGCGACGCCGGCCAGGCCCTGCAGAGCGCCGATCTGGTAGACGATGTCGTCCGCCAGCTCGAGGGGGTCGTAGTCGATGAACCGCCGCCCGAACCCGGCGAGATCCCGGTAGCCGACCTGGGCGCCGACGGCCACGCCCCGGTCGGCGGCGGTCGCGCAGGTGCGGCGCAGCGTGGTCGGGTCACCTGCGTGGAACCCGCACGCGACGTTCGCGCTCGTGACCAGGGTCAGCAGGGCGTCGTCGTCACCCAGCGACCACTGCCCGAACGACTCCCCGACGTCACTGTTCAGGTCGACGGCGGTGCCGTTGCCCATCGGTTCCTCCCGGTGCCGTGCGGTCGTGCTCGCCCCGCAGGCCGACTGTAGGTCAGGGCCCGGCTCTCCCCACGGTCGCGACCGGCGTCTGCTGTGCCCCGTCCCGGCACCTGACGTTGGGGAACCGTTCAGCTCGGTGGTCCACGCTGCGCAGGTGAAGGACCAGGGCCCCGACGACTCCACGGCACCCGCATCGGTGCTCGACGACGATGCCGAAGAGACCGATCTGACCGAACGGGCCCGCAAGACGGCGCGCAAGCTGCTGCGCAAGGAACTCCCCGAGCGCTGGCAGCACACGCTGGGGGTGGCCCGGCGGGCCGCCGAACTGGCCGGTGCAGTGCCCCGTGACGAGGGCCCGCTGCTGATCGCCGCCGCCTGGCTGCACGACATCGGCTACTCCTCCGAACTGCAGCTCACCGGCTTTCACCCCATCGACGGCGGCCTGTACCTGCGAGAACGCGGGTGGGACCCCCGGTTGGTCGCGTTGGTCGCACATCACTCCGGCGCCCGGTACGTCCCCGTCGACCGCGGCTTCTCCGAGATCATGGCGACGTTCCCCTTCGAGGAATCGCCGTTGTCGGACGCGCTGACCTACGCGGACCAGACCGTCGGCCCCAACGGCGTCCGGATGACGGTGGAGTACCGCATCGCCGAGGCCATCACCCGGCACGGCCCCAACTCGCCGAACGCCCGGGCCCGGGTGGATCGGGTGCCGTACCTGCTGGCCGCGGCTCAGCGGGTCCGGGACCGGCTGCACCACGTCGGCCAACCGGCCGTCCGACCCGGCCAGTAGCGGACCCGGCCGATATCCCGACCCGGTCGCCCCGCCGTCCGGACGACGGAACGACGGCGGTCACGACCGTGTGGGGTCAGAGGTAGTTGCCGACGGGGGCCGCCGGCTTCCACCGGCCGCCGCGGGCCACGCCGAGCATCCGCTCCGTCGTCAGGTCCTGGCCGAACTCCAGGACCGTGCGCCGCACGATCTCGTGGAGATCGGCCCCGCTGACGTCGTCCACCGCGCCGGCCACCGCGTCGACGTCGACCCCGCCGACGATCCGGCGTCGTTCGCCCGGGTCCTGCTCGCCGGAACGTTCCTCGATCCTGGTGAGGTACAGCCGCAGCATGTCGGCGCGCGCCGACCGATCGGGTTTGGGAATCTCCAGCACGGTGTCGATGCGGCCGGGCCGGATGGCCGCGGCATCCAGGGCCAGCGGGTCGTTGGTGGTGGCGACGGTGAGGACGTCCTGCCGGGACCGCACGCCGTCGAGCGTGTTGAGGAACTCCGTCAGCGGGGCCGAGACCTCGCCGCCACGCCGCCGGCCGGTGATCAGGTCGATGTCCTCCAGGACCACGACGGTCGGCCCCAGCAGCTCGATGTCGTCGTAGAGCTCACGGATGTAGTCGGTGACCACCTCGCTGCTGGCCAGGATGATCGTCATCCGCTGGGTCAGCTCCGTCGCCAGGGCCCGGATGACGCTCGTCTTCCCGACGCCGGGGGCGCCGGTGAGCAGCAGGCCGCGTGACGTTCCCAGGCCCAGGCGTTGCAGCAGTTCCCGGCGGGTGGTGGTGGTCGACAGGAACAGGTCGAGTTCCGTCCAGACGGCCTCCGGCAGCACCACGTCGGCCCGGGAGGCGCCCGACGCCTTCACCGTCGACATCGCCAGGCGGCCGCTGTCGACCGTCGCGTTGAGCACCAGGCCCCGCAGCGGATTGTTGTCGCCCCGGGCCTCCTGTTCGAAGCGGGCGGCCAGCGGCTCGCCGAACGACTGGTCCGCGCGGCGCAGGTAGTAGATGATGCCGCGCTCGCCCCACTCGTAGTCGTCGATGGACGCCACGCAGGGCACCGGCAGGATGGTGTCGGCGGGGAAGTAGACGTTCATCTGACCTGGGATCGGGGTCGGATGGTCGCCGCCGGTGTCGAGCAGTGCCCACCGCGGGGCCTTCTCGGGGGCGACCCCGGCCACCACGATCCGGTCGGCGAACTCGTCCATGTACCGGGCCAGCACGGCCCCGATCATCGGCAGCTTGAGCGCGGAGGCCAGCCGCCGGAACGCGGCCACCTCGTTCAGCGGCACCTGCAGGTACTTCGCAGACCACGACGGCGGCTCGCCGACCGCGTTCCGTACCCCGCCCAGCAGGGCGACAAGGGTCTCGATCGTCTCGCGGGTGGCCCCGCTCACCGGCCCCAGATCCAACGGTTCACCCGTCGGAGCCAGCGGCGCGCCCGCCCCGGCGGACGCTGCGGTGCTCTTCGGGACGGTGCCTGTCATGACCCGACTGTAGGAGCGAACCGGCATACCGGACCCGGTTCGGCGGCCGGTCCCGCCGAACGGGCGACGACCGCCATGACCACCCGGGAGTCACACCAGGTGTGGGCAGTCCTCGCCACGGACCAGCGCCCGCAGGTTGGACAGCGTGACGTCCGAGATCTGATCGAGCGCCTCACCCGTGAAGAACGCCTGGTGCCCGGTGATGAGCACGTTCGGGAAGGTGCTGAGCCGGGCGAAGACGTCGTCGGGAATGAAGCTGTGCGACCGGTCGTGGAAGAACAACGCCTCCTCCTGCTCGTAGACATCGATCGCCAACCCACCGAGCTTGCCGGACTTCAGCGCCTTGATCGCCTGCTTGGTGTCGACGAGCGCGCCCCGGGAGGTGTTGACCAGGAAGACGCCGTCCTTCATCTTGTCCAGAGCCTGCTTGCCGATGAGGTGGTAGGTGTCCGCGGTCAGCGGCGAGTGCAGGGTGATGACGTCCGAGCGTTCGAAGAGCTCGTCCGGTTCGACGTAGGTGCCGACCTTCTCGAACTCCGGGTTGCGGTAGGGGTCGCTGCCGAGCACCTGCATGCCGAACCCGTGCAGGATGCGCGCCGCACACACGCCGATGCGGCCCGTGCCGACCACCCCGGCCACCTTCCCGTGCAGGGTGAATCCGAGGAGGCCGTCGAGGGCGAAATTGCCTTCCCGGACCCGGTTGTAGGCGCGGTGGGTCTTCCGGTTGAGCGTCAGCAGCATCGTGACCGCGTGCTCGGCCACCGCCTCGGGGGAGTACGCGGGCACCCGGGCCACCGCGATACCGGCCGCCCTGGCCGCGTCGAGGTCGACGTTGTTGAAGCCCGCGCAGCGCAGCAGCACCGTCCGCACACCTGCCGCGCGGAGGGCCTCGATGACCGGCGCCGAGACGTCGTCGTTGACGAACACGCACACGGCGTCGGCTCCGGCGGCCAACGCGGTGCTCTCCACGGTCAGGCGGTCGCGAGAGAACACCAGGTCGAAACCGTCGTCGACGAACCGCTCGTCGTTGATCCGGGTGAAGAACCGCCGGTCGTACGGCTGGGTGCTGAAAAAGACGACCCGGGTGCGGCCCCGGTCGGTTGCGGTGTCCTGGGCGGTGGAGGGCATGGTCGTCCTTCAGGATGACGGGTGATGACGACAGGGTCTGGACCGGGTGTCCGCCGGTGGATCCCGGTGGCTTCCCCGGTCTTCATCCTCCGCCCCGGACCGCCCGAGGACGAGGGGACGAAAGTCCTGATTTCGCCGATCGTTGCTGCTCGGCACGATTCAGAAAGATCGCCCGCGCCGGTGCTGCCGGCGGCCCGAACGGGCCGCTCAGCAGCAGCGGGCCCCCGGGTTCCGGTCCATCTGCTCGTACTTGTCCCGCCAGAACTGCCGTTCGTCCGGGATCGGGGCCTCGGGGTGCCGACGGCGCAGGTGCTCGACGTAGGTGGTGTAGGCCGACTGGCCGACCACGCCGTTCGTCCACCAGCGGAGCCCGTCCCACCAGCGCCGCCAGGGCACGCCCGACGCCGGCCGGGCATCCCCGTCGCCGGCGGCCGGTCGGCCGCCGGCATCGTTCATCGTCGACCTCGCACGGCTAGTGACCGGCCCGTTCGCGGACCAGGCCGGCGTCGGCCCATTCCTTCTCGATCCGCTTCTCGGCCGCCGTCGGCACGAAACTCTTGGGTGCGAACAGCTGGGACGGCTCGTCGGGCTCCTCGGAGGTCGGCAGACCGCCCGCCCGGATCGACTTCACGCACACCGCCGCGCCGGCCAGCACGACCACGATGACCAGCGAGGCGAACAGGATCGACAGCGTTCCCTGGATGAAGGTGTTACGGATGACCGCCTCGATCGCCTCCGGGGTCCGGGCGGTGCCGAAGCTCTGTTCGCCCCGCTCCTGCGCGGCCTTGAACGCCGAGTGCTGCGCCCAGTACCCGATGGCCGGGACCGACGAAAAGATCTTCTGGTAGGACGCCGTCATGGTCACGACCAGGTCCCAGACCAACGGGACGCCGGCGATCCAGCACCACTTGTAGAGCTGCTTCTTGATCAGCACGCAGAAGACGACGGTCAGCGCGACGGCGGCCAGCAGCTGGTTGGCGATACCGAACAGCGGGAAGAGCGTGTTGATCCCGCCCAGCGGGTCCGTCACGCCCATCAGCAGGATGGCGCCCCACAGGCCGACGACGATCAGCGAGCAGACCCAGGCGCCGACCCGCCAGGACGGGTCACGGAACTTGCGGGCCGGGCCGGGGATGTTGCCGATCGAGTCCGAGAGCATGAAGCGGGCGACCCGGGTGCCGGCGTCGACGGTGGTGAGGATGAACAGCGCCTCGAACATGATCGCGAAGTGGTACCAGAACGACTTCAGACCCTCGCCGCCGATCACCTCGTGCATGATCTCGCTCATCCCGAAGGCCAGCGTGGGGGCGCCGCCAGTGCGGGAGATGATCGACTCCTCGCCGACGTCCTCCGCGGCCTTGGCGAACACCTCGGGGGAGATGTTCACGCCGTTCAGCCCTAGCCCGTTGACGTAGGCCGCCGCGGTCTCCGGCGTCCCGCCGGTCAGACCGAGCGGGGCGTTCATCGCGAAGTACAGATGCTGGTCGAGCACGCAGGCGGTGATCAGGGCCATGATCGCGACGAACGACTCGGTGAGCATGCCGCCGTAGCCGATGACCTTGGCCTGGCTCTCCTTCTCGATCAGCTTGGGCGTCGTACCCGACGAGATGAGCGCGTGGAACCCGGACAGCGCGCCGCAGGCGATGGTGATGAACAGGAACGGGAACAGGCTGCCGGCGAAGGCCGGTCCGTTGCCGGCGCCGGCGAACGGCGTGATCGCCGGCATCTGCATCTCCGGCCGGGCGATCAGGATGCCGACGGCCAGCAGCACGATGGTGCCGACCTTCATGAACGTCGACAGGTAGTCGCGCGGGGCCAGCAGCAGCCACACCGGCAACACCGACGCGGCCAGGCCGTAGATCAGGATCCACCAGGCGATGGTCACCTTTGACAACGTGAAGACGTCGGCGCCCCACTCGGTCTCGGCGACCCAGCCGCCGGCCACGATGGCCAGCAGCAGCAGGACAACACCGATGAGGGAGACCTCGGAGACCTTGCCCGGCCGCCAGTACCGCAGGTAGCAGCCCATGAATAGGGCGATCGGGATGGTCATCGCGATGGAGAAGACACCCCAGGGGCTCTCGGCCAGGGCGTTGACGACGACCAGCGCGAGCACCGCGATGAGGATGATCATGATGACGAAAACGGCGATCATGGCGGCGATCCCGCCGACCCGGCCGAGCTCGTCCCGGGCCATCTGGCCGAGGCTGCGACCACGGCGACGGATGGAGATCGACAGCACCAGGTAGTCCTGCACGGCGCCGGCGACGACGACACCCACGATGATCCAGATGGTTCCGGGCAGGTACCCCATCTGTGCGGCCAGCACCGGCCCGACCAGCGGCCCGGCCCCGGCGATCGCGGCGAAGTGGTGCCCGAACAGCACCCGCCGATCGGTCGGCATGAAGTCCTTGCCGTTCTCGTACTTCTCGGCCGGGGTCGCCCGCTCGTCGCGGGGACGGACCACCCGGTACTCGATCAACCGGGCGTAGAAGCGGAAGGCGATGACGTACGTGCAGACGGCGGCGAACACGAACCACACGGCGTTGACGTGCTCGCCGCGGACCACGGCGATCATCACCCAGGCGATGCCGCCGAGCAGCGCGATCGCCGCGTAGGTCAGGCGTTTCGCCGGTGTCCAGGCGAAGTTCTCGCGCACCGCCACCGGTGGTCTGTCCGGGTCGGTGCGGACGTACTCGACGCCGTCCTCGACAGATTCCCTCGCCTGCAGCGTCATCGCTGTTCCTTCCGTCGGTCGCCGGGCCGGCCGCCGACACCGCGGCATGGCGCCGGCCTCGACAGAGTTCCCGGACGAAGCCTCGCATCGCGCCGCAGAGCCGGCCAATCAAACCGGTGGCCAGCGACGGGCGGTTGTTCCGGTGCGACGAACGGTCGGTTCGACGGCCGAAGGTCTCGACCAGGTCACGACCGGACGCGGGCACCGACCCCACCCCCCAGCCGCCCCGAGACCCACGGTAGGCGCGGGGGCGGGACGGGGTGGAACCGGTGTCAGTGCCGGAAGCCGCTCGGGCCGGACAACTGACCCCCGGAGTGCGCGTCCTTCTCGAGGTCGGCGACGGCGCGCTGCAGATCGGCGAAGAACAGGTCGGCCAAGTCGAGGGAGAAGCCGTTGCGGCAGACCACCCGGAGCACCGCCAGGTCGGTCCGGTTCTCCGGGAACGTGTACGCCGGCACCTGCCAGCCCCGTTCCCGCAGCCGCCGGGACACCGCGAAGACATCCCATCCCTGGACGTCGTCGGTGGTGGTGAAGGCGAAGACCGGCAGCTCGTCACCCCGGGTGAGGCAGCGGAACTGGGGCATGGCGTCGATGCGCTCGGCCAGCCCGGTCGCGACGTCGCGGCTGGCCTGCTGGACGGCGACGAATCCGGAGAAGCCGAGGCGGAAGAAGTTGTAGTACTGGGCGATGACCTCGGCGCCCGGCCGGGAGAAGTTGAGCGCGAACGTGGGCATGTCCCCACCGAGGTAGTTGACGCGGAAGATCAGGTCCTCGGGGAGCGCGTCGGCGTCCCGCCAGAGCACCCAGCCGACGCCCGGGTACACCAGGCCGTACTTGTGGCCGGAGGTGTTGATGGATGCCACCCGGGGCAGCCGGAAGTCCCATTCCAGGTCCGGGTCCAGGAACGGGGCGATCATCCCGCCCGACGCCCCGTCGACGTGGACCTGCACGTCGGGTCCACCGCCGGCGGCCAGCTCGTCCAGCGCGGCGCAGATCTCGGCGACCGGCTCGTAGCTGCCGTCGAAGGTCGACCCCAGGATGGCGACCACCCCGATGGTGTCCTCGTCGCAGTGGGCCACCGCGCCGGCCGCGTCGAGGTGGAAGCGGTCGCCCTCCATGGGCACCGTGCGCGGCTCGACGTCCCAGTACCGGCAGAACTTCTCCCAGCAGACCTGGACGTTGGCGCCCATCACCAGGTTCGGGGTGCGCGTCCGCGGGTCACCGCCGGCCGCACGGACCCGGGCCGCCCACCGGCGCTTGAGCGCCATCCCCGCCAGCATGCAGGCCTCACTGGACCCCGTCGTCGAACATCCCGTCGCGTGCTCGGGATGCGGGGCGTGCCACAGATCGGCCAGGATCGCCACGCACCGCCGCTCCACCTCGGCGGTCTGCGGGTACTCGTCCTTGTCGATCATGTTCTTGTCGGCGCAGTCGGCCATCAGCTGCTGGGCGTGCGGCTCCATCCACGTGGTGACGAACGTGGCCAGGTTGAGCCGGGCGCTGCCGTCGAGCAGCAGCTCGTCGTGGATCAACCGGTAGGCGACCTCCGCCGGGACCGGATCCTCCGACAGCTTGTTGTCGGGCAGCCGCACCTCGTCGCCGATGGCCGGGTTGGCCAGGGTGACCAGCGGATTGCTGTGGGAGCGACGGACCGGCTCGGACGCACCGTTGTGCAGAGGCATGCCCGGATTATCGGGCCGGGTCGTCGCTCCGGCGGGAAGACCCGACGAACGGGTCACCCGGCCGGGGCGGCGACCCGCGCGGGGGAGTCGGCTGATCGGCCCAGGGAACGCGAAGACGATCAGCGTCGCCCGAAGTGGTGGGCATGGATGCGGACCGACCCGCCGGGGGAATGACGAACGGGGGCGGTGCCGGTACCGGCACCGCCCCCGCATGGTCGAACTCGGGTCAGCCGGCGGAACCGTTCGCCGCGACCTGCTCGGCCGCACCGGCGGCCGCCTTCTCGGTCTTCTCGCCGCCGGTCTGCAGCGAGCCGGACGCCGACTCGAGGTGCGCACGGACGAACCAGTGGAACAGCTCCAGATCGTGCAGGTGCCCGACGAGCAGGTCCTCGGTGACGGTGTCGATCTCGCCGGCCTTCTCGGCGGCCTCGCGGTGATCGCCGATGACCCCGTCGTAGACCAGGTCCAGGGCGCCCAGGTGCGCGATCGCGTCGGCCCGGCCGATGGAGTAGTCGTCCCACTTGCGCTCGGCGACCAGGGCACCCGGGGTGCCGGTCGGCGAGGAACCCAGGGTGGCGATCCGCTCGGCCACCGCGTCGACCATCGCGCGGACGGCGTCGACCTGCGGGTCGAGCATCTCGTGGACGGCGATGAAGTGCGGGCCGACGACGTTCCAGTGGATGTGCTTGAGCGTCAGCGCCAGGTCGTTGAGGGCGTTCAGCCGGTCCTGCAGGAGCGTGGCGACGGTCGCGCCCTCCTCCACGGACAACGACGGCACGGTGTACTTCGGCAGGCTCTTGGCCATGATCGGATCCTTCCGTTCGCTGCGGTCAGCCGACCCGGCGTGTGACCGGTCCAACCCCGGCGGGGCGGACGGTGTCGTGGCGCCGTTCGCCGCGGGGCGGGAGACGGGCCGGCCGGGTCCTTCCGGATCGTCACGTACCCAGCGGTCGCCGCTCCGACACAGCCGACGCCTTCCGGGTGGCCGGCACGTCGCCCCACTCCGACCCGCCGTCCGCCGTCCGCACCGGGACCGCGAAGACGGCGACCACCAGCCACAGCAGTTGCAGGCTGGCCGCGATGGCCAGCAACGGGCCGCCACCGGCGAAGTCCGGGGTGTAGGTCCCGAGGATGTTGCTGGCCGGGAGGCACCAGACGACCAGACCGACGGTGATGAGGAGCGAACAGACGACGACCTCGATGATCCGGACGGTCAGCGCCCGGTCGGTGCGGCCGCTGCCGGGCTGCGAGTCGTGCAGCAGTGACCGGACGGCCGCCGCCAGGCGCAGGCCCACGAGGAGCATCGCCGGGAAGAGCCAGATGATGTGGTGCACCCAGCTGACCGGGCTGATCAGCACCCCGGCCAGGCCGGCCAGGGTCATACCGGCCAGCTCGTCGCCGGCCAGGGCGGCCCGCCGGGCCCGCCACAGACCGACCGCGGCGACGGCACCACCCAGCGCCAGCCATGCCACACCCGAAGGAGGCAGCGGATCCGACAGCCGGGCCAGCAGGCCGTTGACCGACTGGTTCATGGTGCTGTCGATGAACCCGACCCGGGACGTGTCGAAGATGATCGAGGTGAAATACCGCCAGGTCTCGGACGGCGCGAAGACCGCGCCGAACAGCGTGGCGGCCACGGCGGCGGCAGCCGCGGTCGCGGCGGCCCGCCACCGGCGGGTGAGCAGCAGATAGATGATGAAGATGCCGGGCGTCAGCTTGATGGCGGTGGCCAGGCCGATGCCCACACCGGTCCACCGGCTACCCCGCCGGCCCAGGACGAGCAGGTCGATCGCCACCAGCAGGGCCAGATAGATGTTGATCTGCCCGAAGGAGAAGGTCTGCCGGAACGGTTCGAGCAGGAAGGCGAACCCGGTGCCGACCCCGGTGGCCGCAAGCAGCAGGGTGCGCGGCAGGGCGAAGCGCTCCCGGAGCACCAGGAACACGAACACCGCGCCGCAGGCCACGATCGCGGTGAGCGAGATGGCCAGGACCAGCGGGTACGGCAGGATGCCCATCGGCGCCATGACCACGGCCGACAGCGGCGGGTACGTGAAGCCGAGCTCGACGTTGACCGGGTCCGGCTGGGCGTAGCTGAAGAGGTCGTGGCCCGACATCCACCAGTTGACGGCGTCGTAGTACAGCCGCAGGTCGAACTGATGGTGGTGCTGGCCGATGGCCCAGCCCCACGCCAGCGCGATGAGCAGTGACAGCACGGTCGGCAGGACCACGGTGACGACCCGGGTCTTGGTCGGCAGGGTGTCCCACCACTGCACCACCCGCAGGGCCTTCACGGTGGGTTCGATCGGCCGCCCGGTCGCCGTCACAAGTCCACCGTGCCTTTCTCCGCGATCTCTTTTCGCGTGCTCTTTGTCGGTCTGTCGGCCATCATGTCACCCGTTCGAATGGCGGGGCCCGGAGTTGACCATTCCGATATCTGACCCCCACCCAGCGCGACGGTGCGCCGGGACGGAAATGATCCGTCGCTCGTCCAAGCCCCTCTGACCAGCGGATACCGCCCGGCGTTCGACGAATTCGACGACGACCCGGGGGTGCGGTGCATTTCGCGTCACCCGGGTCGGTAAAGAATTCGTAAAACGACACGGCGGGGCCGAACGGCAATGATCACCCCCGGGTGCAGTGCCGAGGACAGGACGTCCGGGCCCGTCCGGAGTTGCGTCGGCCCTCAGCGCCGCACGAACTCCAGGTCGAAGATCTCCCGGCCCTCGGCCAGGCCACGCCGCTCGAAGCGGGTGACCGGCCGGAACTCCGGCCGGGGCGCCCAACCGGGGTGCGGGTTGCGGAGCTTGCGGGCCGCGGTCCCCGACGCCAGCATCTGCTCCGCGTACGGCTCCCAGTCCGTGGCCATCCGCAGCACGCCACCCCGCCGCAGCCGGTCGGCGACCAGATCGGTGAAGGCCGGGGTGACCAGCCGGCGCTTGAGGTGGCGGGTCTTGGGCCACGGGTCGGGGAAGAACAACCAGACCTCGGCCAGGCTGCCGGACGGGATGAGCGTCTCGAGGACGTGTACGCCGTCCCCGCGCATCACCCGCACGTTGTCGACCGACGTCTTGCTCAGGTGGTGCAGCGTCTGCGCCACCCCCGGCTTGTAGACCTCCACAGCCAGCACGTTCAGCTCGGGACGGGCCGCGGCCATCACCGGGGTGGACTCGCCCATCCCGGAACCGATCTCCAGCGCCACCGGCGCCGTCCGACCGAAGAGCGCCGCGGCGTCCAGGGGTGGCGTAGTGGTGGCCGCCTCCGTGTACCAGCGGTCGGCGTGGGTGTCGAAGGCCCGTCGCTGCACCGAGTTCAACCGGCCGCCGCGGGGATGGAAGCTGACCACCCGCCGGAAGTCCGTGGGACGGCCGTCCGCGGTGCCGTCGATCGCCGCGTCGTCCCCGATGCCGTCCGCCGGGGCGCCGGGCTCGGTCCCGGGCACGGAGGACACCTGGCGGTGGGGGAGGGACGCCCGGTCACCGGGCAGGCCGAAGGTGGTCACGCGCGACTGCATGAGCGCAACCCTAAGCCGCGCGCCCCCGGCGTCCGCGCCGCTGGACGAGCTCGACGGGCGACATCAGTCCCCCGGGTCGGGGCCGTCCGGGGATCCGTCGTGCTCGCCCCGTTGTTCCTGGGTCTTCATCTCCGACTCGAACACATGACCCCGCGTGCCGAGCAGACGGTCGGCGACGGCGGCGTTCACGTCCCGGAAGACCCGGTGGTACTGCTCGTCGTACGCCTCGACGATCTGGAACGTCCACATGTCCCGGACGACGTCCCGGCCGACCAGCACCTCGTCGACCTCGTCGGCCAGTGCGGTGTGCCCGGCCGCGCGCAGCGACGACAACGCGTCCTGCAGGGCCAGGTCCGCCTCGCCGGACATCCGGTGGAAGGCGTAGAGCATGCCGCGGGCGTTCTCGATCACCTCGAACGCAGCCGACAGCTTCCCGACGGCCTCGACCGTGGCGTCGTCCACGCCGTCGGGACGGGGGTGCACGACGGCCCGCTCCGGGTGGCGGGCCGAGCCGAACCGGGCCAGCAGTTCGCCCGGCTGTACCGCGTCCTTCCGTGGCTCAGGCGTCACGGCGGTTCACCACCAGCGCGGCGACGACCCACAGCACGACGGCGGTGGCGGCGAACACCAGCAGGCCCTGCAGCGGGGACGGCCCCGAGGGATCGAACGAGAAGCCGCGCACACTCTCGGTCGGCGAGACGAAGGCCGACGCGGAGCGGAACGGCAGCCAGGGCCCGACCTTCTCGCCGACGGTGGGGATGAGACCGAAGAGGCTCTCGACGATGAGCGGCCACAGGAGCAGCAGGGCGACCGCCCCCGCGGTCTGCCGCAGCAGCGTCCCCACGGCGACCGCGATCACCCCGGCGATCGCGAAGAGGGCGGCGTGCCCGGCGACCTCGCGCCAGTCGGCGGCACTGGACAGGACCAGTGGCGCGGGTGGTTCCTTGGCCAGCGCCTTGGTGAGGAAGAACGCGGCCAACGCGGCCAGCAGCCCCACCACGGCGCCCAGCACGACGACGAGTGCCGTCTTGGCCACCAGCACGGCCGTCCGGTTGGGCGCGGCCAGGAAGGTGCTGCGGATGGTCCCGAAGCGGTACTCGGTGGTGACCGTCAGCGCCGCGAGGACCATGAAGACGTACATGCCGAGGTTGACCCCCTGCAGGGCCAGCGCCGGGATCGCCGCGCTGCCGTTGTCGACCAGCGCGATGAGGAGGGCGAACAACAGCGCCACCGCGGCGATGGCCACCAGGCACCAGTAGGGCGAGCGGGTCGAGAAGAGCTTGATGCGCTCGACGTTGACGAGGGTCATCGGGTCGTCCCTCCCGGGGTGACGCCGGCCGGGCCGCCGGCCAGCGGTGCGATCGGGCCGCCGGGGACGGACCGCGACCGGCCGTACTCGACGGCATCGCCGGTGAGTTGGATGAAGGCCTCCTCGAGCGATCCGGACTGCTGGGACAGCTCGTGGAGCGGCACCCCGGCCGCTGCGGCGATGTCACCGACCCGCTCGATCGGAGTGTCGGTGACCACCAGGGCGCCGTCGGCCGGGGTCACGGCGACCCCGGCCTGCTGCAGGGCCCCGGCCAGCTCGTCGAGCCGGGGCGAACGCACCCGCACGGTCGACCGGGTGGACCGGGCGATGAAGTCGGCGGTCGAGGCCTCGGCGATCATCCGACCCCGGCCGATGACGATCAGGTGGTCGGCGGTCAGGGCCATCTCGGACAGCAGATGCGAGCTGACCAGCACGGTGCGGCCCTCGGCGGCCAGGCTCTTCATGAAGTTGCGGACCCAGAAGATGCCCTCCGGGTCGAGGCCGTTGACCGGCTCGTCGAACAGCAGCACCTTCGGGTCGCCCAGCAGGGCCCCGGCCAGGCCGAGACGCTGCTTCATGCCCAGCGAGAACTTGCCCGCGGCCCGACGGGCGACGGCGGTCAACCCGACCGTCTCCAGCACCTCGTCGACCCGGCGAGCGGGAATCCGGTTGGACGCGGCCAGGTACCGCAGGTGCGCACGGGCCGACCGGTTCGGGTGGATCCAGTTGGCGTCCAGCAGCGCTCCCACCTGGGTCAGCGGCCGGTCCAGCTGACGGTAGGGCCGGCCGTTGATGAGCGCCTCGCCCCGGGTCGGGTTGTCCAACCCCAGCAGCATCCGCATCGTGGTCGACTTGCCGGCGCCGTTCGGGCCGAGGAACCCGGTCACCCCACCCGGCCGGACGGTGAACGACAGGTCCTCGACGGCCATTGTCCGTCCGAACGTCTTGGTCAGACCTCGTGCCTCGATCACGGTGCTCCTCCCCAGGCCGATGTCCGTGTGTGTCCGATTCCGGCCTGCCGCCAGCATGGCATCACCGACCAACCGACAGTGGCGGAGGGTGGCCACCCCCTCGGTCCGCCGACGTTGCGGACGGGTGGGCTCGTGCTCGGCGGCCCACTGTCGGGGGGTGCTCGTACCCTGGCCCCCGTGACGGCGAGCGCACCGCCGGGCGTCGACCCGGCCTTCCTGGACCTACCGCTGCGGACGTGGTCCGACGCGGCGTTGGACACGGCCCGGCGGGCCGGCGCGTCCTTCGCGGATTTCCGCTGCGAACGGCTGACCACCCAGTCGATCAACGTCCGGGACCGGTCCCTGGAGTCGGCCACCGACGCGGTGACCACCGGGTACGCGGTACGGGTACTGGTCGACGGCACCTGGGGGTTCGCCGCCGGCATCGTGCCGACGACCTCGGCGGTGGCCGCGGTCGCCGAGCAGGCGGTCGCGGTGGCCCGGGCGCTGAGCGGCGTGGTGGCCGAGCGGGTGGAGCGGGCCGACGAGCCCGTCCACGCCGACCGGACCTGGGTGAGCGACTACCTCATCGACCCGTTCGCGGTGCCGTCCGCGGACAAGATCGCGGTGCTGCTGGACCACAGCGAACGGCTGCTGGCCTCCGACGGGGTCGCCCACACCACGGTCGGTCTGCTCCAGGTCAAGGAGAACAAGTTCTACGCCGACACCGCGGGCACCGTCACCACCCAGCAGCGGGTGCGGGTGGAGCCGACCATGCAGGCCGTCGCGGTGGACTCCGACACCGGCGCCTTCGAGACCATGTCCACCCTGGCCCCGCCGGTGGGTCGGGGCTGGGAGTACCTCGTCGGGACGGCCGACCAGGGCGCCTGGGACTTCGCCGCCGAGATCCCGGTCATCGCGCAGACGCTGGCCGAGAAGACCAAGTCGCCGTCGGTGCAGGCCGGGCGCTACGACCTGGTCATCAACCCGACCAACCTGTGGCTGACCATCCACGAATCCATCGGCCACGCCACCGAGTACGACCGCGCCATCGGCTACGAGGCCGCCTACGCCGGTACCTCGTTCGCCACCCCGGATCAGCTCGGATCGCTGGTGTACGGCTCGGAGCTGATGAACGTCACCGGTGACCGCACCGTCCCGCACGGGCTGGCCACTGTCGGGTTCGACGACGACGGGGTGGCCGGCCAGTCCTGGGACCTCATCCGGGACGGCATCCTGGTCGGCTACCAGCTCGACCGGGTGTTCGCCCGCCGGCTCGGCCTGGACCGGTCGAACGGGTGCGCGCACGCCGATTCGCCCGGCCACATCCCCATCCAGCGGATGGCCAACGTCAGCCTGCAGCCCGACCCGGCCGGCGGATCGGTGGACGACCTCATCTCCGGAGTGGAGGACGGCATCTACGTGGTCGGCGACAAGTCGTGGTCGATCGATATGCAGCGGTACAACTTCCAGTTCACCGGCCAGCGGTTCTACCGGATCCGGGGCGGGCGGCTCGACGGCCAGGTCAAGGACGTCGCCTACCAGGCGACGACCACCGATTTCTGGCGGTCGATGGAGGCCGTCGGCGGCCCGTCGACCTACCGGCTCGGCGGGGCGTTCAACTGTGGCAAGGGGCAACCGGGCCAGGTCGCGGCCGTCTCGCACGGCTGTCCGGCGGCGTTGTTCCGCGGGGTGTCCGTGCTGAACGCGGTACAGGAAGGTGGCCAGTGAGCGCCGAGTCCGGGCTGTTGACACCGGAGCAGATCGTCGAGTCCGCGCTGGCCGCCTCCCGGGCGGACGGGTGCGTCGTGGTGGTGACCGTCGGGTCCGAGGCGAACGTGCGGTGGGCCAACAACACCGTCACCACCAACGGGGTGTCGGCGGCGCTGTCCTGGTATGTCGTCTCGGTCGTCGGCGCGGCCACCGGGGTGGTGGCGGCGTCGGCCGCCGCGGCCGGGTCGGCGCGGGACGTCGCCGCCGTCGTGCGGGAGTCGCACGAGGCCGCCCGGGCGGCCGCCGCGGCCGGGCCCGCCCGGGACGCCCGTCCCCTGGTGGAGCCCGATGCGTCGATGCCGGATGGCGGGGTGCAGGATCTCGCCGAACCGCCCGCACAGACCTCGTTCGGCGTCTACTCCGGCCTGCTGGAGGACCTCGGTGCCGCCTTCGGCCAGGCCCGGGCGACGGACCGCATCCTTTACGGCTTCGCCCGTCACGAGGTGGACACCGTCTATCTCGGGTCGTCAACCGGCCTGCGGCGGCGCTGGGTGCAGCCCACCGGGTCGCTCGAGCTGAACGCGAAGTCCGCCGACCTCACCCGCTCGTCGTGGGCGGGGGTGTCCACGGCCGACTTCACCGACGTCGACCTGACGGCGATGGACGCGACGCTGACCCGCCGTCTGGACTGGGCCCGGCGGCGCGTCGACCTGCCTCCGGGCCGGTACGACACCGTGCTGCCGCCGACCGCCGTGGCCGACTTCATGGTCTACCTGGCGTGGAGTGCGGGTGGCCGGCCTGCCCACGAGGGCCGGTCGGTGTTCTCGAAGTCCGGCGGCGGTACCCGCATCGGGGAACGCCTGACCGACCGGGCCCTGACGGTGTTCGGGGACCCCGGTTACCCGGGCCTGGCCGCCCAGCCGTTCGTCACCGCGGCCGGATCGTCCGACGAGGTGTCCGTCTTCGACAACGGCGCGCCCGTCGGCCGGGTCGATCTGGTCCGGGACGGGGTGATCAGTGGTCTGCTGCACACCCGGGCGTCGGCGGCGGAGTACGCCGAACCTTTCGCCCCGCCGGTCGACAACGTGGTGGTGACCGGCGGCGACCCTGGCCGCTCCATCGACGACATCGTCGCGGGGGTGGATCGCGGACTGCTGGTGACGTCGCAGTGGTACCTCCGCGAGGTCGACCCGATGACGCTGCTGTTGACCGGTCTGACCCGGGACGGCGTCTTCCTCGTCGAACGCGGCGAGGTGGTCGGCGCGGTCACCAACTTCCGGTTCAACATGTCCCCGCTGGACGTGCTCCGTCAGGCCGTCGACGTCGGGGCGACGGTGCCGACGCTGTCGCGGGAGTGGAGCGACTGGTTCACCCGGTCGGCGATGCCCCCGATCCTCGTGCAGGGCTTCAACATGTCGTCGGTGTCTCAGGCCCAGTGACCCGGGCGCGGTCCGGCCGCCCGGTCAGCCGCCGTGTTCCGCGGCGGCGCGCTGGGAAGCGGCCGCCTCCGGGCTGAGGTCGGCCAGGGTGAGCTGCTGACGGGGTGGTTCGATCACCGCGATCCGGGTCCGTACCTGCAGGTCGTCGCCGCGGCCCCGGGCGTGCACCAGCTCACCGGGGTGCAGCAGACGCCACCCGGGCTCGGAGTCCATCCGTTCGCTGGCCACGACGACCGGGGCGGCGGTCTGCGGACGGTGGTGCTCGGCCTGGACGCTGATCCGTCGGCTGCGCACGTGCAGCGGGTGACCGGCGTCCGACGACGGGCGCAGCAGGTACAGGTCGTGGGTGTCCGGATAGCGCAGCGCCCACAGCTCGTCCGGGGTGGCCAGCACGATGTTGAGGGCGAAGACGGGCAGGGTGTCGGCGACCCAGCGGACGGCGTCGGTGATCGCCGCCCCGACGTCGCCTCCGTTGTCCCGGGCGTAGGCGGTGATGAGCGCGAAGAGGCGCTCGCTGTCGGTCTGCCCCTGCACCAGGTCGCGGACCCCCCGCCGGTCCAGTTCCTCGTCGAGCCGGGGGAGGTCGCCGAGCGTTCCGTTGTGGGCGAAGATCCGGCCGTCCATGACGAACGGGTGCGTGTTCGGCCGGGACAACCCGCCGGCGCTGGCGTACCGGACGTGGGCGACGAAGGTGCGGCTGCGGTCCGTCCGGGCCTGGTGGGCGAACTCGGCGTCCGTCCAGGCCGCGATGGGCTGCTTGTCGACCACCGGCCGGCCCGCCCCGTCGAAGCTGCCGATGCCGGCCCCCTGCGGATTGCGGCGACTCTGCTCGCGCAGGCTGTCCGGGGCGTCGAGCAACCAGAACGTCGCCGTCACCCGGTGCCCGTGGTGCAGACCGAACAAGCGACACATGCCGGGCCCCCCTCGTCGCGGCCGCTGTCGAGGCCGTCGACGAATGCTAGGACCCTTCGTCGTCCCGGCCGGGACCGCCGCACGTCGCGCGAATAGATGACCACGTCACTTCGCGCAGGTAAACAGCGGCGTCACGCCATTCCCGGAAATAGTGAAGCGAATCGCAGGGGCTCACCCGTGACGCTCATCGCACTCGCCCCACCCTCTTGTTCGATGCGTTTGCGCAGATAGCGGCACTGTCGACCACCGTCAATCAAGGCCGAACAAGATCCCACAATTCTTTTCACCACCATCGTGTGGCGCTGCCGACTTTCACGATTCTGTGGCCCGAGACACGCCGAATTCGCCCTGCCGGTTCGATGAACATCCGCTTATGGTCGCTCAATCATTCGGCGCACTCGGGGGCGTGCCGACGGCGCTCCGGTCCGCCGGCCGCACCGACTGCCGATCGTCCACCGCTCCGATCCGATTCGACCTGGAGTTGATGTCAGTGACCGCGACCATCGAACCGACCGCCACTGTGGGTACCCGGGCTCTGGGAGCCGCGGGTGCGTCCTCTCCGGTGTCCACCGGTGTCCGCGTCCTCGGCGCTCCCGACGGCACCGCCCCCGAGTTGTTGTCGTGGGTACTGGAAACGGCGGAGCTGACCCGCCCGGACGCCGTGGTGTTCATCGACGGGTCGGACGACGAGTGGACGCGGCTGACCGACAAGCTGGTCGAGGCCGGCACCTTCACCCGGCTCGCCAACAAGCCGAACTCGTTCTACGCCGCGTCGGATCCCACCGACGTCGCGCGCGTCGAGGACCGGACCTACATCTGCTCGGTCGAGAAGAAGGACGCCGGGGCGACGAACAACTGGATGGACCCGGTGGCCATGAAGGCCATCATGACGAGCCTCTACGACGGCTGCATGGTCGGTCGGACCATGTACGTGATCCCGTTCTGCATGGGCCCGTACGACGCCGAGAACCCCAAGCTCGGGGTCGAGATCACCGATTCCGAGTACGTCGTCGCCTCGATGCGGGTGATGACCCGGTCAGGTCGCCAGGCGCTGGATCTGATCAACACCGGCCTGCCGTGGGTCAAGGCCCTGCATTCCATCGGTGCCCCGCTGGCGCCCGGCCAGTCCGACGTGGCCTGGCCGTGCAACGACACCAAGTACATCGTCCAGTTCCCCGAGGAGCGGGCGATCTGGTCGTTCGGTTCCGGGTACGGCGGCAACGCCCTGCTGGGCAAGAAGTGCTTCTCCCTGCGCATCGCCTCGGTGATGGCCCGCGACGAGGGCTGGCTGGCCGAGCACATGCTGATCCTCAAGCTCACCGCGCCCACCGGGAAGGTCCACTACATCGCCGCCGCGTTCCCCAGCGCCTGCGGCAAGACCAACCTGGCGATGCTCGAACCGACCATCCCGGGGTGGAAGGTCGAGACCCTGGGTGACGACATCGCCTGGATGACCTTCGGCGAGGACGGCCGGCTCTACGCGGTCAACCCGGAGTACGGCCTGTTCGGCGTGGCCCCCGGCACCGGGTGGAAGACCAACCCGAACGCCATGCGGACCATCGAGCAGGGCAATTCCGTCTTCACCAACGTCGCCCTCACCGACGACGGGGACGTCTGGTGGGAGGGTCTGTCGGACGAGCCGCCGGCCCACCTGACCGACTGGAAGGGCCGCGACTGGACGCCGTCCGGTCTGGACGCGGACGGCAACGAGCTGGAGTCCGCGGGCGAGCCGTCCAGTCACCCGAACTCGCGGTTCTGCACCCCGATCACCCAGTGCCCGATCATCGCCGACGAGTACTTCGACACCACCGGGGTACCGATCTCGGCCATCCTGTTCGGCGGTCGCCGTAAGACGACCATCCCGTTGGTCACCGAGTCCCGCGACTGGCAGCACGGTGTCTTCATGGGGGCGACGCTCTCGTCGGAGACGACCGCCGCGGCGACGGGTGCGGTCGGTGTCGTCCGCCGCGATCCGATGGCGATGCTGCCGTTCATCGGCTACAACGCCGGTGACTACTTCTCGCACTGGATCGACATGGGCAAGGGTGCGGACGCGAGCAAGCTGCCGAGCATCTTCTACGTCAACTGGTTCCGTCGGGACGCCGATGGTGGCTTCCTGTGGCCGGGATTCGGTGAGAACTCGCGGGTCCTGAAGTGGGTCGTCGCCCGCCTCGAGGGCGAGGCCGGTGCCGTCGAGACGCCGATCGGCTACGTCCCGGACGCCGACGGGCTGGATGTCGACGGTCTCGACGTGACGCCCGAGCAGATGGCGGCGGCCGTGGCCGTCGATGCGGACGAATGGCGCGCCGAGCTGCCGCTGATCGAGGAGTGGTTCGACACCATCGGCGACAGCGTCCCGTCGTCGCTGCGGGACGAACTCGACGCCCTCCGGCTCCGCCTGGGCTGAGCCCTGGGGCGGCCCCCGATCACCCGACAGACCCGGTCGTCTTGGACGACCGGGTCTGTCGCCGTTCGGGTGGTCGTCACCCTGGTCGACGGTCAGCCCGCCACCCAATGTTCTGTACGTCGTCTGTTACTCCACCATTGGATGCATCGGCGGCAGAAGTTGTCGCTACGACGACTACCCGGCGCAATCGAGCGCCTACCAGGGGGAACCTGGCTCGACCCCCTGAAAGAGTCGGTCCGGACATGCTTTCCTAGTCACAGGGTCGGGGGACTGAGCAGGAGTCTGTCGACGCGTCAAGGCGTCGACGAGGCGGCGACAGGGGGCCATCAGTGAGCGAGCAACCGACCCGGGGGACCGGGACGGCGCAGGACGCCCAGCCTTATCGAACGATCCCCGCCTGGTTGTCGCGCCGCCGGGCGATCGGCCGGTTCCCCAGCGAGAACGTCGAGATCGTCTCCGACACCATGACCCCCCTGACCGGGGTCGGTGCCCTGCTCTTCGTCGTGGTGGCCCTCTCCCAGGGCTTCTTCGACGACACGCCCGGATCGTCCTGGTCCACCGGGATGGCCGTGGTGACGGCCGCCGCGCTGGGCGTCCTGTGGGTCCTCCTGCGGGGGCCCCGGGGTCCGGCCCTGCGTCGCCACCCGGTGCGCCTCGCCGTCACCGCCGTGGCCCTGGTGGGGCTCAACCCCCTCGTCTACATCCTCGGGACGCAGATCACCTACCCGGCCATCGGGATGCTGATGGTCATCGTGGGGATCGGCGCCCTGCTCTACGACCGGTTCTGGGCGATCGTCGCGATCGTGGCGGTCGACGTGGCCTGGATCCTCTGCGCGGTCGTCTTCGGCCTCCCCGTGGAACCGGCCATTTTCGCCGCCCAACTGGTCAAGGCCAACGCCCTCGCCATCGTGCTCATGGTCGCGCGGGCGCGCACGTTCGGACGGCTGGAAGCCGCTCGTCGGGAGGTGCACCGGCTGGCCACCACGGACGAACTGACCGGGGTCGCCAATCAGCGGGGCCTGCTCGAGGCCGGGCGGGTGATGCTCGAACGCGCCACCCCGGGCGAGCGGCTCACCGTGGTCTTCGTCGACGTCGACGGCCTGAAGGTCGTCAACGATGCGCACGGCCACGCCGCCGGTGATCAGCTGATCCGATCGGTGGCCGACGTGCTGCGGCGCACCTTCCGGCCCCAGGACACGGTCGCCCGGCTGGGCGGTGACGAGTTCGCGATCATCGTCGGAGCCTCGTCCGAGGAACTGGCCCAGGACCTGGTGGCGCGGGTCCAGGAACGTCTGGAGCAGGCGCAGGTCTCGGCCAGCCTGGGCACCGCCACCTCGGTGGCCGGCGAGACCGATGTCGACCTGGATGCCCTGCTGGAAGAGGCGGACACCGCGATGTACACGGCCAAGCTGGCCCGCAAGAGCCGCACCCGGTTGCGTTCCGCGCCGCCCCCCGGCGGCAGCTGGCCCCCGGCGATGACGGGAACCGACCGGCCGTGGCCCACCGCCGGGCTCGGCGGCTGAGCGCGGTTCCTCGACGGTCCGGTACCCGGGAGGGGGCCGACGACGGCGTACTCCCGGCCCGGCCGGCCCGCTCAGTCCTCGGTGGCCGCGTGCTTCGGTGAACGACGGAAGAGCTTGATCGTCAGCAGCAGGCCGATGGCCCCGCAGACGATCGGCACGGCCTTCTGCAGCGACGGGATGGCCTGGCCGCCGAGCAGGGCGCGGGCGTCCCCGGGGACCTCCCGGCGCACCCGCGGGCGACCGGCGGCCAGGGCCGGCGCGGTGCGGGCGACGGCGGCCTGCTCGCTGGCGACCACCGCGGCGGCGACCTCGTCGGGATCGGTGACGTCGACCAGCGTGGCCCCGCCCGCGTCGCGGCCGGAGAGCTTGGTCGAGACGCAGTCCGCGAACCGGCTGACCAGGAAGTTGCCCGCCTCGACCATCACCGGACGACCGAACGCCGCGCGCCGGCCGGTCAGGGACAGGGTGGTGACGAGGTCGACCGCGGTGCGGTTCGGGGCGACGGCCGACGCGGTCGCGGTCACCAGCATGGCGGCCGTCTCGGACTCGCCGGCGTTGCCGGTGGCCTCGATGCGGGCCCGGTGCAGCTCGTGGTCCTTCTCGACGAACCGGGCCGTGCCCTTGTAGGTCATCCGCAGGCCGGCGATCTTCAGCTTCACCGAGCCGCTGAACTCGTCACCGTCGATGGCATCGAGGTGGGCGCCCGGGAAGCAGGTCCCGATCTGCTGGATGTCGATCAGCGCGGCCCAGGCCTTCTCGATCCCGACCGGCACCTCGAAGCGGTGCTCCAGTTCCACGTCCGACCTCCGGGGTCCGAGGGCGAGCCTGTACGGGCTCGGGGGTGTCGGCGACACAGCCTCGCCGCGGGACTGCCGCATCGTAAGCCGCCGACCATCCGGTCGGCCCGTCGGGGCCGGCGTACCCCGCCGGGAGGGTGACGACGCTCGGTCGTCCGAACGTCGGACGTGGCCTGGGACACAGTCGGTCCGTCGCGTGCCACTATCGAGGTCAACGCGCCGGATCCCCGGTCGCGCGACGTACCTCGACCAGACCACGCGACTCCCGATGTCGCTGGTCGCGCGACCGGTTCGACCGGGGCGCGGCCTCCGACTCGGCGGGGTGCGCCGATCTGCCTCGACCGGACCGCGCGGCCCTGGACCCGGCTGGACGACGGGAATGGGGCCATGCCACAGCGACGCGAGACAGCGCAGGACCCCGCTCTCCGGATGGCCGCCGACGCGGCTGCGGAGGCGGCGGCGCGCGGGGCCGCGGGAGTGCGGGAACCCACGGCGTCGGAGGTGATCGCCGGTCTGCGGGCGACCACCATGGACGCGGCGGTGGTGCAGTTGCTCTCGCCCGAGGGGGTGCTGACCCCGCATCCGGACTACCCGCTGGAGATCACCGGCGAGATGCTGCGCGGCCTGTACCGCGACATGGTGCTGGTCCGCCGGTGCGACCGGGAGGGCAACGCCCTGCAGCGGCAGGGGCAGCTGGGGCTCTGGGCGCCGCTGCTGGGGCAGGAGGCGGCCCAGGTGGGCGCGGGCCGGGCCCTCGGCGAGAACGACATGGCCTTCCCGTCGTACCGGGAGCACGGCGTCGCCTGGTGCCGGGGCATCGACCCGTCGGCGCTGCTCGGCATCTTCCGGGGGACCGACCACTGCGGCTGGGACCCCAAGGCGACCCGGTTCAACGGCTACACCATCGTCATCGGCAACCAGGTGCTCAACGCGACCGGCTACGCCATGGGCCAGCGGATGGACGGTGCCGACGAGGCGACCATCGTCTTCTTCGGAGACGGGGCGACGAGCCAGGGCGACGTGCACGAGGGCATGGTCTTCGCGGCCGCGTACGACTCGCCCGTCGTCTTCTATTGCCAGAACAACCAGTGGGCCATCTCCCAGCCGGTGGACCGGCAGTCCCGGGTCCCGCTGTGGGAGCGGGCCACCGGCTACGGATTCCCCGGTGTCCGGGTGGACGGCAACGACGTGCTGGCCTGTCTGGCCGTGACGTCGTGGGCCCTGGCCGAGTGCCGGTCCGGGAACGGTCCGGTCCTCATCGAGGCGTTCACCTACCGGATGGACGCGCACACCACCTCCGACGACCCGACCCGCTACCGGATGGCCGACGAGGCCGAACACTGGAAGCTGCTGGACCCGCTGGAACGGGTACGCGTTCACCTGTCCCGCAGTGGACAGGCCGACGCCGCGTTCTTCGAGCAGGTGGCCGCCGAGGCCGACGAGCTGGCCGCCTCGTTCCGGGCCGCCTGCCGGGCCATGCCGGACCCGCCGCCGGAGCGCGTGTTCAGCCACGTCTACTCCGAGCCGCACGCGCAGCTGGACCGACAGCGGGCCGAGTACCTCGAGTATCTGGCCGGTTTCGCCGACACCGCCGGTGCGGACGGCCGGGAGACGGCGGACAGCGGGACGGGAGGTCGCCGATGAGCGCGCCGACGAGCGAGCGGGTGGCCCTGGCCCGCGCCCTGAACATGGGTTTGCGGACCGCGATGGAGGACGACGCCAAGGTCATCGTGATGGGGGAGGACGTCGGTCGGCTCGGCGGCGTCTTCCGGGTGACCGACGGTCTGCAGAAGGACTTCGGGGAGCACCGCGTGCTCGACACGCCGCTGGCGGAGTCCGGCATCATCGGCGCCGCCGTCGGCCTCGCCATGCGGGGGTACCGCCCGATCGCCGAGATCCAGTTCGACGGGTTCATCTTCCCGGCGTTCGACCAGATCGTCTCCCAGGTCGCCAAGATGACCTACCGGACGCAGGGCGCCTTCCCGATGCCGATGGTCATCCGCGTCCCCTACGGCGGGGGGATCGGCGCGGTCGAGCACCACAGCGAGGCCCCCGAGTCGTTCTTCTGTCACATCGCCGGCCTGCGCGTGGTGACCTGCTCGAACAGCCAGGACGCCTTCGACCTGTTGCGGGCGGCCATCTTCTGTGACGACCCGGTGGTCTTCTTCGAGCCGAAACGGCGTTACTGGGAGAAGGGCGTGCTGGACACCGCCACCCGCAACCAGCCCCGGCAGACCCCGCCCGCCGGTTTCTCGAGTGTCACGCGGCGGGCCGGTACCGACGTCACGGTGGTCTCCTACGGTCCGAGCATGGCGCCGGTGCTGGCCGCGGCCGACGTGGCCGCCGGGGAGGGCCGTTCGCTGGAGGTGATCGATCTCCGGACGCTGTCCCCGCTGGACCTGGACCCGGTCGTGGAGTCCGTGCGGCGCACCGGGCGGCTGGTGGTCGTGTCCGAGGCGCCGCGGGAGTCGTCGATCACCGCGGACATCGCGGCCCGGGTGACCGAGGAGGCGTTCTACTCGTTGGCCGCACCGGTCATCCGGGTGGCCGGGTTCGACACCCCGTACCCGCCGAGCCGGCTCGAACACCACTACCTGCCCGACCTCGACCGGGTCCTGGACGCGGTCGACCGCGCCCTGGCCTACTAGGCCCGGTTCCCGGCACCCGGGCCGATTGGTCGACCCACCTGTCCGTACCGGCGTACCCCACGATGACGAAGGAACCCACGATGCGTACCGCAGCCGCCACCCGTCCGATCGACCCGTCGGTGGTGGCGGCGTGACCGGCCGGCCGGCGACCGGTGAGCGGCTGCACGAGTTCGCGCTGCCGGACGTGGGGGAGGGACTGACCGACGCGGAGATCCTGCACTGGCAGGTCGCCGAGGGCGACCGGGTGACGGTCAACCAGATCCTGGTGGAGATCGAGACGGCGAAGGCGTCGGTCGAGTTGCCGAGCCCCTTCGCCGGGCGGGTGCACGCCGTGCTGGCCGCGCCGGGGCAGTCGGTGGACGTCGGGACGCCGATCGTCGTCATCGACACGGACCCGGACGCCGGGCCGCTCCCGGCGGCCGGGGTCCGGGAAGGCGCCGACGGAACGGCCGTCGGGGCCGACAACGGCACCGACGGGGCGGCTGAGCCGGCGGGCGCCAAGATCGGCGAGGTCACCGCCGACGGCCGGATCGCGACCCTGGTCGGTTACGTCTCCGCGGGCGGCCCGACCGCCCGCCGGGCTCGTCGGACGCTCCCCGCGGCCGGTGAACCGGCTCCGTCGGCGGACCAGGGCGGCCCGGCCGCCGCGCGCCCGGCGCCGTTGGCCACGCCGCCGGTGCGTCGGCTGGCCAAGGACCTCGGGGTGGACCTGCGCACGGTCGTGCCGTCCGGGAGTGACGGGGTGATCAGTCGGGGCGATGTCGAGTCGGCGGTGGCCGGGGCGACGCTCACAGTGGCCCGGCCGGGCGCGACCGGAGACCGCGAGCGGCGGGTGCCCATCCGCGGCATCCGCCGGGCCACGGCCGAGGCGATGGTGGCCAGTGCCTTCACCGCGCCCCACGTCACGGAGTTCCTGACGGTGGACGTGACCCGGCTGATGGAACTGCGGGACCGGTTGCGCCGGCGTCCGGAGTTCGCGGCGGTCAAGGTGACCCCGCTGGCCCTGGTCGCCCGGGCGGTCTGCCTGGCCATTCGCCGGACCCCGGCGATGAACTCCACCTGGGACAGCAGCGGCGAGGGTCATGGCGACATCGTCATCAAGGACTACGTCCACCTCGGGATCGCGGCGGCCACTCCGCGCGGGCTGATCGTGCCGGTCATCCGGGACGCCGACACGTTGGACGTCGCCGGGTTGGCCGGCGCCATCATCGATCTGGCGGACACGGCCCGGGCCGGTCAGACGTCACCGGCCGCGCTGGCCGGGGGCACGTTCACGATCACCAACGTGGGGGTGTTCGGGGTCGACGCGGGCACGCCGATCATCTATCCCGGCCAGGCCGGCATCCTGGCCGTCGGCGCCATCAAGGACGCGCCCTGGGTGGTCGACGGTCAGCTCGCCGTCCGCAAGGTGTGCACGCTGGCGGTGTCGTTCGATCATCGGGTGGTGGACGGTCAGGAGGGATCGCAGTTCCTGGCCGACGTGGGCGCGCTGCTGACCGATCCCGGTCTCGCGCTCACTTTCTGACGTCGGCAGCCCGGGACCGGCGAACCGGAGGATCGTCGGCGATAGGACGTCTGAGCCGAGGAAACGCCGGTCTGTGAGGCACTTCACCGATGGTCGTTGGAACATCGGACGGCAGGTCGGCGTCTGTACTGGTGACCCCACAGCAGCACCCGCAGAACGCATCGGCAACGTCCGGTCGCGGGGTCCGACCGGGTCAGGAGTTCGTCACCATGTCCCGCATCCTCACCTCGCTCAAGCAGCGCCAGGAGACCGCCCGCACCCGTCGCGCCGTGCAGCGGGCGATCGATTCGGCGGCCACGCCGTCCGTCCGGCACGACCTGCTGGTGATGGCCCAGCGTCGCAACCTGCCGCTCGGCTGATCCCCGCAACCGCTTGGCTCATGATCTCCGGCGATCGGTTCCAATTCGGTCGCAACGCACGGAATCGCTGTCCACGAGTGTTTCGCACTGGTAGCGTTTGCCACGACCCCGAGCGGCTGCTGGACCCCCGACCTGGCAGGTGCTCGGGGTCGCCTTGTCTCGGCCGAAGACCCGTGCGCGCGGTGCGATCCCCCCGCCGGCCGGTCCCGATCGATGGTCCGGCCTGGTTAGGCTCCCCGGGTGTCCGACTCCCCGCTGTCCATCCAGATGCTGCACGACAAGATCCTCATCAAGCCGGCCGGCGCCGGAGAACGCACCACCCGGGCGGGAATCCTCATCCCGGCCACGGCCGAGGTGGCCAAGCGGCTGGTCTGGGGCGAGGTCGTCGGGGTCGGCCAGCACGTCCGTTCGGTGAAGTCCGGGGACCGTGTCCTGTACTCACCGGACGACCAGTACGAGGTCGAGGTCGGCGGGGATCCCTATCTGGTGATGCGCGAACGCGACCTGCAGGCGGTGGCCAATGACCGGTCGGGTGGCGGAACCGGTCTCTATCTGTGACCGTCGCGTGTCCCGCGGGCTAAATGTCGGCGAGCGTTCCCTCCGGGAGGGGACTTTCGGTCGGTGACCGCGGACTGCTGCGCGACGATGATGGCTCGCAGGTCAGGGCCGGCCACCTCGATGCGTCGGGCCCCGGGATCAGGGAGCTCGCATGGACAGCTACGACATGATCGTCATCGGCTCCGGGCCGGCCGGTCAGAAGGCCGCCATCGCGGCCTCCAAACTCGGCCACCGGGCCGCCGTGGTCGAGAAGCGCGACATGGTCGGCGGTGTCTGCATCAACACCGGCACCATCCCGTCGAAGACCTTGCGCGAAGCGGTCATCTACCTGACCGGTCTGACCCAGCGCGAGCTCTACGGGCAGTCGTACCGGGTCAAGCAGGACATCACCGTGGGCGATCTGAGTGCCCGCACCACCCACGTCATCGGTCGCGAGATCGACGTCATCCGCAACCAACTCGCGCGCAACCACGTCGATCTGCACATCGGCAGCGCGCAGTTCCAGGACGCGCACACCATCGTCGTCAACGGCGCGGACGGCCACACCACCGAGATCCGGGCCGACAAGATCGTCATCGCCGTCGGGACCCGCCCGGCCCGGCCGCAGTCGGTGGACTTCGACGGGTCGACCATCGTCGACTCGGACCAGATCCTGTCGCTGGAGAAGGTGCCCGGGTCCATGGTGGTGGTGGGCGCCGGCGTCATCGGCATCGAGTACGCCTCCATGTTCGCGGCCCTCGGCACCAAGATCACCGTGGTCGAGAAACGGCCCACCATGCTGGATTTCTGCGATCGGGAGATCGTCGAGGCGTTGACCTATCAGCTACGGGACCTGGCGGTGACCTTCCGGTTCTCCGAGAGCGTGCGTGAGGTGCAGAAGCACCCGGCCGGCACGCTGACCGTCCTGGAATCGGGCAAGAAGATCCCGGCCGACACGGTGCTCTACTCGGCCGGGCGGCAGGGCGTCACGGACGCCCTGAACGTGGCCGCGGCCGGTCTGAGCGCGACCGACCGGGGCCGGGTCGAGGTCAACGAGCACTTCCAGACCGAGGTGCCGCACATCTACGCCGTCGGCGACGTCATCGGGTTCCCGGCCCTGGCCGCGACCTCGATGGAGCAGGGTCGGCGGGCCAGCTACCACGCGTTCGGCGAGCCGGTCGAGACGAAGCTGGGCGACCTGCAGCCGATCGGTATCTACACGGTGCCGGAGATCAGTTTCGTGGGTCGTACCGAGGAGGACCTCACCCAGGCGAACGTGCCGTTCGAGGTCGGGGTGTCCCGCTACCGCGAGCTGGCCCGCGGCGCCATCCTGGGCGACTCGTACGGGATGCTGAAGATCCTGGTGCACGCCGAGTCGCGAGAACTGTTGGGAGTCCACGTCTTCGGTACGAACGCCACCGAGCTGGTGCACATCGGCCAGACGCTGATGGGCTGTGGTGGCACGGTCGACTATCTCGTCGACGCCGTGTTCAACTATCCGACGCTCGCCGAGTCGTACAAGGTCGCGGCCCTGGACGCGGTCAACAAGATGCGGGCGATCGCCCGGGTCACCGGGTCGACGAACGGCAGCTACCACCCGCTGCCCGAGTGAGACCGGTGCTGCCGCCCGGCGGGCCGATCAGGGGGCCGGGGGCGGGCCGACGTCGTCGACCGTCACGTTGACGGTGACGTCCCGCAGGCCCACCGTGTCCCGCAGCTCCTGCCCGACCCGCCGCTGCACCTCGCGGGCGACGTCGGGGATCGGCTGGCCGTACTGCACGGCGATGGCCAGGTCGACAGTGGCGGTGCGACCGAGCACCCCCACCGCGGAGTTCGGGTGACGGTGCGACCGGGTGGCGGTCTCGACCAGGCGGGCCAGCCGGCGGTCCAGGGTGCTGCGGCCGAGCGCGGCCCGGACCCCGGGAACGGTCCGGGCGGCGTCCCGGGCGATGGCCGCGACGATCCGCGCGGCCACCCGCACCGCCCCCAGGTCGTTGACCTGCATCGTGTACCAGACGTTGTCGACCAGGCGGTGGATGTGGGCGAGCACCCGGCGGGCCAGGTCGGCCGGCACCGGCACCGGCTCGGCGGCCAGTTCGCGGACCGGCGCCCAGAGCGAGGTGAACTCGCGCAGCGCGGCCTGGCAGTGCACGCAGTCCGCCTGGTGGTCGTCGAGGTCGCCGCCGCGGCCGTCCGCGGCCTGCTCGAGCAGGTCGTCGACGGGCCGCCCGCAGGGCAGCCGGCCGTCGGGAGCGAACAGCAGGTCGTCGTCGCCGGTCACGATCGCTCACCTCCCCAGCTGCTGAGGACCACTGCCAGTGTCCGCCGTGCGCGGTACAGATGTCCCCGCACCGCCGGCTCCGTACTCCCCACGATGCGGGCGACCTCCTCGTAGGACAATCCCTCGAGGTGGTGCAGGACGACCACGATGCGCTGGGCCGGGGGCAGGGCGCCGATGGCCTCCGTCAGCGCCCCGGACGTCGCCCGTCGTTCCGCCGTCCTGGCCGGGTCGATCGCGACCGGGTCGACGGGGTGGTCGGCCGCGGCGAGCAGGTCCAGCGAGTCCGCGGGATGGCCGGAGCGCATCCGGTTGAGCGCGGTCCGCGTCACGATGCGGTACATCCAGGTGCTGAACGACGACTGGCCGCGGAACCCGGCGAGGCGCTGCCAGCCGGTCGTCAGCGCCTCCTGGGCGACGTCCTCGGCGTCATGGTGGTCGTCGAGCAGTCGCAGCGCCACCCGGTAGGCCATGGCGGCGTGCCGACGGACGAGTTCCTCGTAGGCGTCGACGTACCCGTCCTGGGCGCGTCGGACGAGATAGTCGTCATCGGGCTCGGGGGCCACCACTGGTCTCCGTCCTGGTCGTCGTCGGGTCGGGGGGTCGACCCGGGGGTCCGGGCCATCGGTGTCCGGGACCGGCGGAAAAAGATTGTGAGCTCCGGGCCCGACGGGTGTCTAACAGTCGTGGTGGCAGTGGGACGACCGGCCGGTCGTCGACGCGTACCGCGACGGCGGCAGTCTCGCACGCGCCGTGGAACTCCGGATCGGGAGGCGGCAATGGGCAAGGTCAAGACCGGGCTGTTCGCGACGCTCGGCAGGGTCGTCTGGCACGGCGCAGCCAAGATCGGCATTCCGTACGCGAAGCGGAAGATCTCGGGCGGTTCGGGCAGGAACAGCCAAAAGCATTGACACAGAGGCGGTTTGACCTCTGACCCCGGAGGAAATGAAGAGCGCGGCCGGATGCCCGCTCTGCGATCCGCCTCGATACCCGGCTTCGTCGCTCACCCGGAAGGACACCCTCATGACCCAGTCCCCGCACCCCGCTGCGCCCGCGCAGTCGTCCGCTTCCGCGGACAGTCCAGCGACCAACGGCCGATCAGCGGGCTCCGAGCTCGCCACCCGCCGTCGCAACGATCCCGCCGACGGCGGCCGCCCGGCCGGACCGCTGAGCACCGAGGACGGCCGCATCACCGTGGCCGAGGGCGTCGTCCAGAAGGTCGCCGGCATGGCCTGCCGCGAGGTGTCCGGCGTCTACGCGATGGGCTCGGGGACCAGCCGGGTGTTCGGGGCGATCCGTGAGCGGATCCCGGGCTCCAACGGTCCGAGTGTGTCGCAGGGCGTGGACGTCGAGGTGGGCGAGTCGGAGGCGGCGGTCGATGTCGACATCGTGGTCGAGTACGGCGCCCGCATCGCCGACGTCGGCGCGGCCATCCAGCGCAACGTCAAGCTGGCGGTCGAGAGCATGACCGGTCTGCGGGTGGTCGAGGTCAACGTCACCGTCGACGACGTCCACCTGCCGGAGGACGGCGACGACAAGCCCGCCGCCGAGTCGCGGGTGCAGTGATCGCCGACCCGATCGGCGCGGCGACGACGGTCGACCCGGACGCCGACGCCGTTCCGGCCGGCACCAGCGTCGCCACGGGTCGGCCGGTCTCCCCGGTCGTCCACGGGGTGGACGTCGACGCGCTCGCTGCGGCGGTCCGGGGTTGTCCGGCGGTCGCCGACCTCGATCCCGGACGCGCGGTGCAGTCGGTCGCCACCTATCTGCCCGGTCGTCAGGTCGGCGGCATCCGGGTCACCGACACGGGCGCGACGGTGCAGTTCGTGCTGCGCTGGGGCGCCTCCGTGTCGGAAGCAGCGAGTCAGATCCGTTCCGCGGCCGGTGATCTCACCGGTGGGCGCCCGATCGACCTCGTGGTCTCCGCCGTCACCGACCCGCCGACCGCGACCGTCGCGACGGATTGACCGATGGACCCCGACTCCGGCCGGGCCCGCCGGGAGTTCATCCGCAGGCACCATCCCGATGTGGGTGGCGACCCCGAGGCATTCGTGCGCGGGCTGGCCGCCTTCGATCCCGTCGTCCGTCCCGCAGACGTCGCCGGGGACCAGCCGCGGCCGACCGTCCGCACCGGAGTGGTCGCGCGGGCCCGCCGTCGGCGTCGGCTGGTCCGCCGCCTGGACGCCCTGGCTCAGCGCCTGCCGGGGGCGCCCGTCTTGCCGGGTGTCCGGCGCGATCGCCGACTCCGCTGAACGCCGCCCATCCTCACCAGCAAAGGACCACCGTCATGAATCGACCCATCATCGGGGCCGCGGTCGGGCTCATCCTCGGGCTCGCCCTCGCCTTCGGCAGCTTTGGCCAGATGCTCATCGTCCTGTTCTTCGGGCTCATCGGCCTCGTCGTCGGAAAGGTGCTGGCCGGCGAGATCGACGTCAGCCAGTACCTGTCCGGACGTCGTTCCGGACGATGACCGCGTCCGCCGGAACACGTGGCCGGCACCTGCTGAAGGAACCCGCATCCCCGGCGTCCGACGACGCGGGGACGCCACCCGGCCGCATCGTCGTGGCCGACCGGGTGGTCGCCGGGCTGGCCGCCCAGGTGGCGTCCGAGCAGCCGGATGCGGGCGCCCCGGCCGGGCGACTGCTCGGCCTGGCCGTGCCCGGGTCCGCGCTGCTCGGGAACCGGGACCCGAACCTGGACGACCGGCCGAAGGTGTCGGCGACGGTGAACGGCGCCGTCGCCACCGTCGAGGTCACCATGAGCGTCCGCTGGCCGGCGTCGGTCCGTCGGGTCACCGAGCAGGTGCGGTCGGCGATCCGGGAGCGGGTCGGTGAGCTGGCCGGGCTGGACGTCGTCGAGGTCCGTATCCAGGTCACCGATTTCGCCGCCCCCGCCCCGGCCGATGCCCGGCGGGTCCGATGACGAGCCGTCGATCCGTGGAAGGGAGAACCTGATGAGAGTGGCGAACCGGGCCCTGGCCGCCGTCCTGGCCCTGGCCCTGGCCGGCGGCGCCGGCATCGTGATCGTCGAGGTCGTCGCCCGGCTCGTCGGGCGGGGCCCGCTGGTCGCGGACTGGACGCGCGTCGGGACGTGGGCCGACACGACGACCTGGCAGGCGACGGCCGTCCTCGTGGGGGGTGTCGTCGCTCTCGTTCTCGGGCTGGTGCTCCTGGTCGCCGAGCTCACTCCGGCCCGGCCGGCCCGGTTCGCCGCGAGTCCCGGGGTGCCGGGGGTGGACACCGGATACACCCGTCGGGGGGTGGCCGGTGCCGTCCTCGCCGCGGCCGAGGGCGTCGACGGCGTCTCCCGGGCGTCGGTCTCGGTGGGTCGTCGAGCGGTGAAAGTGACCGCGACGGCGACCGCGACGACCACCGAGGTGGCCCGCGGACTGACCGGTCCGGTGACGGACGCGGTCACCGCCGCGGTGGACCGGCTGCGACTGGCCGAAGGGCCCAGGATCTCCGTCACCACTCGAGCAGGCAGGAGCTGAGATGCACGCCGACCGGACCAACCGGGCCGTCCTGATCCTTGCCGCGCTGGTGCTGATGGCCGGCGGCGCCGGGGTGGTGGTGCTGTCGACCGGGCTGTTCGCGACCGGAGCGACCGGGCGGGCCATCTCCGACAATGTCGTCTCTGGCGCCTATGTCGAGCACGGCGCGTGGCTGTGGCCGGTGACCGTGGCGGTCGCCCTGGTCGTGCTGCTGCTGGCGGTGCGCTGGCTGATCGCGATCCTGTTCTCCACCGATCGGGTCAGTGACCACCGGGTCCCGGGGGACGGATCCCACGGCACGACCACCCTGGCCGCCGGGGCACTGGCCGCCGCGCTGGGGGCGGAGATCGAGGGCTACGAGGGCGTCCAGTCGACGGGGGTGCGGTTGATCGGCGACGCGTCGGCCCCGCGCCTCGTGCTGGACGTGACCCTCGCGGCCGACGCCGATCCGGACGCCGTCCGGAATCGCATCGAGACCGACGCCGTCGCCCACGCCCGGACGGCCATGGACCAACCGGAGCTGCCTGCCGTGATCGATCTGTCGGTGGGCCGGCGATCGTCGGACCGCGTCCACTGACGCGAGCCCGGGGCGATCGCCCGATGACGACCACGGCCGCTGGGGCCGGGGTGCGCCGAGAGGAAGGACCCGTCATGGGACTGGGAGACAAGATCAAGAACGCGGCCGAGGAAGCTGTCGGCAAGGCCAAGGAGGCGGTGGGCGATCTGACCAACAACGAGAGCCTGAAGGCCGAGGGTCAGGCCGATCAGGCCGAGGCCAACACCAAGCAGGCCGGCGAGAAGGTCAAGGACACGGCCAAGGACGTCTTCGGACGCTGAGGTCGGGAGCCGTGGGAACCGGACCGGGGGCGCCGGTCCGGTTCCCACCGTTGTGAGGGGTCTGCCGACCGGTCCAGGAACGAACCCGGGTCGTGTCGGCCGGGCGCGTCGTGGTCGATATCCCTGGGTGCGGGCCTGGTGTCCGTACCGTCCCTTTCGGGGATGCCTGGTGGGGACCGGGCGGGGGAGGTGCGGTCATGGTGCTGCGGTGGGGACAGGGCTCACGGAATGGAGCGACAGCGGTACGGCCGCGCTCGCGGGGTGGCTGCCTGGTCGGCGCCGCTGTCGTGCTGCTGGCGGGTTGTGGGTCGGTGACGGCCGGGACCGCGGAGGTTTCGGCTACCGGTGGCGCGACGGTGGCCGCCACGTCGCAGCAGGTCACCGAGGCCCCCACAACGACCGCCACATCGCCGAGCCCGGTGGTCGCGGCCGGGCCGACGGCCTCGTCTCCGGCCGGTCCCACCGCCGAGGTGATCGGCGGAGGCCGCACCCTGCTGCCCGGCCGCACCTTCGTGGCCCTGTACGGCTCTCCGGGGATCTCCGGCCTGGGCGCGCTCGGCCAGTAGGAACTCCCGGCGGCCATCGACCGGGTCGAGGAACTGGCCGCCCAGTACCAGCCGCTCAGCTCCGTTCCGGTCGTGCCGATGTTCGAGATCATCGCCACCATCGCCGATGTCGCGCCCGGCGAGGACGGCGACTACTCGGCCGAGATCGACCCGGCCACCCTGCTGCCGTGGATCGAGGCGGCCAACGCCGCCGGCATCTACGTCGTCATCGACCTGCAGCCCGGCCGCACCGACTTCCTCACCCAGGCCCAACGGTACGAGAGCCTCCTGCGCCGACCCAATGTCGGGCTGGCTCTCGACCCGGAGTGGCGACTGAAGCCGAATCAGGTCCATCTGCAGCAGATCGGGAGCGTCGACGCCACCGAGGTCAACGCGGTCGGCGACTGGCTGTCCGGGCTCGTGCGCTCGGAGGATCTGCCGCAGAAGCTGTTCCTGCTCCACCAGTTCCGGTTGTCGATGCTGCGCAACGAGTCGGCCATCGTGATGGATCGGTCCGAGCTCGCGACGGTCATCCAGATGGACGGTCAGGGCAGCCAGGCCGCGAAGGACGAGACGTGGTCCGCGGTGACGGCGGCGGCGCCGCCCGGCACCCCGTTCGGCTGGAAGAACTTCTACCGCGTCGACGACACCCTGCTCGACCCGGCCGACACGATGGCGAAGGTCCCGACCCCGGTCCTGGTCTCGTACGAGTGATGCCGAGGCACCGGGAATAGATCCGCGGGGCGGGTGGTTCTACCTGGCAGCCGGCCCTGGATGCGATGGTGGCGACACCGGCAGACGGCGTCTTCGGACGCGGCAGTCGAGCTTGGGCGATGCGGGAGGTTCGATTCCTCCCGACGGCACTTTCCGCACGAGAACGAGACCGCAGGGACAGTCCTGCGGTCTCGTTCCGTTTGTGCGTCAGTTCTCGTCGATCCGTACGTCGACCAGGTGGGCCAGTACGCCGGCCTGCACCAGCTGCCGCACCGTCTCCAGGTCCGGGCCGATCGGGTCGTCGGCGACCCGGGTGGGGACCAGCCGGCGGATCGCGGCGTGGGCGGCGCCGGTGCCGACGCCCGGGCGCAGCGGGGCGTGGAAGTCCAGGGCCTGCGCCGCACACAGCAACTCGACCGCCAGGATGTGCCCGGCGTTCCAGGCGGCCCGCCGGGCCTTGATGGCCGCGTTCGTCCCCATGCTCACGTGGTCCTCCTGCCCGGCGCAGGTGGAGACGGTGTGCACCGTCGCCGGGGCGGCGTGGGCCCGGTTCTCGGCCGCCAGCGCCGCGGCCACGTACGGCGGGATCATGAACCCCGAGCTCGACCCGGACCCGGCGACGAGGAACGGCGGCAGTTCCGAGAGGTGACTGTTGGTCAACCGGTCGGACCGGGCCTGCGACATGGTGCTGAGTTCGGCGATGGCGATGGCCAGGCAGTCCAGTGCGGTGGCCACCGGCGCGCCGTGTCCGTTGCCGCCGGGTAGGGCCTCGAGCTCGGGGCCGTCGGGCCCCGGCACCGTCACGAAGACCGGGTTGTCGGTCACCGAGTTGATCTCGCACTCGACGACCCGGGTCACGTAGTCCAGGCAATCCCGGACGGCCCCGTGCACCTGCGGGATGCAGCGCAGGCTGAGCGGATCCTGCAGGCGGTGGTTGCGGAACGCGGCGACGATCTCGCTGTCGGCCAGCAGCGCGCGTAACCGGCGGGCGGTGTGCACCTGGCCGGGGTGGGGCCGCAGCGCCTGCAGTCGCGGGTCGTACCCGCGGGTGTTGCCACGCAACGCCTCCACGCTCATGGCGCCGGCGACGTCGGCCACGTCGATGAGGTTCTGCACCTTGCCCACGGCCAGCGCCCCGATGCCGCCGATCTCGAACGTGCCGCTGATCAACGCGTGCCCTTCCCGGAGTCCGGGGGCCTGCGGATCGATGCGGGCCCGGCGCAGGGCCTCGGCGCCGGGGAGCAGTTCGCCGCCGTACCAGGCCTGCCCCTCACCGAACACGGCCAGCCCGATGTGGGCGGTGGCGGTGAGGTAGCCGACCGAGCCCTGGGACGGCGCGTAGGGCACGACGCCCCGGTTGAGCATGTCGACCAGCGTCTGCACCAGCCGCACGCTGACCCCGCTGTGGCCCTGGGCCAGGGAGCGGACGGTGCAGGCCATGATCGCCCGCACCGCGGCCTCGTCGTGCGGGTCCCCGACGCCGCTGGCGTGGCTGCGGAGCAGTTGCAGCTGCACCTCGGCGGCGTCCCGGCCGTCCTGGATGGTCGTGTACTGGTCGCCGACCCCGGTGTTCAGGCCGTAGACCGGCGACCCCGACCGCAGCACGGTGGGCAGCAGCCGGTGGGTGCGGTCGATGGCGGCGATCACGTCCTCGTCGAGGGCGGCCGGTGCGCCGTGCGCGATCGCGACGATGTCGGCGACCGAGGTGGGGTGGGTACCGAGGGCGACGGTGGGCGGGGTGGCGGCGAGCGGGCTCGGTCCCACCGCGGTGCCGGGGGTGCTCGGCGGGGCCGTGGGGACGGCGGTCGGCGGCAAAAGTTGCTCGTACATGTCCTGACCTGTATCGACGCGATGCTGCTCACGGGCATTCGTCCCGACATGACCGGGGCGCGGGCTTCCGCCATGATGAGGGACGCGCCGCGGTGTGCCGCGCTCCGCCCCCCCACGCTAGCGAGGATCAACGATGACGAATCCCGGTTCCCCCACGACGGGTGAACGGCAGCCCGACCGCAACCTGGCCGTCGAGCTGGTGCGGGCCACCGAGGCCGCGGCGATGGCGTCCTCCCGGCTGCTGGGCCGGGGCGACAAGAACGCCGTCGACCAGGCGGCCGTCGACGCCATGCGCCCCATCCTGGGCACGGTCGCCATGCGTGGGGTGGTCGTCATCGGTGAGGGCGAGAAGGACGAAGCCCCGATGCTCTACAACGGTGAGAACGTCGGTGACGGAACGGGTCCCGAGGTGGACATCGCCGTCGACCCGATCGACGGGACGACGCTGGCGGCCAAGAGCCTGCCCGATGCGCTGAGCGTGGTCGCCCTGGCCGAGCGCGGCCAGATGTTCGATCCCGGGCCCTGCTTCTACATGCGCAAGACGGTCGTCCCGCCGGCCGCCGCCTCGGTGGTGGACCCCGAGATGCCCGTCGACGTCCTGATCGGCACCGTGGCCAAGGCGCTCAGCAAGTCGGTGAAGGAGATCACCGTCGCCGTCCTGGACCGTCCCCGGCACGACGACATCGTCGCCTCCATCCGGGCGGCGGGCGCGCGGATCCGGTTCCTCACCGACGGCGACGTGGCCGGCGCCATCATGGCCGCGTCGGAGGACACCATCGACACCGGCGTGGACATGCTGCTCGGGGTCGGCGGGACCCCCGAGGGCGTCATCGCGGCGGCGGCACTGCGGTGCCTGGGCGGCGAGATCTTCGGTCAGCTGCACCCCCGCGACGACGAGGAGCGCAAGGAGGCCCTCGAGCAGGGCTACGACCTGAACCGCATCCTGACCACCCGCGAGCTGTGCGGCGGCGAGGACGTCTTCTTCGCCGCCACCGGCGTCACCGACGGCGCTCTGCTCAAGGGCGTCCGGTTCGGTTCCCAGCACATCAGCACCAGCTCGCTGTCGATGCGGGCCCGGTCGCGCACGGTCCGGTTCATCACCACGGTCCACGACCCGGAGCACTCGACGCTGGTGCGTCCGGGCTGGGTCCGCCCCGCCTGAGCCCCTTGCTTCGAGGACCCCCCGCCAGCCGCTGCCGACGGGGGGTCCTCGCGTTTCCACCGTCCCCTGGTGATTAGCGAGTCTAAGAGTATGGTCCGGTCGAGGGCACATCCCGTCCCTCGGAGGTGTGGCCGCCCGGCGGTCGGGGCACCCGGCGGGCGATCATCGACGGGCCGGCGCGTGCCGGCGGAACGACAGTCAGGCGAAAGGAATCAGGGTGACCAACGGCGGGATCTTCATCTCGGAGTTCTCCGGAACGGCGATGCTCACGCTGCTGGGCTGTGGTGTGGTGGC
Organism: Nakamurella flava; assembly: GCF_005298075.1. NCBI lineage: Bacteria > Bacillati > Actinomycetota > Actinomycetes > Nakamurellales > Nakamurellaceae > Nakamurella > Nakamurella flava. The sequence continues at coordinate 43,678 of NZ_SZZH01000009.1, forward strand.
CACCGTCGTCCTGCGGGGTAGCAAGGGTTTCGGCGGCGGGTGGCTGCTGATCAACTTCGGTTAGGGCCTGGCGGTTTTCGCGGGCGTCTATGTGGCGTTCCGCAGCGGCGGGCACCTCAACCCGGCCGTCACCGTCGCGCAGCTCATCGTCGGTGACATCTCCTTCGTGCAGGCGCTGGTCTACTGGGCGGCCGAGTTCCTGGGCGCGTTCGTCGGGGCCGTGATCGCCTGGCTCGCCTACAAGCAGCATTTCGACGCCGAGGAGGACGCGGCCGCCAAGCTCGGTGTCTTCGCCACCGGGCCGGCGATCCGCAACTACGCCTGGAACACGGTCACCGAGGTCATCGGCACCTTCGTCCTGGTCTTCGTCGTGCTCATCTCCGGAGGCACCCCGTCCGGCCTCGGCCCGCTGTTCGTCGCCCTGCTGGTCGTCGGTATCGGCGCGTCCCTGGGCGGCCCGACCGGCTACGCGATCAACCCGGCCCGGGACCTCGGCCCCCGCATCGCCCACGCGATCCTGCCGATCCGGGGCAAGGGTGGCTCCGACTGGGGCTACGCGTGGGTGCCGATCGTCGGTCCGATGCTCGGCGGCATCCTCGGCGCGCTGGCGTTCCTGGCCCTCGGTGGCACGGGGATGTTCGCGCTCAACTGATCCGGGCACTCCCTCTCGTGGGATTCCCCCGTTCCCACCCTGCGATCACCGGGGAGTCCGCCGATGATGGCGACTGGGGGCCGGTTACCGGCCCCCATACCCTCCCGACGACCAGTGAGGAATGCAGTCCATGAGTGAGAAGTTCGTTGCCGCTATTGATCAGGGCACCACGTCGACTCGGGCGATGTTGTTCAACAAGGAGGGCCGGGTCGTTGCGGTTGCTCAGCGTGAGCATGAGCAGATCTTCCCGAAGGCGGGGTGGGTGGAGCACGATCCGGTCGAGATCTGGGAGAACACTCGGCTGGTCGCGGCGGATGCGTTGGCGAAGGCGGATCTGAACGAGTCCG
>NZ_SZZH01000010.1 GCF_005298075.1 Nakamurella flava
GTGCGCGTCCGTTTCTTGAGAACTCAACAGTGTACCGATAGTCAGTGCCAATTTATGTTTTACCCCGTTGGCCAGGCTTTGTGTCTGGTCTTTGGGATTCCTTTGGTATTGAAGTGAGCTAGCTCATTTTGACGCCTGGATAATGTTTTCTATGGTTTGTTGACTGACCGGTCCTTCTCCTTTGGGGGTGGGTGGTTGGTTGTAGACATTCGATGGAGAGTTTGATCCTGGCTCAGGACGAACGCTGGCGGCGTGCTTAACACATGCAAGTCGAACGGAAAGGCCCGCTTGCGGGTACTCGAGTGGCGAACGGGTGAGTAACACGTGGGCAACCTGCCCTCAGCTCTGGGATAACTCCGGGAAACCGGTGCTAATACTGGATAGGACTTCGCATCGCATGGTGTGGGGTGGAAAGTTTTTCGGCTGAGGATGGGCCCGCGGCCTATCAGCTTGTTGGTGGGGTAATGGCCTACCAAGGCGACGACGGGTAGCCGGCCTGAGAGGGCGACCGGCCACACTGGGACTGAGACACGGCCCAGACTCCTACGGGAGGCAGCAGTGGGGAATATTGCGCAATGGGCGAAAGCCTGACGCAGCGACGCCGCGTGAGGGATGACGGCCTTCGGGTTGTAAACCTCTTTCAGCTCTGACGAAGCGAAAGTGACGGTAGGAGCAGAAGAAGCACCGGCCAACTACGTGCCAGCAGCCGCGGTAATACGTAGGGTGCAAGCGTTGTCCGGAATTATTGGGCGTAAAGAGCTCGTAGGCGGTTTGTCGCGTCGAATGTGAAAACCCGGGGCTCAACTCCGGGCCTGCATTCGATACGGGCAGACTAGAGTTCGGTAGGGGAGACTGGAATTCCTGGTGTAGCGGTGAAATGCGCAGATATCAGGAGGAACACCGGTGGCGAAGGCGGGTCTCTGGGCCGATACTGACGCTGAGGAGCGAAAGCGTGGGGAGCGAACAGGATTAGATACCCTGGTAGTCCACGCCGTAAACGTTGGGCGCTAGGTGTGGGGGTCCTTCCACGACCTCCGTGCCGCAGCTAACGCATTAAGCGCCCCGCCTGGGGAGTACGGCCGCAAGGCTAAAACTCAAAGGAATTGACGGGGGCCCGCACAAGCGGCGGAGCATGCGGATTAATTCGATGCAACGCGAAGAACCTTACCAAGGCTTGACATGCACAGGAAAGTTCCAGAGATGGTTCCCCCGCAAGGTCTGTGCACAGGTGGTGCATGGTTGTCGTCAGCTCGTGTCGTGAGATGTTGGGTTAAGTCCCGCAACGAGCGCAACCCTTGTCTTATGTTGCCAGCACGTAATGGTGGGGACTCATAAGAGACTGCCGGGGTCAACTCGGAGGAAGGTGGGGATGACGTCAAATCATCATGCCCCTTATGTCTTGGGCTTCACGCATGCTACAATGGCCGGTACAAAGGGCTGCGAAACCGCGAGGTGGAGCGAATCCCAAAAAGCCGGTCTCAGTTCGGATTGGGGTCTGCAACTCGACCCCATGAAGTCGGAGTCGCTAGTAATCGCAGATCAGCAACGCTGCGGTGAATACGTTCCCGGGCCTTGTACACACCGCCCGTCACGTCACGAAAGTCGGTAACACCCGAAGCCAGTGGCCCAACCCCTTGTGGGGGGGAGCTGTCGAAGGTGGGATCGGCGATTGGGACGAAGTCGTAACAAGGTAGCCGTACCGGAAGGTGCGGCTGGATCACCTCCTTTCTAAGGAGCATTCGCGCCCCTGTAGGGGTGTGTGGCCGGATCACAGACGAGCGTTCTGTGCCGGTTGCTCATGGGTGGAACGCTGACTGTTGGTGCACTGTTGGGTCCTGAGGGAACGGACCCTTCGCCCTTGTGAGTGCCAGGTTCGCCTGGTGCTGGGGGTGGAGTTCGGTTTCTTCGTGGCGGCGCTTGCCGGCCTTGCACGGTTGTGTGGGTTGGTGGGTGTTTTCGTGTGTTGTTTGAGAATTACACAGTGGACGCGAGCATCTTTGATCTTTTGTGGTCAAGTTTTTAAGAGCGCACGGTGGATGCCTGGGCATCAGGAGCCGATGAAGGACGTAGGAGGCTGCGATAAGCCTCGGGGAGCTGTCAACCGAGCTGTGATCCGAGGATTTCCGAATGGGGAAACCCAGCACGAGTCATGTCGTGTTACCCGCATCTGAATACATAGGGTGTGTGGAGGGAACGTGGGGAAGTGAAACATCTCAGTACCCACAGGAAAAGAAAACAACAGTGATTCCGTGAGTAGTGGCGAGCGAAAGCGGACGTAGGCTAAACCGTGTACGTGTCAAGCCGGCAGGCGTTGCGTGTGCGGGGTTGTGGGACCATGATTGCCAGTTCTGCCGATCTGGCGGGAAGTTATAAAGTCGCGTGTTAGTCGAACGGTTTTGGAAAAGCCGACCGTAGTGGGTGAGAGTCCCGTAGACGAAAGCATGTGGCCTTCCTTTTGTGGCTCCCGAGTAGCAGCGAGCTCGTGAAATTTGCTGTGAATCTGGCGGGACCACCCGCTAAGCCTAAATACTACCTGATGACCGATAGCGGACTAGTACCGTGAGGGAAAGGTGAAAAGTACCCCGGGAGGGGAGTGAAATAGTACCTGAAACCGTGCGCTTACAATCCGTCGGAGCCATATTTAGTGTGGTGACGGCGTGCCTTTTGAAGAATGAGCCTGCGAGTTAGTGGTGTGTGGCGAGGTTAACCCGTGTGGGGAAGCCGTAGCGAAAGCGAGTCCGAACAGGGCGATTCAGTCGCACGCTCTAGACCCGAAGCGGAGTGATCTACCCATGGCCAGGATGAAGCGACGGTAAGACGTCGTGGAGGTCCGAACCCACCAGGGTTGAAAACCTGGGGGATGAGCTGTGGGTAGGGGTGAAAGGCCAATCAAACTCCGTGATAGCTGGTTCTCCCCGAAATGCATTTAGGTGCAGCGTCACGTGTTTCTTGCCGGAGGTAGAGCACTGGATGGTCTAGGGGGCCCACAAGCTTACCGAAATCAACCAAACTCCGAATGCCGGTAAGTGAGAGCGTGGCAGTGAGACTGTGGGGGCTAAGCTTCATAGTCGAGAGGGAAACAGCCCAGATCGCCGGTTAAGGCCCCTAAGCGTGTGCTAAGTGGGAAAGGATGTGGAGTCGCCCAGACAACCAGGAGGTTGGCTTAGAAGCAGCCACCCTTTAAAGAGTGCGTAATAGCTCACTGGTCAAGTGGTTCCGCGCCGACAATGTAGCGGGGCTCAAGCACACCGCCGAAACCGCGGCATTCACACGTCAGCCTAGCCTTCGTGGTTCAGGTGTGTGGATGGGTAGGGGAGCGTCGTGTGGCGAGCGAAGCGGCGGGGTAACCCAGCCGTGGACGCCACACGAGTGAGAATGCAGGCATGAGTAGCGAATGAGGAGTGAGAAACTCCTCCACCGAATGACCAAGGGTTCCTGGGCCAGGTTTATCCGCCCAGGGTGAGTCGGGACCTAAGGCGAGGCCGACAGGCGTAGTCGATGGACAACGGGTTGATATTCCCGTACCCGCGTAGGAACGCCCATGATGAGCCCGGTGTTGCTAACCACCCGAGCCCGCATCTGACTTCGGTTGGGTGTTGGGGGAGCGTGGGACCCGATCCGGTAGTAGTCAAGCGATGGGGTGACACAGGAAGGTAGCTCCGCCAGTGAGTGGTAGTACTGGTGTAAGGGTGTAGGTAGCGGGGATAGGCAAATCCGTTCCCGTGTTGATCTGAGACCTGATGCATAGCCGTTTGAGGCGAAGTAGAGTGATCCTAGGCTGTCGAGAAAAGCCTCTAGCGAGTTCCGAGTGGCCCGTACCCTAAACCGACACAGGTGGTCAGGTAGAGAATACCAAGGTGAGCGAGCGAACTATGGTTAAGGAACTCGGCAAAATACCCCCGTAACTTCGGGAGAAGGGGGGCCGGGTTGCGTGAAGCCCCTTGCGGGCTAGCGTGGTTCGGCCGCAGAGACCAGGGAGAAGCGACTGTTTACTAAAAACACAGGTCCATGCGAAGTCGCAAGACGATGTATATGGACTGACGCCTGCCCGGTGCTGGAAGGTTAAGAGGACCGGTTAGTTCCCTTTGGGAGCGAAGCTGAGAATTTAAGCCCCAGTAAACGGCGGTGGTAACTATAACCATCCTAAGGTAGCGAAATTCCTTGTCGGGTAAGTTCCGACCTGCACGAATGGCGTAACGACTTCTCTACTGTCTCAACCATAGGCTCGGCGAAATTGCACTACGAGTAAAGATGCTCGTTACGCGCGGCAGGACGGAAAGACCCCGGGACCTTTACTATAGCTTGGTATTGGTGTTCGGTTCGATTTGTGTAGGATAGGTGGGAGACTGTGAAGCGATCACGCCAGTGTTCGTGGAGTCAACGTTGAAATACCACTCTGGTCGAACTGGATGTCTAACTTCGGACCGTGATCCGGTTCAGGGACAGTGCCTGGTGGGTAGTTTAACTGGGGCGGTTGCCTCCCAAAATGTAACGGAGGCGCCCAAAGGTTCCCTCAGCCTGGTTGGCAATCAGGTTTTGAGTGTAAGTGCACAAGGGAGCTTGACTGTGAGACCGACGGGTCGAGCAGGGACGAAAGTCGGGACTAGTGATCCGGCACCACCTTGTGGAAGGGGTGTCGCTCAACGGATAAAAGGTACCCCGGGGATAACAGGCTGATCTTGCCCAAGAGTCCATATCGACGGCATGGTTTGGCACCTCGATGTCGGCTCGTCGCATCCTGGGGCTGGAGTAGGTCCCAAGGGTTGGGCTGTTCGCCCATTAAAGCGGCACGCGAGCTGGGTTTAGAACGTCGTGAGACAGTTCGGTCCCTATCCGCCGCGCGCGTTGGAGTCTTAAGGAAGGCTGTCCCTAGTACGAGAGGACCGGGACGGACGAACCTCTGGTGTGCCAGTTGTTCCGCCAGGAGCACGGCTGGTTGGCTACGTTCGGAAGGGATAACCGCTGAAAGCATCTAAGCGGGAAGCTCGTTCCAAGATGAGGACTCCCACCCACTTGATGGGGTAAGGCCCCCGGAAGACCACCGGGTTGATAGGCCGGAAGTGGAAGCACCGTGAGGTGTGTCGAGCTGACCGGTACTAATAGGCCGAGGACTTACCACAACATCATTGCTACGCGTCCACTGTGTGATATCTGAGGCAACACCCGCGCCTGCGGTTGTGTGTGTTTCATAGAGTTACGGCGGTTATAGCGAGAGGGAAACGCCCGGTCCCATTCCGAACCCGGAAGCTAAGCCTTTCAGCGCCGATGGTACTGCACTCGCCAGGGTGTGGGAGAGTAGGACACCGCCGGACA
>NZ_SZZH01000011.1 GCF_005298075.1 Nakamurella flava
GGTCTGCCGGGGGAACCTCCACCCCCCCCTGGGGGGGGCGGCGAGGGGGGCCGCCCCCCGCCCCTTGGCGGATGTCGGGGGTGGGTCAGACGAGCAGACGCGAGCCCTCGTGGGTGATCTCGTGGGCGTCGGGGTCGTCGAACCACACGCCGCCGTCGCCGAGGTAGCGGAAGGTGACGGGTTCGCCGGCCGGCACCTCGATGGTCACGCTGCGGGTGCCGTTGCTGCGCTTGACCAGCTTGTGCTTGCCGGGGGTCCAGTCGTTGAAGGTTCCGACGGCCGAGACCGGTCCGGAATACGCGGCGTCGGACAGGACGAACTGGATCTTGACGGCCGAGCTCTTGCTGGGCGAAATACGAACGCTCACAGGTACATCCACTTCATCAGGCGGGTCGTTGTCGGGGTGAGGTCGGGTGATCGAACTTCAATGGCCGGACGACCTCGGTGACGTTCCGTCGAGGAATGTAGCGAATGGGCACCCCATTCGGGGGAAGAAACGCCAGCGGTCGCGAGATGGAAACGCGGCCGTGACACTTCTGCCGGCCCGGGTGGGGCGGTGGTCAGCGGCGGCCGGAACCTCGCAGCGCGCGGTCGAGCGAGAACGCGCCCGCTCCGGTGCCGGCCAGGACCAGGCCGAGGGCGCCGATGACCAGGACCAGTTCGTAGCCGCCGTCGGAGACGAAGACGCCGTTGGCGGCGTGCACGAAGATCAGCGCGCCGGCCATGTCGACGGCCACCAGCACCCCGACCAGGGGAACGAGGATTCCGGCGATGAGAGCGATGCCGCCGCCGAACTCGACGAGCGCGGCGAACCACGCGCTGATGCCGGGGGCCGGGATACCCATCTGCGTGAATCCGTCGGTCACCCCGGCGATTCCGTTGGTGAAGAGCTTCTGCGCCCCGTGGGCGATGAGGACGATGCCGAGGGCCACGCGGCCGACCAGCAGGACGACATCCTGGACGGTGGTCGTGGTGCGCGGGCCGAACAGGACGGACGTGGCAGTGGCCATGATGGTCTCCAGGTGGTGTCGAGGCGGTGCTTGCGGGCGGGAGTACTGGACAGAAGCTTGAACGTTCATTCAACAGGTCACGGCTAGTAATGGTCCACATACCCAGAGGTGAGATGAACCACCGCGACGAGGTGACGACCCCATGGCCGGCACGGGGCACGGGAAGGCAGGGACGGTGACGGGCGACCCGGTCAGCGCGACGACCACGGATGCCGACCGGAACCCCGGCCCCCCGCTCGACCGCGCGTTCTTCGCCCGTGAGGTCACGCTGGTCGCTCCTGACCTACTCGGACGGATCGTGGTCGCCGACGGACCGCAGGGTCCGGTGGGGGTGCGCCTGACCGAGGTGGAGGCCTACGCGGGTTCGGACGATCCCGCCTCCCACGCGTACCGGGGGCGGACCAGCCGGACCGCGGTGATGTTCGGACCGCCAGGTCACCTCTACACGTACTTCGTCTACGGGATGCACTGGTGCGCGAACGTGGTCACCGGGCCGGACGGCCACGCATCGGCGGTCCTGTTGCGGGCGGGCGAGGTGGTGTCCGGTCTCGAGCTGGCCCGCCTCCGGCGGCCGACGGCCCGGCGGGACGACCACCTGGCGCGGGGGCCGGCCGGGTTCGCGGCGGTGTTGGGGTGGGCCCGGGACGACAACGGCCTGGACCTGTGCGCGCCACCGCGCGACGCGACGCGGGGAGCCCGCTTCCACGAGGGACGTCCACCGGCCTCGGCGGACGTCTCGGCCGGGCCCCGGGTCGGCGTCGGCCGGGCGGCCGACGTGCCGTGGCGGTTCTGGATCAGCGGGGCCCCGTCGGTCTCGGCGTTCCGGTCGGGGACCCGCGCCTCCCGACGGACGAACGGCGTGCCCCTCACCGGTGAAGTCGCGCCGGACCAGGGCCCGCGGGCGGGAAAACCCGGTGGCCCCTCCTGGCAGGATGGCCCGCGTGACCGACCAGCTCCCTGACGTGCTCCGCGACCTGTCCGCCCGCGACCTCATCGCCCAGTCCACCGACCTGGCGGCGTTGGGCGCGGACATGACGGCCGGTCCGATCACGGCGTACGTGGGGTTCGATCCGACGGCCCCGAGCCTGCACATCGGCAACCTCGTGCAGTTGCTGACCATGCGCCGGATCCAGGCCGGGGGACACCGACCGTTGGGTCTCGTGGGTGGGGCCACCGGCCTGATCGGGGATCCGCGGATGTCCGGCGAGCGGGTGCTCAACGACGCGGACACCGTGGCCGGGTGGGTGGATCGCATCCGGTCCCAGGTCGAGCGGTTCCTGGACTTCGACGGGGAGTACGCCGCGCGCATCGTCAACAACCTGGACTGGACGGCGCCGCTGTCGGCCATCGATTTCCTGCGGGACGTGGGCAAGCACTTCCGGATGGGTCGGATGCTGGCCAAGGAGACGGTGTCGGCCCGCCTGCACAGCGACGAGGGACTGTCCTTCACCGAGTTCAGCTACCAGATCCTGCAGGGGATGGACTACCTGGAGCTGTACCGCCGGTACGGGTGCACGCTGCAGACCGGGGGCAGTGACCAGTGGGGCAACCTGACCAGCGGGACCGAGCTCATCCGCAAGGTGACCGGGTCCACCGTGCACGCCCTGGCCACTCCGCTCATCACCAAGGCGGACGGCACCAAGTTCGGCAAGTCCGAGGGCGGCGCGATCTGGCTGGACCCGCAGATGCTGAGCCCGTACGCCTTCTACCAGTTCTGGATCAACGCCGACGATCGGGACGTCGTACGCCTCCTGAAGGTCTTCACCTTCCGGTCGCTCGACGAGATCGCCGATCTGGCCGAGCAGACGGCGAGCCGTCCGCAGGCGCGCGCCGCGCAGCGGGCACTGGCGGCGGACGTGACCACTCTGGTGCACGGCGCCGCGGCCACCGAGGGGGCGATCGCGGCCAGTGGCGCTCTCTTCGGACGGGGCGATCTGGCTGCGGTGGACGAACCCACCCTGGCGGCGGCGCTGGTCGAGGCGGGACTGACCGATCTCCCCGTGGGAGCGGCGGACGGGCCGACCGTCGTGCAATTGCTGCGCGAGACCGGGCTGGCGGCATCGCTGTCGGAGGCGCGGCGCATCGTCGCCGAAGGTGGGGCGGTCGTGAACAACCAGCGGATCGGCGAACCGGATCACCGACCCGCGGCGTCGGATCTGCTCTTCGGGCAGTACCTGGTGGTGCGCCGGGGCCGGAAGGCCATCGCGGGCGTCCGGGCCGTCGCCGGCTGACTGTGACCGCCCCGACAGCGGGACCCGCGGGAACAGAACGCGGGCCCGGGTCGTTGACCCGTCCGCACGCCCTGTGACGCCCGCCGTCGCAGGTCCCGGTAGCACCTTCGGACCGGCCAACACGCCGCCTGAACTGGGGACTTGACTCCTCGCCGAAGCGTGCGTAACGTTCTTGGAGCTTCGCGAGGAACCGAACGGCCGGGATTCAACTCCCAGGGCACAGGGCGGCTCGCGCAGCACCCCACCTTGAACCTTCGACTCCCGGCTCCGCTGGGGGTCAACCGGCGTGCGCCGGTGAGGCGAAAGGGCCCGCGAATCCGGCGGTTTGAAATTGCCGGAGACAGCAGGTAGCTTTGCCCGGGTCATTGAGCAGGAAATGCCGAGAGGTCATCTGCAAAATGGTCGTCGACAACTACATCCGGTGTTTCTTTGGGACAAGTCTCGACATTTCCTGAGAAATACAGCGATTTGCAATCGCGCACCGGGCCGGATACAGTGGTCACAGCCGCTGAGCAGCGAAGATGCATCAAGCATTCAGGTGCTACAGTGGCGGGATAACTTCAACCGGTTCGGTTTCCGGAAGCCAAGATCTTCGGATCGAGAGCGCCGGACAGCGATTTGCGAAAGCGCCAAACACCGGGTAGCGTTGTTCAGGTCGGCCCCGAGCGGAGACGAAAGTCCGAGCGAGGTGCGCGTCCGTTTCTTGAGAACTCAACAGTGTACCGATAGTCAGTGCCAATTTATGTTTTACCCCGTTGGCCAGGCTTTGTGTCTGGTCTTTGGGATTCCTTTGGTATTGAAGTGAGCTAGCTCATTTTGACGCCTGGATAATGTTTTCTATGGTTTGTTGACTGACCGGTCCTTCTCCTTTGGGGGTGGGTGGTTGGTTGT
>NZ_SZZH01000012.1 GCF_005298075.1 Nakamurella flava
ATCACCTACGCCGAGGCCGTCCGCGAGGCGATCGGCCAGGCCATGGAGGCCGACGAACGGGTCTTCATGCTCGGCGAGGACATCGGTATCTACGGCGGCGCTTTCGGCGTCTCCGGCGATCTCTACCACCGCTTCGGCGCCGAGCGGGTCCGGGACACCCCGATCGCCGAGCTCGGCATCGTCGGTGCCGCCGTCGGCGCCGCCCTGGTCGGCTCCCGGCCGATCGTGGAGATCCAGTTCTCCGATTTCACCTGCCAGGCGATGGACCAGATCGTCAACCAGGCCGCCAAGATCCACTTCATGCTGGGCGGAGCCGCGTCGGTGCCGCTGGTGCTGCGCGCCCCCGGCGGCTCGGGCACCGGCGCCGCCGCTCAGCACTCGCAGTCGCTGGAGGCCTGGTTCGCCCACGTCCCCGGCCTCAAGGTCGTCATGCCGGCCACCCCGGCCGATGCCAAGGGCCTGCTGCTGTCGGCCATCGACGACCCCAACCCGGTCGTCGTGCTGGAGCACAAGCTGCTCTACCGCACCAGTGGCGAGGTCCCCTTCGCCGCCGAGCGCGTCCCGCTGGGCAAGGCCGCCGTCCGGCGTACCGGCGACGACATCACCCTGGTGGCCACCGGTGTCATGGTGTCCCGCTGCCTGGAGGCGGCCGAGCAGCTGGCCGAACAGGGCGTCGAGGCGACCGTGGTGGACGTCCGCTCGCTGGTGCCGTTCGACGCCGAGACCGTGCTGGAAGCGGTCAAGGGCACCGGACGCGTACTGCTGGTCCAGGAGGCGGTCAAGTCCGGCGGCTTCATGTCCGAGGTCGCCGCCCGCATCTCCGAGTCCGACGCGATCTATTCGCTGCTGGCCCCCATCGGCCGGCTGTGCGGCCTGGACGTGCCGATCCCCTACGCCCCGCAGCTGGAGAAGGCCGCCGTCCCGCAGATCGACGACATCGTGGCCCGCGGCCTCGACCTGGTGAGGAACTCCTGATGGCCAGCGAACTGCCCCTGCCCATGCCCAAGATGAGCATGACCATGGAAACCGGGGAACTGCTCACCTGGACCGTCGCCGAGGGCGACACCATCGCCGCCGGCGACGTCGTCGCCGAAGTGCAAACCGACAAGGTCGACATGGAAGTCGAATCCCCCTTCGCCGGCACCGTCGCCCGCCTCGTCGCCCAACCCGGCGACACCATCGCCGTCGGCGCCCCCATCGCCTACCTGCTGTCGGAGTCGGACGACCTGATGGCCGGCCTCTTCGACGACCCG
>NZ_SZZH01000013.1 GCF_005298075.1 Nakamurella flava
GCTCAGCGTGAGCATGAGCAGATCTTCCCGAAGGCGGGGTGGGTGGAGCACGATCCGGTCGAGATCTGGGAGAACACTCGGCTGGTCGCGGCGGATGCGTTGGCGAAGGCGGATCTGAACGAGTCCGATATCGCGGCGGTGGGGATCACCAATCAGCGGGAGACCGCGATGGTGTGGGACAAGACCACCGGTCAGCCGGTCTATAACGCGATCGTGTGGCAGGACACCCGGACGGACAAGATCTGCCGGCAGCTCGGGGACCTGGGTGGTGGGGCGGAGCGGTACAAGGACAAGGTCGGCCTGCCGTTGGCCACGTATTTCTCGGGTCCGAAGATCAAGTGGATCCTGGACAACGTCGACGGCGCCCGGGCCAAGGCCGAGGCCGGGGATCTGTTGTTCGGGAACATGGACACCTGGACGTTGTGGAACATGACCGGTGGGGTGAACGGCGGGATCCATGTCACCGATCCGACGAACGCCTCCCGCACCCTGTTGATGGACCTGGACACCCTGTCGTGGGATCCGGAGATCGCGGCGGACATGGGGATTCCGTTGTCGATGCTGCCGGAGATCCGCTCGTCGTCGGAGGTGTACGGGCAGGGCCGGGCCAAGGGGTCGTTCGCGGGGGTGCCGATCGCGGGGATCCTGGGTGATCAGCAGGCCGCGACGTTCGGTCAGGCGTGTCTGTCGGTGGGTGAAGCGAAGAACACCTATGGCACCGGCAACTTCATGTTGATCAACACCGGGACGGAGAAGGTGCCGTCCAAGAACGGCCTGTTGACCACGGTGTGTTACAAGATCGGTGACCAGGCCACCGTGTACGCCCTGGAGGGGTCGATCGCGGTGTCGGGGTCGTTGGTGCAGTGGCTGCGCGACAACCTGGGCATCATCTCCTCGGCCCCGGAGATCGAGACGCTGGCCAACACCGTGGAAGACAATGGTGGGGCGTATTTCGTGCCCGCGTTCTCCGG